>NZ_JBPFDN010000014.1:882-109298 GCF_059414985.1 Arthrobacter sp. SAFR-044 | reverse complement strand
CGCGACGGGGCACCACTGGAAATCGGCCGCAAAAACTACCGGCTCACCGAGGCCATCAAACGCTGGATCAGGATGCGGGATACCAAATGCACGTTCCCCGGCTGCAACAACAAGACCAGCGACAACGAAACCGACCACCTCACCGCCTGGGAACACGGCGGCACCACCAACGCCAGCAACCTGGCCCAGCTCTGCCCCAAACACCATCGACTCAAACACCACAGCAGGTGGACACCCGACCCGGCCAACAGGAATGGACCACCCGGCTGGACCTCACCCACCGGACGCCACTACAAACCCGAACAACCCGGCCCCGAACCAACCCACTGGCCCGCGGAAGGCTGCCCGCAATGGCCGCAGTGGGTCTCGCCCCCTGAATGCCAGTGCCTGGAGGCCAGCCTCGAAGACCTTCCCCTGTGGGAACCCGACGACGACAGATACGTGGACCTCGACGACCTGCCAGCCGACGATCCACTCTGGGCCGAACTCCTCGCCACGCCATTCGCCCTTTTCCCGGACGCCGTAGGGAGCCGGCCGTAGGCTGCCACAGTCAGTCCCGAAGGTCAGTCCCGAAGGTCGGCCCGAAGCCCGCCCTGCAGCGCCAGCCGCTAAGCCGTGTGGTGCTCGATCAGCCAGGCGGCCATCTGCCGGGCGCGCTTCCCTGCATCAAGGTCACCGCCGGTAGCCGAAATAATGGATCCCTTCATCAGGATCTGCCAGGAACGAGCGAACCCATCGGGGTCCACCAGCCCGGCTTCTTCAGCCAATGCCTGCACGTGGCTTCGGAGTTTCGCCAGGTAGTTGATGCTGGCCTGGCCCAGGGGGTGGGACGGGCCCATCTCCAGCAGGACCTGCGTGAAGGTGCTCCCTTCGAAGTCATCGCGCCGGAACCATTCACCCAGGACGTCGAAGATCGCCAGCAGCCGCTCCACCGGCGTCTCTCCCCGACCCCGGGCCTGGGACACTATCGCTTCAACGGTCCACAGCTTGTCCCGCTGTTCCAGGAACGCCAGGACCAGCGAGTCCTTTGACGGGAAGTGCCGGTAGAAGGTGGCCTTTGCCACCCCTGACCGCTCGATGAGCTCATTGACGCCCACGTCCCGGATTCCCCTGCGGGAGAACAACTCATAGGCAACCGAAAGGATCCGCTCCACCGAATTGGTGTGACCCTCCAGTGCGGGGGCCTGGGACGCCGCATCAGTTCTCGGGACCTTCGCCTCTGTGCTCATAGGACTTGAAGTCTACTGCAGGGGGAGACAGACCGGTCTTTCCCGCTGTAGTGTTTCTCCTACGCAGTTCTTTAGAACACCGCAAGGCGCACCCAAGGGTCCGCCGGTTTGGAGCAAGGAGGCCCCAATGTCAGCAGAGCGGATGTTCCAAAGTGTCCCGTCGGATCCGGATCCGTGGATGTCCAGTGACACGCCCCAAGAGGTCAGGCAGTTCGCCATAGAGTCGTTGCGGTGGCAGGCGCAGGAAATCATCGATGAGCTGCTTGGTGGCCAGGACCCCAGTGAAGAGCTCGCCCGGGCCCGGCTTCGCCGCTGCGTCGCCAGGAACCCGGGCCAGCCTGAACGCGCCCTGCTCGAACAGCTCATGATCAACCGGGACCATTCAGGCCTGTAGCCGGTCCCGTCCAGGGCAATGCGCGGCGACTAACGCGGCAGTTATGAGCTCAACGGCACGTTGTCGATCAGGCGCACCGGGCCCACCTTGGCCGCGATGAGTGCCAGGGCCTCGCCGCGGAAGGGTGTTTCCCGGCAATTCTCGGCCAGCGGTTCAAGGGTGCCCGGGTCCACCACGTCAAAGTAGTCAAGCGACACCAAGGGCTGGGATTCCACCATCGCCATCGCGGAATCAAGGTCCAGCGGCTCATGGGCGTTCGCCCGCTCCTCCAGCAGCCGCAGGGCCCTGGACAGGACCAGCGCGGCGTCCCGCTCGGCGTCGGACAGGAAGCGGTTCCGGCTGGACAGCGCCAGGCCGTCCGTTGCCCGCACCGTTGGCACGCCCACAATCTCCACGGGGAAGTTCAGGTCTGAAACCATCCGCCGGACCAGGGCCAGTTGCTGGGCGTCTTTTTGGCCAAAGTAGGCCCGGTATGCCGGCAGGCTGCTGCCGGCAGATCCTGCAGGGCCGGCTGGAAGGCCCGCCGCCGGCATTCCATAGTGCAGCAGTTTGGCCACAACGGTCAGGGCGCCGTCGAAGTGTCCGGGCCGCGAAGCACCCTCCCATTTCTCCCCAAGGCGCCCGGAGGTAACCCGCACCAGCGGCTGCCCATTCGGGTAGACCTCTTCCACTGAAGGCGCGAAAGCCAGGTCAATGCCCTGCTCCTCAAGAAGGGCCAGGTCCGCATCGAGCGTCCGCGGATAGCGGTCCAGGTCAACGGCATCGCCGAACTGCAGGGGATTGACGAAGATGCTGGCCACCACCACATCGTTCTGCTCGACGGCGGTGCGCGCCAGCGTTGCATGGCCTTCGTGGAGTGCGCCCATGGTGGGAACAAGCCCCTGCGAAGCACCCTGTTTCGCGGCGAGCAGACGGGCGCTTTCGGCTTTCAGGCCGGCAACGGTGGTGACGAGTTGAATGGGCATTCAGTCTTCCTTTGGATCGAGGGCCTCGTGCAGCCCCTTCAGCTGGTCGGGTTTCAGCAGGCCGCGCGCTTCAGCGCGCAGGGCAGTGGCGCGGGCCATCGCAAGGTAGGCCGCCAGCACATCGCCCTGCCCGCCGCCGTCGAACTCCCGCAACGCCTCCGCGTGCGCCCGCACGGTGCCCACGTCGCCGCGGGCCACCGGCCCGGTCAGCGCCGACTCCCCCGAGGCCAGCGCGTTCTCCAGCGTGGCCCGCAGCAGCGGTCCCAGCATGCGTTCAGGCGATTCCACTCCCACCTCGCGCAGGAGCTGGGAGGCCTGTGCCACCAAGGTGACCAGGTGGTTCGACCCATGGGCCAGGGCTGCGTGGTAGAGCGTCCGGTCCGCCTCGGCGATGGCCACGGGCTCGGCCCCCATCTCCACCACCAGCGCCTGGGCGATGGGGAGCATGGCGGCATCGGCCGTCACGCCGAAGGTGCAGTCGAGCAGCCGGGTGAGGTCCAGGCTCATGCCCGTGAACGTCATTGCCGGGTGCAACGCCAGCGGCACGGCGCCGGCAGCGCGGACCGGATGCAGCACGCCCACGCCGAACCGGCCCGAGGTGTGGGCCACGAGCTGTCCCGGCTGCCAGGCTCCGAGCTTCGCCAGCCCCTCCACCAAGTCCGGCAGCGCGTCGTCGGGCACCGCCAACAGCACCAGCTCCGCACGCTCCACGATGTCCTGGACTTCAAGGATGGGGACGCCGGGGAGCAGCGCCTCAGCCCGTTCCCGGCTTGCGTCAGAGACAGCTGACACTCCCACGACGGCGTGCTCGGCAGCGCGCAGTGCCGCGCCGAGCACGGCCCCCACTTTGCCGGCGCCGATGATTCCGACGCCGAGGCGTCCGGGCTTAACCATGCTGCTGGCCTTCCTGTTGGTGATGGGTGCGGGGTTCACTGGCTGCTGTCCCGGGGAGCCGCACCCCGGGAACATGCGCCCCGGACAGTGGCCTGGCTGGCACCTGCAAGGGCTCCACAGCCGGAACAACCTGCCGCAACCATTGTTCGGTGGTCTGCCGCTTCCTGGCCAGCCTGGCCCGCGCCGACTGCTCATCAAAGAGTTGCCTGGCCTCGTCCAACCCGGCCTGGGTCAACCGCGGGACAACGGGGCCGGCGGTGGTGTGCAGGACCAGGTCCGCAACCCGGAACCGACGCGCCAGGGGCCCCTGGTGGAGCGCCAGTGACTGCGTCCGTTGGTGCGGCACCAGAACAAGTTCACGCCACCAGCGCCCGGAACGGATCAGCAGTGCCGTGTCAGTGGCTGCAAAACCGTTCCGCCGCCAAGCCAGCGGCGCCAGCAGCCGGGCCCGCCGCGGGGTGGTGGTGAATCCGCCGTCAGAATCCCTGCCGCCAAGCCCGGCAGCAAACACCGTGTCCGGCCGGTCCGTCCCGGGGTCCGGCAGGACCAGCGAGAGCATGGCCATGACGTCGGTGAACTTGCCCACCGGCAGGAGGATGGTCCTGGTATTGCCTTCGACGGCGTTGCCCGATGTCCCGTAGCCGGCCACGTTCACCTGCATCCGGTACCAGCCGAACGGACGCCACAGCGGAGGCTGGGCAATCTTCACGGCCTGGATCCGGCCCGGCGGAAGCGTCTGCGCCTGCGTATCCAGCAGCCCATACCGCAGGCGGATGCCATCCGGCGAGACGGCGGCGGTGAAGTTGTAGCCCTTGTTGAAGAAGTTCCAGTAGCTGGCGGCAAGGCCGAGCGCTGCGGGCACCAGGTAGAAGTAGAAAGCGCGGTTGTCCGTCAGCGCGGACAGGACCACGGACGCGAAGCCGCCCACCACGATGAAGAAACTCTGCTCGCTCAGCAGCAGCGAGCCGATAAGGCGCGACGGCGGCACGCTGAGTACCTGGATTTCGGGAGCCTCGGGTGCGGGCGCGCCAAAGGGCGCCGCCAATGGGCTGCCGGGACCTGGACGCGCCGCGGCGTCGATGCCGGCCACCGGGCCCCCACCGAAACTTGCCTCAGCCCCGGAGGCCCGGGCGAGGATGGTGGCGCGCAGTTGGCGGGCGTCATCGATCCTGAGGTAGGCCAGGCGCACTGCGGATTCTCCGGCGTCGGCAACTTCAAACTTGAGTTCGGCCAGGCCAAAGATGCGGGCCAGCAGGGGCTGCACAATGTCGATCGCCTGCACCCGGTCCAGCCGAGCCTGCCGGTGCTGGCGGAAGAGGAGTCCACTGTTGACGCGGACGTAGCCTCCGGACACCTGGTACTTGGTGAAGTACCAGGTCAGGATGAACCCCAGGACTGCCACGGCGAGTACCGCGGCCCCGCCGCCCAGGAGCCAGGGTGCACGCCTGGCGAAGCCGTCCTCGAATACGGGCTGGCCCTGGAGCGTCCGTTCAAAGAGGTCCCTGCCGAAGAAGAACGCGATGGCGGCCAGGGCAACCCAGCCGCGGACGAAAGGTGAGGCGGGATGCACACGCAGCCATTCGCCGTCGGGCGTTGCCGTGGTGTCCGGGACTGCGGGAGGCGGCAGCGACGGCGGCCCGGGCAGCTGGCCGTCAGTGGTCACAGTCCTGCCAGCCTGGCTTCGCCCCGCGCGGCCAGCTGTTCCCGGAGCCGGGCGCCTTCCGCTGCCGGAAGGCCGGGTATGCGCGCATTGGTGCCGGGGGATGCTGTGTGGAGCTTGACGGTGCACAGGCCCAGGCCACGCTCCACCGGACCAACGGCGATGTCCACGTACTGCATGCGGCCGTACGGGACGGCCATGGTGCGCTGGAAGAAGATACCGCTCCTGACCAGCAGGTCGTCGTCGCGCTCGGCGTAGCCGATGGCCCGGACCTGGCGCGGAATGAGGACCAGCCGCCATAGAGCAAGCAGCAGGGTAACGGCCGGAACGGTGACGGCCAGCCACAGCGGCGGCCACCGCCACCAGCCCAGGAGGACGAACACCAGCGGCGCGGACAGGACCAGCACGGTGGCGAGGTTGGCCAGGGCCCACTCCACCAGGCGGACCGTAACGTATTTCGATGACACCCGCTGCCAGGCGATACCCGGCGGGTCAATCGCCTCGGTAGGCATATTCGCCTTCCCCCGCGGTTTCCCCGCGGGCAGTCCGGCCCTTCTTCCCGTCGACGCCGTTGGTATCGCCATCTTCAGGCGGGATCCTGCAGAACCGCTCCACAATAAGCCCCACCACGATCATCACCAGGCCGCCGCCGGCCATGGCCAGGGCCAGCCAGGTGATGCCCTGGTCATTGCGCAGGCTCCAGATCCGCAGCTGGTCCAGGAAGATGCCCACGTGCCATCCCAGCAGCACCGTTCCGGCGTAAGCGCACGCCTGCGCCAGGACCAGGGTGCGGGCTGCCAGGAGGGGATCGAGCTGCTTCTTCTTGGCCTTGCTGTTGGGCTCGCGGCTGTTCCGCCACCTCAGGATCCGGATACCCAGGACCAGGGTAATGATGACGATGACGCCCATGGTGGCAAGCGCGGTGGCCGGCAGGACGGGTGTGGCCATGCTGTAACGGCTGGTGACAACCGTGGCCGACCAGCCGGCAACCGCGAGGATGACGCAGATCAGCAGCAGGCGCAGGGGGTTGATGGGCTTCACCGCTCCTCCACCGCTCCCGCCGTCGGCATGCCGTCAAAGTCCCCGAATCCGTCGAACGGGGCAAGGTCAGGAAAATCTTCCGCCCGGGCAGCCAGCGTGCTGATCCGTTCGCCGTTCAGCGTGGCAGCCGGTTCGATGAGGGACCAGGGGTAGAGGACGAAAGCACGCGACGCCGCACGCGGGTGCGGGATGGTCAGCGCGGGGTCATCGCTGTGGAGGTCGCCGTAGGTGATGATGTCGACGTCGAGCGTCCGCGGCCCCCAG
This sequence comes from Arthrobacter sp. SAFR-044, assembly GCF_059414985.1. Classification (NCBI taxonomy): domain Bacteria; kingdom Bacillati; phylum Actinomycetota; class Actinomycetes; order Micrococcales; family Micrococcaceae; genus Arthrobacter; species Arthrobacter sp. SAFR-044. Next base: position 102,851 of record NZ_JBPFDN010000014.1, on the reverse strand, counting down.
TGGACCTCACGGACCCGGAGGTGCTTGTTCTCCACGGCCTGGCAGTGTTCCAGCAGTTCCTCAGGGGTGAGGATGGTTTCCACGGTGATGACCATGTTCAGGAAGTCCGGCTGGCCGGCGGGTCCGCCCACCGCCTTGGTCTGGACGATGGGCGAGACGGCGAGCAGCCGGACCTCCGGCGGGTCCACCAGGTCCGCCACAGCCTCGGTCAGGGTCTCGTTCCGTTCCCCGAGGTTGCTTCCCAGGGCGAGCACGGCCTTGGTGTAGATCCCGTTCATGCCTGCGCCCCGGCCAGCGCGCGGGCAGCGGAGGCCCGTTTCCGATGGACCGTCACTGCCACGTCACCGAAAGGGACCTCGATGGGGGCCTGGGGTTTATGGACAGTGATGTCCACGGCCTGGAGCGTGAATTCGGCCAGGAGGCTGTCGGCGATCCGCACCGCGAGTGCCTCGATGAGGTTCAGGGGCTCCCCGGTGATCCACTCGGTAATACGCTGCGCCACCTCACCGTAATGGGCGGTGTCCCGGACGTCGTCGGACTGCGCCGCTTCCGTGAAGTCCAGGTAGAGCACGGCGTCCACAACAAAGGGCTGGCCCTCCCGGCGTTCGAAATCGAAGACACCGTGGTGGCCGACGGCGGTCACTCCGGTCAGCGTAATCCTGTCCATGGGTCCCCCGGCCCTATTGCGTCTTGGGTACAGCTTGTGTTGCGGGTGCTGCCGCCATGCGCGCAGCCACCTTGACCGCGTCAAGGCTCGATCCGACGTCGTGCACGCGGACGGCCCAGGCCCCCCGGTAGGCACTGATGGCTGTGATCGCGGCCGTGGCAGCGTCCCGCTCGTCGGGAGCGGCAGACTTACCGGCCACCGTGAGCAGGGTGCCGAGGAAACGCTTGCGGGAGGCGGCCACCAGGACCTTGTGGCCCAGGCTGTCCAGCTGGTCCAGGTTCTGCAGCAGTTCCCAGTTCTGGGCGTCGTTCTTGGCGAACCCCAGGCCCGGATCGATGATGATCTGTTCCTGGCTGACACCGGCTGCGTAGAGCTTGTCCCGCACTCCTGCCAGCTCAGCCACCACTTCCCCTGCCACGTCCGTGTACTCGGCGAGCGAGTTCATGGTCCTGGCGTCACCCCGCCGGTGCGTGAGGACATAGGGCGCCTTGGAGGCTGCCACCAGCTCCACCATCTCCGGTTCGATAGTCAGCCCGGAGACGTCATTGATGATGGCCGCTCCGGCCTTCAGGGCAGCGGCTGCCGTGGAGGCATGCGTGGTGTCGATGCTGACCAGGGCGCCGGCCTTTACCAGCGCTTCGATCACCGGCAGGACGCGGCGCTGCTCTTCGTCCGGGGTCACCTCGTCGGCGCCGGGCCGGGTGGACTCGCCCCCGACGTCGATGATGTCCGCGCCCGCGTAGAACATCCGCAGGCCGGCCGCGATGGCGGTGTCCGCCGTCGCATGCTTGCCGCCGTCACTGAACGAATCCGGGGTGACGTTCAGGATTCCCATGACCAGGGTGCGGCCGGTGGGGAGGTCTTCGAAGCGCGCGGCCGGCCTGGGCTTGCGCAGGATGGGCAGCGGAGACGTTGCGGGTCCCGTTCCAGGGGCTGCAGCGAGTGAATCCATGGTCTGTTGTTACCTTCCGAGGATGAGGCTCATGGCTTCGGCACGGGTGGCCGGGTCATGAAGCTGCCCGCGGACCGCACTGGTGACGGTCTTCGCTCCGGGCTTGCGGATGCCGCGCATCGACATGCACATGTGCTCGCATTCAACAACGACGATGGCACCGCGGGGTTTGAGGTGCTTCACCATCGCTTCGACAATTTCTGTAGTCAGCCGCTCCTGCACCTGGGGGCGGCGGGCGTAGATGTCCACCAGCCGGGCCAGCTTGCTCAGCCCGGTCACTTTGCCGTCGTGCGAGGGGATGTAACCAACATGGGCCACCCCATGGAACGGCACCAGGTGGTGCTCGCACGTGGAGTAGAAGGGGATGTCCTTGACCAGGACCAGTTCCTCGTGGTCCAGATCGAAGGTGGTGGACAGGACGTCCGCAGGATCGTGGTGCAGTCCGGCGAAAACCTCGGCGTACGCCTTCGCAACCCTTTTGGGGGTATCCAGGAGGCCGCCGCGGTCCGGGTCCTCGCCGATGGCAAGGAGGATCTCGCGGACGGCCGCCTCGATCCGTGGGCGGTCCACCTTTTCGCTCTTGGAGTGGTGGGAACCGACCTCCGCCGGGTATGCGGCAGAGGCGGAAACGTCGTCGTCGTCGAAGGAAGTCACAGGGAAAGCTTAGCCGCGAAGGGTGTCAGGCCCCGAGTCGGGGACCCCTCCGTGAAACGGAGCATCCTCCGAGACGCCCTGCGGGTGCGGGGGCTGGGCGTCCAGCGGCTCGTCCAGACGGGCCTTCTTCGCTTCCTCCTGCGCCTCGCGTTCAGCCCGCTCCTGGCGGCTCTCAACGGGTCCGGTCAACTGGACGGGACGGGTCTCCTTGGACAGCCACACCTCACGGAAGTCCCGCTTGCGGACGTCACGGAAGATGTCGGCAATCTCGGCCTGGTTGAGGGTCTCCCGCTCCAGCAGCTCAAGGGCGAGGTAGTCCAGGATGTCCCGGTTCTCGGTGAGGATTTCGTAGGCCTCGTCATGTGCCTGCTCGATCAGTCGGCGCACTTCCTCGTCCACGACATAGGCAATCTGGTCGGAGTAGTTGCGCTCGTGCCCGGCGTCGCGGCCCAGAAAGGGCTCGCCGCCGCCCTGGCCCAGGCGCACAGCACCGACGCGTTCGCTCATGCCGTATTCGGTGACCATCTTGCGCGCGGTGCCCGTGGCCTTCTCGATGTCATTGGAGGCACCGGTGGACGGATCGTGGAACACGATCTCCTCTGCCACGCGGCCGCCCATGGCGTAAGCCATCTGGTCCAGGAGTTCGTTCCGGGTCACGGAGTACTTGTCGTTTTCCGGAACCACCATGGTGTAACCCAGGGCCCGGCCCCGGGGAAGGATGGTGATCTTGGTGACCGGCGCCGAGTTCCGCAGGGCAGCCGCCACCAGGGCGTGGCCGCCTTCGTGGTAGGCGGTGATCTTGCGCTCGTGTTCCTTCATGACGCGGCTGCGCTTCTGCGGCCCGGCCATGACGCGGTCAATCGCCTCGTCCAGGGCACGGTCGTCGATCAGGTTGGCGTTGGAGCGCGCGGTGAGCAGCGCGGCCTCGTTCAGGACGTTGGCCAAGTCGGCGCCCGTGTAGCCGGGCGTCTTCTTCGCCACACCCTTCAGGTCCACGCCGGGCGCCATCGGCTTGCCCTTGGCGTGCACCTGCAGGATCTGGTCGCGGCCAATCAGGTCCGGGGCCTCCACGGACACCTGGCGGTCGAAACGGCCGGGACGCAGCAGTGCCGGGTCCAGGACGTCGGGCCGGTTGGTGGCGGCAATAAGGATGACGTTGGTCTTGACGTCGAAGCCGTCCATCTCCACCAGCAACTGATTGAGGGTCTGCTCGCGTTCGTCGTTGCCGCCGCCGATGCCGGCGCCGCGGTGCCGGCCGACGGCGTCGATCTCATCCACGAAGATGATCGCGGGCGAGTTGGCTTTGGCCTGTTCGAAGAGGTCGCGGACGCGGGATGCGCCCACGCCGACGAACATTTCCACGAAGTCAGAGCCGGAGATGGAGAAGAAGGGTACGCCGGCCTCACCTGCAACCGCACGGGCCAGCAGCGTCTTACCGGTACCCGGCGGACCGTAGAGCAGCACGCCCTTGGGGATCTTGGCGCCGACCGCCTGGAACTTGGCCGGTTCCTGCAGGAATTCCTTGATTTCCTGCAGTTCCTCCACAGCTTCGTCGGCACCGGCGACGTCCGCGAAGGTCACCTGCGGCATGTCCTTGCTGACCATCTTGGCCTTGGACTTGCCGAACTGCATGATCTTGGAGCCGCCGCCCTGCATGCGGGTCATCAGGAACCAGAAAAGTGCGCCCAGCAGGATCACGGGGATCAGGAGGGAAAGCAGGCCGGAGAACCAGTTGCTTTCAATCGGCTGGTCGGTGAAGCCCTGGGCCGGCTTGGCGTCGGTGACGGCCTTCACCACGTCCTGTGCGCGGGCATCCACGTAGAAGAACTGGACGCTCTTGCCTTTGTCCTGCCCATCCACCTGCAGGTTGTCCTTCAGCGTGAGGTCAACGCGGTTCTCGCCGTCGAAGATCTTGGCCTGCTCCACCTTGTTGCCGGAGAGCAGTTCCAGGCCCTTGTCCGTATCGATCCGGGCTGCACCGCCGGGGGCGAGCGTTGCAAAAGCCACAAGGAGCAGACCGACCACAACGACGATCCAGATGCCCGGGCCTTTGAAGAAGTTCTTAGCTTTCATCTGTTCGGGGGCTGACCCCGTCCCTTCCGGTAGTGCTTCACGGCGAGTACTCTGCGCGCGTGATGGTGCTGCGTCAGCTTCTAGCTATACACCGTCCGGAGTAAATCACGCATAGCGAAAAGCAAAAGTTCCCTGTGGGCGTAGATAGTACGGCAGCCTGCCGAATGCCGCTTCAGCGCTGTGGCATCCCGGTGCCGGGTGCACCCACGGATCCACGCGCGACCAGCCGGCACGCGAGCAGCGCCGGGGCCGGTACGCCGGTGAGTTGGTTGGCGCCGGCATCCGCCGCAGCACTTTCAATCCCATTGATCAGGCAGTTGGCTGCCCACGCGCCCATTTCGTGTTCCGGCAGGGCTACGGAGGTCAGGCCCGGGTGGAGGTTGTCCGCAATGAGTTCCTCGTCGCCGAATCCGACGACGGACAGGTCTCCGGGGATGGACAGGCCCAGTTCCGCGGCGGCGCGGTACGCTCCCATGGCCATGCGGTCGTTGCAGCAAAGGAGGGCCGACGGCGGGTTGCGGGCAGCCAGGACCGTGCGGGCGGCCGCGTACCCACCTGATGCATCGGGCGACGCCGTCTCGACAGCGCCGGAGGCTCCCCGTACTCCTGTGCGCTTGAGTGCTTCCTGGAACCCCTGGAAGCGCCGGTGGGGGGAGGGGTTCCCGTCTGCGCTGTTGAGGAATCCGATCCGGGTGTGGCCGGCGGCCAGCAGTGCATCCACCGCGGCGCCGGCACCGTTGTATTCGTCGGCGACAACGGCCGGGAAGCTTCCGTCCGCGGCGACGGCATCCACCAAGACCGCGGGGACCCTGCCCAGGTTGACGGAGGCCTGCACAACCCGCTGGCAGCTGGCCGAGTAGAGGATCCCGTCCACCTGCCGCCCCAGGAGTGACTCAACGCCGGTTTGGAGGGACTCAAAGCCGGTTTCCCATCGGGCGCGCCCGGTTTCCGGGCCGGCGCCGGCTCCTGCCGGCCCAGGGATGGGGACGATCATCAGGGTGTAGCCGCGGGCGCGTGCCGCCTGCTCCGCGCCCAGGATGATGCGGCCGGCGTGCGGGGTGGTGGCCACATCCTCAACCACCAGACCCAGCACACCGGACCTGCGGCTGCGGAGGGCACGGGCCACACGGTTGGGGCCGTAACCCAGCCGGGCCGCCGTCGTCCTGACTTTCTCGCGCGTTTCCGCGCTGATCCGGGCGGAAGGGACCTCGTTGAGGACGTGCGAAACCGTGGTGACCGATACACCGGCTTCCCGCGCCACGTCCCGGATGCCCACGCTGCAGCTACTCACGCTTCCCGGGCTTCACCACAGGGCCTCCGAGATGGCATTTGACGGCAGTCCCGGCCGGCGACATTGCCGTGAACTGCCATCTCGCGGGGAAGGGGTTACTCGTAGACGTGCGGGGCCAGGGTGCCCACGAAGTCCAGGTTCCGGTACTTTTCGGCGTAGTCCAGGCCGTAGCCCACCACGAATTCGTTGGGGATGTCGTAGCCCACGTACTTGACGTCGATCTCCACTTTGGCTGCGGTGGGCTTGCGGAACGCGGTGCAGATTTCCACGGACGCGGTGCCGCGGGATTCCAGGTTGGTCTTGAGCCAGGAAAGGGTCAGGCCGGAGTCGATGATGTCCTCGACGATCAGCACGTCCTTGCCCATCAGGTCGGTGTCCAGGTCTTTGAGGATCCGCACCACACCGGAAGACTGGGTACCGGAGCCGTAGGAGGACACGGCCATCCAGTCCATGGAGATGTGGCTGTGCAGTGCCCTTGCCAGGTCAGCCATAACCATCACGGCACCCTTGAGGACGCCAACAATGAGGATTTCGCGTCCTTCGTAGTCTTTGTCGATCTGCGCGGCGAGTTCGGTGATCCGCTGCTGGATCTGTTCCTTGGTGTAGAGAACGTGCTTGAGATCTGCCTGGACGTCGTTTGAATCCACCAATGGCTCCTGTTTAGATGCGGGGTGCGACTATTTTGCGGGCGGTTTTTGAGGCCGGAATACTAGCTTCCCACAGCCCGCGGGTTCGCGGGGAACGGAACCGGCGCCGGCCGGAGCCCCGGAAGCGGCGGCCCCCTTCGATTCCTCCAGCTGCGCCAGGGACAACCGGTAGACACTCACGCCGCCGGGAAGCTCCACGGGGCCGGCCGAGCCCTGCCGCCGGAGCAGTGCTTCTGCCGCCAAAAGGCGCCGGTAGCTGGGCTGCTGCCCCCCGGCGTCGGCCGCTGCCTTGGCGATGACGCGGAACCTGATGGCCGGTGCCAACGCGCGCAGCGCTTCCTCCGGCAGGCTCAGTCCGCTGCCGTCCCGTTCAACAAGGGATGCATAGGTGCTTTCCGCCACATCCTCCAGGTAGTCGGCGTCAAGCTGGAGGATGGCGGCGGTGCGGGCCAGGGATTCGGCGACGCCGGGACCAAGTTTTTCCTCAAGGTGCGGCAGGACCTCCACCCGGGTCCGCGACCGGGCGAACGCGGGGTCGGAGTTGGTGGGATCGTGCCAGGGGTCCAGCTCCTCCACGGCACAAATCTCCTCGGTGTCCGCGCGCCGGAGGCCAAGGAAGGGCCGCAACAGGACGGTTTCTCCGGCGCCTGCCCGGGCCGGCCGCATCCCAGCGAGGGAGCGCGTGCCGGAGCCGCGGGCCAGGCCCAGCAGTACCTGTTCGGCCTGGTCGTCCAGGGTGTGGCCCAGCAGGACTGCCTCCGCACCCTGCTCCGCGGCTGCGGCCTCAAGCGCGGAGTGCCGGGCTTCACGGGCGGCGGCCTCGGGGCCCATGCCGGCAGCGGCCACCGTGACGGTACGGATTTCCACCGGCTGCAGGCCCAGGTCCTGCAGAGCTTCCACGGTGCGGGCGGCAACATCACCGGACCCCTCCTGCAGCTGGTGATCCACCACCACTGCGCCCACGGTCAGGGGGTGGCCATCCACGTGGCCGCGGCGGGCGAAGTAAGCGGCGACGGCGGCAAGCGCCAGGGAATCCGGCCCGCCGCTGCAGGCTACGAGGACGTGGCGGGGATAGCCCGCATCGGCCAGGGCGTTTTGCATCAGTTTGCGCGCCGTGCCGACGACGGGCGCGAGCCTGCCGGGCCGCCGTCGGCCACTGCGCGGGGCCGGGACTCCAGGCCCCGCCGAGTGCGCAGGTACATCTTCAGGCAACTACAGGCCCATCCGGTCGAGCCACAGCTTGGCGTCATGGATCTCGGGCTCGGTGGGAAGGTGGTCCACCGAGGCCCACACCTTGTTGAAGCCTTCCATTCCGGCCACGTCCACTACGGCGCGGACAAAGCGGGCACCGTCGGAGTACTGCCGCATCTTGGCGTCCAGGCCCAGGAGGCTGCGGATGAACTTTTCGATCACACCCCGGTCCTTGCCGCGGTCGTTGAACCGCTGCCGGATGGTCTTGACGGACGGGACGATGCTCGCGTCCACGGCATCCATCACCACGTTCGCGTGCCCTTCGAGCAGGCTCATCACCGCGGTGAGGTGCGAGATGGCAGCCTTTTCCTCGGGGTCCTGCAGCAGGTCCAGGATGGCGCCGCGGCCGGGCGTATTGCCGCTGGCCGAACGGTCCTTCAGCGAGCGTGCGGCAGCTGACGCACGCTCCATCAGCGAATCGACATTGCCCAGGAGGTGGCCGCTGAGTTCGTCGATTTGCTCCAGCATGTGGTGGCGCAGCCACGGCGCTGCCGCGAACTGCACCCTGTGGGTCTGCTCGTGCAGGCACACCCAGAGCCGGAAATCCTCCGGCGCGACGTTGAGTTCGCGCTCCACCGAAACGATGTTCGGAGCCACCAGCAGGAGCCGGCCGGCAGCAGGGGCCGTGGAGTTCTCCGCCAGCGCCGCAAAGGGATCGTACTGGCCCAGGACCTTGCTGGAAAGGAACGCCAGGACGGCGCCCAGCTGGCTGCCGGTAATGGCGCCGCTGACCTGGGCGGCGGCGGGGCTGAGGCTTCCGCGCCGGGTGTCCAGCATCTTCTGCATGGCGGGCTTGAGCATCACTGCGAAGCTTTGGGTGTTGGCCTTGGCCCAGGACGCCCGGTCCACCACCAGCACGGAGGAGTCGCGCAGGTCCCGCGCCGCTTCCAGCCCGGTGATTTCATGGACGTGCGGCACGGATGCGTCGGCGAGCCGGCGCAGGCTGTCCACCGCCTCGCCGATGGCTTTTCCGTCGAGCACGGGTCCGGCCGGTGCCAGCCGCGCCGCGGTAGAGGCAGCGAGGTCCCAGTTGATCAGGGCCTGGGCGGCATTTGATTGTGCCGCGTTGGATTGGGTCCCGTTGGACTGGCCTGAAGGGGACATCGTCGATGCGGACTCGCGCGCAGTGGACTCCATGAGTCCCATCAGAACACAGCAGGCTGGGGATCGTCCTTAAGTTCGCTCACCGGCGAAACTGCACAGCCACCGCACAGGAGGGCGAAAGCGCCGTCCCAGTCCAGACCGGCACAGTGGAAACCACGAAGCATTTTGCCGCACAGGAGCGGCCACTACCTGCACAACCGTTACGGCCCCGCACACCGCGTACGCGGTTCACGGCCGCTCGTGACCATGGAAGAAGGACAGCATGATCCCCTACCGTCCCATCGCTCCCCTGACCGTCGGCCCACGCAAGGGGTGGAAGTCGGTGCTGGCCGCCGTCGTGATGGCCGCGCTGCTTGGGACAACCGCAAGCCCGCGCTAGCGGCAGCCGCAGCCCGCCAGCGCGGTGGCGGCCCGGTCCAGTGCCACCTTATTGCCGGCTGCTCCGGGCGTGAGGCCGTTGCCGATGAAGGAGAACACCAGGAGCCTGCCGTCGGCGTCCACCACATAGCCGCTGAGCGCCAGCACCGTGTTCAGGGTCCCGGTCTTGGCGCGAACCAGCCCGGCACCGCCCGAGGTGGTGGCATCCCCGTAGCGGGTGTCCAAGGTTCCCGACAGCCCGCCGACCGGGAAGCCGTCCAGGGCGGCGCGAAGCCTGGCATCGGCGCCCGTGGTGATGGCCCGCACCACGTCCGTGAATTGGCGGGCCGTAACCTGGTTGCCCATGGCCAGGCCGCACACATCCACCAGCTTCACGGCATCCGGAGTGACCCCCGCGGCCGCAAGTTCCGCCGTGGCTGCGGCCGTGGCGCCGTCATTGCTTCCGGGCCGTCCGGTGGCCAACGCCGCCATCCGGCCCATGGTTTCCGCCAGGTAGTTGTCTGAAACCTGCAGCATCAGGTCCACCTGCTCCGCCACGGTTGCTGACTCCGCGGCGGCGAGGACTGCACCGGTGGTTTGTGCCCCACCGGGTGAACGCTCGACGCCGGCTGCCACCGTCAGTCCCGCCCCGGCACCTGCCGCACGCAGCCGCCCTGCGAACTCCTCGGCCGCAGCCTTTGCCGAATCCTCGGGCCGGGGACCTGTGGTGACGGCGGGATCGAAGCGCGCTGAGTTAAGGGCCAGCGGGTACACCGGAGCGATTTCTCCCGCCTCCACATCTCCGGGCTGCCAGTTGGGATTCAAGGCAGGGCCGGTGAAGAGGGAGTCGTCCACCAGCACCTTGATCTCGCCGGTGGTCCCGGCGGCCTGGAGGGCCTGCACGGTAAGGGCTGCCAGCGTGGCCAGGCCGGCATGGCCCATGGTTTGCCCAGGCCGCGACTCCCCGGCGCCCAGGAGGACGTCGCCGCCGCTCACCAGCACTACCTGCCCGACGGCAGGACCCTGCACCACCTTCGTGGTGAAGCGGTGATCCGGCCCCAGGGTGCGCAGGGCGGCCACGGCAGTCAGCAGCTTGAGGTTCGACGCCGGCACCCGGCCTTCCGCGCCGCCCCGGTCAAAGAGGACCTGGCCCGTGAGCGCGTCCTGCACCATGCCCGTGAAAGTACCGCCGCCGTCGGCCTTCAACACCGGCTCCACCTGGGCCGCCACCACCGCCGGCACGGGCGTCGGGGCGGAGGGCTGCAATGTCGCCAGCACCTGCGGGGCGGAAAGTGTGGCGGGGGCCTGTTGCCAGGAAGGCGGCGTGGGGGCGGGGGCCGGGGCATCAGGACCGCGGAATCCAGGGGCCACCAGCAGGGCTCCCGGGATGGCCAGGACGAGCAGGACCAGCGCTGCCAGTGCCAGTGGCCAAGACGTGCCTGACCCCTTAACCGCACTCCCCCGGCGCCGTGGCGGGCGGGCGCGCAACTGTTCCCCGCCGGTTGAATTGGTCATGCTGGTGCTGGTCCTCAAGTCCTGAAATTTCCCCACAAGTTCCTGATTCCAGGGCCTCTCGCTATATCCTCAATTGTAGTCGGCGGCACCGACACGCTTTTTGTGGGCCCGTCAAGTGTGCCGCGCACCCCCTGCAATTGCCGAGGAGCATTCCCATGAAGCACGACGTGACCATCGAGATCCCCAAGGGATCACGCGTCAAATACGAAGTTGACCACGAGACCGGCCGCGTCCGCCTGGACCGCGTCCTCTTCACCTCCATGCAGTACCCCACGCACTACGGGTACTTCGAGAACACCCTCGGCGAGGACGGCGACCCGCTGGACGCACTGGTACTGCTGCAGGACTTTGACCTGCACCCGGGCGTCATTGTTGAGTCCCGCCCCATCGGCGTCTTCAACATGACCGACGACGGCGGCGGCGACGCCAAGGTGCTGTGCGTTCCGGTTGACGCCCGCTTCGACCACATCCAGGAAGTCAGCGACGTCAGCGAATTCCTGATCAAGGAAATCGAGCACTTCTTCACCCGCTACAAGGACCTGGAGCCGGGCAAGTGGGTCAAGGCCGAAGGCTGGGGCGACCGCGCCGCCGCCGAAGCCGAACTGGAAGCCTCGATCAAGCGCTACGTGCCCACCGGACACTGACACATCCGGCAGGCCGCCTCAGTGCGGCTTCGCCAAGAATCCCCGCCTGCTGGACCAAACCCCGCGTTATGCGCCGGGGAATGGTCCGGGAGGCGGGGATTCCTGTTGTTCGGCCACCGTGAATCTGTGGAATCGTTGGCCTGTGACTTCCGAGCCTTCGTTCAATCCTCCCTGCGGTCCAGTCACCGGTTGGCGGGACGGCGACGTTATCCGCGCCACCGGCATCCCCTATGCCACTGCTGCCCGGTTCCAGCCTCCCTCACCGGCCCCGGACTGGACCGCCGAACTATCCGCCACGTCCCTCTCCCCCGCGTGCCCGCAGGCGCCGGTCCCGTTCCTCGACGACGTCCTGGGCACCCGATATGGCGAGCTTCCCGGCAGCGAGGACTGCCAGAACCTTTCCATCACCATGCCGGGCGACCTCATGCCGGACGAAAAGCTGCCCGTCATGGTCTGGATCCACGGCGGCTCCTACACCACCGGATCCGGGGACCTGGCCATCTTCGACCCCGCACGGCTGGTGGCCGAGAACCGGGTGGTCGTGGTCTCCGTGACGTACCGGCTTGGACTGTTCGGCTTCCTGGCGACGCCGGCAGGACGCCCCGGCAACCTGGGACTCCTGGACCAGCTCGAGGCTTTCCGGTGGGTACAACGGAACATCGCCGCTTTCGGGGGCGATCGCGGCCGGGTCACCGCATTCGGCCAGTCCGCCGGTGGTGACGCCATCGCCCATCTGATGGCCACACCGGAGGCTCCCGCCCTTTTCCAGCGCGCCATCATCCAGAGCGCCCCGCTGGGCATTACCCGTGGCCGGGCGAAGATGAACCACGCCATGGGCATTGCCGCCGACGGCGTCACGGAACAGACGCCCGCCATGGACGTGGTGGCGCTCGAGGCACGGGTCACCCAGGTGGCCAGGAAGTTCGGCATGCTGGCAGCGATGCCGTTTGGCACCCAGTACGGGCACGATCCACTTCCTGAGGAGTCCGGCATTGAAGCTGCGTGGAACCGGACCGCGCCCGCCATTGAGGTCCTGATCGGCCACACTTCGGAGGAGGCCCGCTTGTTCCTCCCCCGCAGTCCCCGCCTGATGGGCCTGGCCAAGATTCCGTTTGTGGGCAAGGCCGCCGTGCGCGCCATCGACTGGGTGGTCACCGTAACCGTCTACGGGCGCGCCACCAGGCGGTTCGCGCGGCGGCATGCCAAGGCAGGAGGCCGCGCATACCGCTACGTCCTGACCTGGCATGCGCCCGGCAACATCTTCGGCGCCGCCCACACCGTGGACCTTCCCCTGCTCCTGGGTACACGGAAGACCTGGGACGGCGTGGGGCTGATCGCCGGTGCCCGCTGGGAGGATGTGGACATGACCGGCAGGGCGCTGCGGTCATTGTGGGCCGGTTTTGCCCGCGGCGACGATCTCGGCGAAGCGGGGGCTGTTGACGACGCCCTCCACTATCGGCGGGTCTGAGCGCACGTGAGAACCCTCGGCGTGGATCTTGCCGCGGCCACGAAGAAGACCGCAGTCGCGGTGATCGAGTGGGAGAGCAGTTCCGGTGGCGGGGAAGCCGGCGCACAACCCTCCGCCCGGCTCGCCCACCTTGCCCTGGACGTTGGCGACCAGGAGATCGTGGACCTGTTCGGGACCTGTGACATGACCGGCGTCGACTGCCCCGTGGGCTGGCCGGACGCTCTGATCCCGTTCCTCACCGGCCACCTGAACAACGATCCGGCCCCCGTCCTTGAACACGACGGCATCGCGGGCCGGCGGCTGCTTGCCTACCGGGACACGGACCGGTTCTGCACTGCCCAAACCGGGCTGATCCCGCTCAGCGTCTCCGCCGACCGGCTGGCCCATCCGGCGATGCGCTGCGCCGTGATCCAGGCGAAAATCGCGGCACAGCACGCCCCCCAGCCCCGGGACGGCTCAGGACGCCTCGCCGAGGTGTACCCGGCGGCATCACTGAAGATCTGGGGCCTCAACGGGCGCGGCTACAAAGGCCGCGGCATCCCCGAAACCGAACGCCTGGGCCTCCTGCTGGCGGCCCTCGAAGAGCAGGCGCCCTGGCTGGACCTGGCCGGGCACCGGGACAGCCTAACCGCTTCGGACGACCTGTTCGACGCCGTCATCGCCTCGCTGACCGCCCGGGCCGTGGCCCGCCGTCGTACGCTCCTGCCCGGTACCGCCCACGCCCAAGCCGCCCGCAGCGAAGGCTGGATCCACCTGCCGTCCTGCACGCTGGACGAGCTGCCGCTGCAGTAAATCAGCCGCCCAGCTTCCAGTTCCGGATCTCCTCCGGGTCCTCGCCGTGGGTCCGGGTGTGCTCGCGCGCCCGATTCCGCCGGTCCTGCAGGTCCTGGCGCAGCAGCGAGTGTTTCTCGGCCAGGCCGGGCACCCGATCAATGGCGTCGATGGCCAGGGTGAACCGGTCGATGCCGTTGAGCATGGCCATGTCGAACGGCGTGGTGGTGGTCCCCTCCTCCTTGTACCCGTGCACATGGAGGCCCTGCTGGTTGGTGCGCCGGTAGGCGAGACGGTGGATCAGCGCGGGGTAGCCGTGGTAGGCGAAGATGACGGGCTTGTCAGCGGTGAAGATGCCGTCGAAGTCGTGGGCGGGGAGGCCGTGCGGGTGCTCACTTTCGTCCTGCAGCCGCATCAGGTCCACGACGTTCACCACGCGCACCTTGAGCCCGGGCGCACCATTGCGGAGCAGTTCCGCAGCCGCCACCGTCTCCACGGTGGGGACGTCACCCGCGCAGGCCAGCACGACGTCGGGCTCCTCGCCGGGCACCTCCGAACCGGCGAACGTCCAGATGCCCAGGCCGCGGTGGCAGTGGTTGGCGGCATCGGCGGGGCCCAGCCAGGTGGGTGAGGGCTGCTTGCCGCTGACCACGATGTTCACGTAGTCCGTCGAGGCCAGGCAGTGCTCCATGACGGACAGCAGGGTGTTGGCGTCCGGCGGCAGGTACACCCGGATGACCTCGGCCTTTTTGTTGACCGCGTGGTCGATGAAGCCGGGGTCCTGGTGCGAGAACCCGTTGTGGTCCTGCTGCCACACGTGTGAGGACAGCAGGTAGTTCAGCGATGGGACGGGCTGGCGCCAGTGCAGTTTGCGGGATACCTTCAGCCACTTTGCGTGCTGGTTGAACATCGAATCAACGATATGGACGAAGGCCTCGTAGCAGTTGAACACCCCATGCCGGCCGGTGAGGAGATAGCCCTCCAGCCAGCCCTGGCACAGGTGCTCACTGAGGACCTCCATGACCCGGCCTGAGCGCGCCAGGTGCTCGTCGACGTCGTCGATCCGGTACTGCCACACCTTGTCGGTGACCTCGTAGACGTTCTGCAGCCGGTTGGACGCCGTCTCGTCTGGACCGAACAGCCGGAAGTTGTCCATGTTCTGCGCGACGACGTCCCGCATCCAGGTGCCGAGCGTGACCATGGGGCTGACGCGGTCCGTGCCCGGGCTGGGAACCTCGACGGCGTGGTCCTGGTACGCGGGCAGTTTCAGTGCGCGCCGGAGCAGTCCGCCGTTGGCGTGTGGCGTGGCACTCATCCGGAAATCACCGGTGGGCGCACCCCGGGCGACGTCGGGCCGGAGCCGGCCGTCACCGTCGAACAGTTCGTTGGGCCGGTACGACTCCAGCCATTCCTCCAGCTGTTTCAGGTGCTCCCCGTTGGTGCGGACCTCGGACAGCGGCACCTGGTGCGCCCGCCACGTGCCCTCCACCTGCAGCCCGTCCACGGTGCGGGGCCCGGTCCAGCCCTTGGGTGAGCGCAGGACGATCATCGGCCAGCGGTGCCCGCCCTCCCCCGCTTCTTCACCGGCTGCGTCCTGCCGGTGCGCATCCTGGATGGCCCTGATATCGGCCAGGCATTGGTCCAGCACGGCCGCGAAATCACGGTGCGCCTGCTCCGTGTCGTCCGGATCCGCCACGGTCACGAAATACGGTTCGTGACCGTACCCGCGCAGCAGCTGCTCCAGCTGGTCCTGCGGCATCCGGGCCAGGACGGTGGGGTTGGCGATCTTGTAGCCGTTCAGGTGCAGGATGGGCAGGACCGCACCGTCAGCCGCCGGGTCCAGGAAGTTGTGCGAATGCCAGCTGGCGGCCAGCGGCCCCGTTTCGGCTTCGCCGTCACCGATCACGACCGCGGTCACCAGCTGGGGGTTGTCGAACACCGATCCGTAGGCGTGGGCGAGGGAATACCCGAGCTCGCCGCCCTCGCTGATGGAGCCGGGGGTTTCCGGGGCCGCGTGGCTGGGGATGCCGCCGGGGTAGGAGAACTGCCGGAACAGTTCGGCCAGGCCGGCCTCGTCATTGCCAACATGGGCATAGATTTCTGAGTACGTTCCCTCCAGCCAGGCGTTGGCGACGACGGCGGGACCGCCATGCCCGGGACCGGCCACAAAGAGCATCTCCAGTGAGTCGCGGCGGATTACGCGGTTCAGGTGGGCGTAGACGAAGTTGAGTCCGGGCGTGGTGCCCCAGTGACCCAGCAGGCGGGACTTGGTGTCCTCAGCCTGCAGCGGCTCGCGCAGCAACGGGTTGGAGCGAAGGTAGATCTGGCCTACCGAAAGGTAGTTGGCGGCCCTCCACCACCTGTCGACGAGCTCGAGTTCGTCCTGCCCGATGCCTTCCTGCCGCACGTCGTCCTGCATCCCATCCTGCGGCTTTACATCCTGTCCTGTGCTGCCGGCCATAACCATCCTCACGTCGGTGTGCCGCTGCAGGCGGCCGTTTCCCCATCGGAACAGATGAAGCGGCAGGCAGGCAAGCCCCGTCGTCGAACCTTGCCTTCCCGACCTTGGGCACCTGTAGGGTACTAAGCAAGCTTAGCTTTCGTTGCGGCGGAGGCCGGGAACATCAATTGTGGGGAGACCAAGACATGCCAGCCGAAGACGACGTTGTAATTCCCGGGGTTCCGTCCAGCGAGCCTCCTGCACTCGAAGAGCCCACCACCCCGCGGGAGCCGCTGCCGCCAAAACCGGACCAGCGCGGTCCTGAAGCGGTGTCCCCCACGGGCAGCCCTACCGGTGCGCCTGCCACCGCCCGGGCCCAGTCCGGCCAGTACCTGACCACGGCCCAGAGCCTTCGGCTACAGGACACGGACCACTCCCTGAAGGCCGGCGCTCGTGGTCCCATCCTGCTGCAGGACCATCACCTGCGCGAAAAGATCACGCACTTTGACCACGAGCGGATTCCGGAGCGTGTTGTCCACGCCCGGGGCGCCGGGGCGCATGGGGTGTTCCGGTCCTACGGGACGGCGTCGAAGGTAACGTGCGCCGGTTTCCTTGCCTCGGACGTCGAAACGCCCGTATTTGTCCGGTTCTCCACCGTCCTTGGCTCCCGCGGGTCCGCGGACGCTGTCCGGGACACCCGTGGGTTCTCCACGAAGTTCTATACGGATGAGGGCACATACGACCTGGTGGGGAACAACATTCCGGTGTTCTTCATCCAGGACGGCATTAAATTCCCGGACGTGGTGCACGCGGCCAAGCCCCATCCCGACCGCGAAATCCCCCAGGCCCAAAGCGCGCACGACACATTCTGGGACTTCGTATCGCTCCACACCGAGGCGCAGGCCCACACCCTGTGGAACATGTCCGACCGCGGCATCCCCCGGTCCTACCGGACCATGGAGGGCTTCGGCGTCCACACCTTCCGCCTGGTCAACGCTGCCGGGCACACCACCCTGGTGAAGTTCCACTGGAAGCCAAAGCAGGGCGTGCACTCGCTGGTCTGGGAGGAAGCCCAGATCATCAACGGCATGGATCCGGACTTCCACCGCCGCGACCTGGCAGACGCCATCGAGGCCGGCGCCTATCCGGAATGGGAGTTGGGAATCCAGACGTTCCCGGACACGGAAGACCAAATGTTCGAAGGCATCGACCTGCTGGACCCCACCAAGTTCATCCCCGAGGAACTGGCGCCGGTACAGCCCATCGGGCTCATGACGCTCAACGCGAACCCCACCAACTTCTTCGCGGAAACCGAGCAGGTGGCGTTCCACCCCGGGCATCTGGTGCCGGGTATCGACGTCACCAACGATCCCCTGCTGCAAGTGCGCCTGTTCTCCTACCTGGATACCCAGATCTCGCGCCTGGGCGGCCCGAACTTCGCGCAGATCCCCATCAACCGGCCACACGCACCCGTGAACGACATGCTCCGCGACGGCATGCACCAGACGGCGGACCATGCGGGCGTTGCGCCATACCGGCCCAATTCACTGGACGGCGGGTGCCCGTTCCTGGCCGGGCAGGACGTCGGGGCGTTCGTGGACGTGCCCGAGGCGGTTGCGGAATCGATGAAGGAACGGCGGAACCCGGCTTCCTTCGACGACCACTACAGCCAGGCCCGGCTGTTCTTCCGCAGCCTGAGCGCGGTGGAACAGGACCACGTAATCCAGGCCTACACGTTCGAGCTCGGCAAGTGCTACGAAACCGCCGTCCGCGAACGCCAGCTCCAGGCCCTAGCCAACATCGACGCCGCACTGTGCCCCGCGGTGGCCGCCGGGCTGGGCATGCCCGCGCCGGAGGCCACCGAGCAGGTCCCGGACCGCGACCCCAGCCCGGCGGTCTCCCAGGTAGGTGATACCTGGCCGGTTGCCGGGCGGGTGG
This sequence comes from Arthrobacter sp. SAFR-044, assembly GCF_059414985.1. Classification (NCBI taxonomy): domain Bacteria; kingdom Bacillati; phylum Actinomycetota; class Actinomycetes; order Micrococcales; family Micrococcaceae; genus Arthrobacter; species Arthrobacter sp. SAFR-044. Next base: position 85,079 of record NZ_JBPFDN010000014.1, on the reverse strand, counting down.
TGGGCATCATTGCCGATTCCTCCAGCGACCTGACGGAGGTGGAGGCCGCCCGCAAAGCGCTCGACGGCGAGGGCATGGTTCCGCTGGTCATCGCACCAACCGGCGGCACGCTTTCCTCGGACGGGCTTTCGGTGACGGTGCAGCGTACGTTCCTCACAGCGCGGTCCACCGAGTTCGACGCACTGATCGTGGCCGGAGGCAAGCAGCCCGCATCTGATGCCTCCGCCGGGCGCGATGCCAAAGCCGGGGAGCCGGTTGGCGCCCCTGATCCACGGGTCGCCCTCATGCTCGCCGAGGCATACCGCCACGCCAAGGCCATCGGCGTGTGGGGTTCCGGCGCGGCAGTTCTTGAGGCGATCGGCATCCAGCAGGAAACGGTTGGCGTTGCTGCCGGCAGCGATGCAGCCTCGGTGACCGCCGAGGTTTCCGGGCTGCTCGCCGCGCACCGCGCCTGGGACCGGTTCCCGGCCACCAGGGCGGCCGTCTCCGTGGACCAGTAGCCGGCGCCACCGCTTCATCCGCCGCTTTTGCCGCCGGGGCCCGCATCGCACCTGATGCGGGCCCTCGGCGTTTCCTGATGTGAAGTGGCGGGTGACTGTTGGCGAAACCGGCAGTTTCGCGGTACCTACTTCCGGGTAGTGTGGACCCAGAATGTACACCCTCACCATCAACCAGACGGACAGCCGGCGCGACGGCGACCAGGTGCCGCAGCTGCTCAAGGCGCTGCGGCACATTCCCGCGCGCCTGGATTTCGACCGGTCGGTGGAGGACGAAGTCCAGGGGATTGTCGAGTGCCCGCACCAGGCGGTGGACGCCGCCCTCATCGCTCTTCGCAGCGGGCACTGGTACGTGGGCATTGGCGCCGGACCGGTGGACGAGCCGCTCCCCAACCAAATCAAGGACGCGTCCGGACACGGGCTGGTCTATGCGCGCCGTGCCGTGGACCGGCTCCGCAGCAGCAAGGAGCGGGTGCCGGTTGCGGTGGAGGGGCCGCTGGCTGATGTTGCCCACGACGCCGAAGCCATCCTGCGGCTGCTGGGCCACATCGTGCGGGACCGCTCAGGCGCGGAATGGCGCGTGCTGGACCTGCTGACCCCTGGAGTCCGCGGCCAGCAGAAGGCGGTGGCGCAGGAACTGGGCATCACCACGCAGGCCGTCAGCAAAGCGGTGGCACGGGCGCAGTGGAATGAAGAACATGCTGCCCGGCCTGCTGCCGCGAGGCTGCTGGCGCTGATCCTCGCGGTGCGCTGACTGCCTTGAGCCACGTCCCGCCGTCGTGCTTTACTGCCGTGGTTGTCCCGGCGCCTTCTTTGGGTCCTAGCTCCCGGTGGCGGCCAGGACCGGCTCGCCGTTGAAGTACTCCAGCTTCCACCCGTCGATCACGTGGTGGTGGGCCAGGTTGAGGGCGGCGTTGTCCACGCTGGCGAGGGTCTGTCCGATGGCGCGGCTGAGGCTGACGCGCAGCAGGGTGCCGTGGGTGACCACCAGGAGCCGCTGGCCCCGGAACTCCTCCGCCAGGGCTTCCAGCGCCGCGAGCCCACGGTCCGCGGCCTCGTCTTCACTTTCGGCGCCCTTGAACCCGCCGGGCACGCGCAGGGCCTCCAACTCGGGGCCGGCCTGCATCCCTTCGGCCGGGCCGAAGCTGCGCTCGGTGAGTTCCGGGACGCGCCGGGCGACCTTGAGGCCGAGCCCTTCGGCGATCAGGTCCGCGGTCTCGGCAGCGCGGCTCAGCGGCGAGGAGACGATGGCGTCCCACTCGTAAGGCTCCAGGATGCCGACGGCGTCCCGCGCCTGGCCGCGGCCGACGTCGTTCAGAGGGATGTCGGTTGCTCCCTGCAGCCGGCGCTCCGCGTTCCAGTCAGTCTGGCCATGGCGGACGAGGGCGAACGTCGTAAGGGTCATGTCCCTATTCTGCCTTGGCTAAGCGGCGTGGCCTGAATCGCGGCAGCGGAGGGTGCCGGTCAGCGCCTTAGAGGAGGCTGCGCAGCACGTGGGCGGCGCCGTCGTCGTGCACAGAGTGGGTGACCTCGTCCGCTGCGGCGACCACTTCTGCCGGGGCCTGCCCCATGGCGACGCCGCGGCCGGCCCAGGTGAGCATTTCGATGTCGTTCCGGCCGTCCCCCACCGCGACAGTCAGGTGTTCTTCGAAGCCAAGCCGGAGCCGGAGGTTTTCCAGGGCGCTGGCCTTGGTCACACCCGCTGCAGCGATGTCCAGCCACGCGGTCCAGCCCACTGAGTAGGTCACTCCCGCCAGGCCCACGTGGTTGATGGCCTCGTTGAACTCCTCGGGCGTGTTTTCGGTGCTGAACACCACCACGCGGACGGCGGTAGCCTCCAGCATGGTGTGGAAGTCGACGCCTACCGCCTCCACGCCGAAGCTGGCATCCTGGAACCGCTCGGTGGAGAGGAAGTTGCCGTCGGCGTCCTCAAGCGCATACTTGGCGGACGGGAGCCGTTCGCGGAGGGCACGCAGGGCAGGTGCGGGATCGAAGGTGGCCTTGTGGATCACTTCGTAGCCGTTGTCCAGTTCGGGGTGGAGCCGGAGGGTCACGCCCCCGTTGCAGCAGACGGCGTATCCACGCTCGATGCCAATTTTCTCGATAATGGGAAGCGTTGCGTTCAGGGAGCGGCCGGTGGCGATCATCACCTCGTGCCCGGCGGCCACGACGGCCTGCGCGGCTTCCCGTACGCCAGGGGACATGTGGCCGTCGTGGTTGACCAGGGTGCCGTCCACGTCCAGGGCGACCATGAACTTCCGATCGACAGCGGTGAAGGCGATGTTGTCCTGGTTGTAGTCTCGATTGTTGTCTCGCCGGTCATCGTTGCCGGCGACTGAGGTTTCAGTCAGCGTTGTCATCCACATAGTGAAGCAGACGTAACTGACACGCGCTAGGACGCGGGCCACAGGTTTATTGAACTGTTGGTTAACACGGCGGTTTTCCACATGGCGCGAAGGCAATCCCCCCGCCGAGGACAAGTCCCCACCGCGTTACGCGGGGATTTGTCCTCGGCAAGGGGAGATCTGGATGGGTTTTCCACATGCGGCATCCTGATTCGCCCTCATTCCGGTCAACCGCTCCAGCATGAATTTATGGAATCGAATGAAGCTGTCCTGGTGCTGGCAAGTAGGCGTCGCGCCCTGACTGGAAACAGCCGGGCGCTAAGCAGGGACTACAAGAACGGCATCGTGGTCAGGGTCCGGGCCGGAGTTTATTTCGGCAAGGCCGCCTGGCTTGGCCTCAAGCCCTGGCAGCGTTACGGGGTCACGATGGCAGCAGTGGCCGCTGCCGATCCGGACACCCTATTCTGCTACCTCACGGCGTTGCGCATCTGGAGTCTTCCCGGCCCGGGAGTCCCAAGCCACGTTCACGTCATCACACTGTCTCCCCATAAAGCGGGAAAGCGCCCGCCAACCACTACTGCCGCACGGGATGCCAAGACAGAGCTCACCGGCATCGAAGACATCCGGAGTTACGGCGTTGCCCGCCACTTTTGGCCGGCCGATGCAATTCGACGCCAGGGTTTTTCCGTTACTTCGCTGCAACAGACAGTGACCGACTGCATCACCAGGCTGGATCTTCCGGACGCCGTGGTGCTGGCAGACGCAGTACTGGACCCGCGCCGCCGCCCCGGCGAGGGACTGACGCGCCAGCAACTGGCTGCGGCAGCAGCCCTGCAGGCCTCTACCGCCAAACGCCGTCGGATGCAGGAGGTGCTGGCCCTCGCTAACGGGGCGTCTGAGTCCGTTGGGGAATCCCGCAGCAGGGCGCTCATTCACATGCTCGGGCTGCCTGCCCCCGTGCTGCAGCAGGTGTTCCAGGACCAGGAAGGCTTCATCGCGCGGACGGACTTCTTCTGGCCTGAGGCCAAGGTGATCGGCGAATTCGACGGCGACGCAAAATATCTGGACGAAGCCCTGCTCGCCGGCCGAAGCACCCAGGAAGCAATTCTGGCCGAGAAGAAGCGCGAAGACCGGCTAAGGGCTCTTGGCTACAAGGTGGTCAGGTGGGACTGGAAGACGCTGTCCACCCCGGACCTCTTGCGCCAACGGCTTACTGCTGCGGGCATCCGGCCACAAAAACCCCGTCCCGTGGACAGGACCCCCGTGCATTACGGGGGGAGTAGTCCACAGGGCGGGGAATTCCGGAAGGACCCTAGAGAACCGGGAGGACCTCGAGGCCACCCAGGTACTTCTGCAGCGCCTTGGGCACGTTGACAGAGCCGTCCGCGTTCTGGTGGTGCTCAAGCAGCGCCACGATCCAGCGGGTGGTGGCCAGGGTGCCGTTCAAGGTGGCCACGGCGCGGGTCCCCTTGGAAACACCCTCCGCGTTCACCACTCGCTCGCGGATGTTCAGGCGGCGGGCCTGGAACGTGGTGCAGTTGGAGGTGGACGTCAGCTCGCGGTAAGCGTTCTGCGTGGGGACCCAGGCTTCGCAGTCGTATTTGCGGGCTGCAGACATGCCAAGGTCGCCGGCCGCGGTGTCGATGACCCGGTACGGCAGCTCGCACTTGGCCAGCATTTCCTCTTCCCAGGCCAGCAGGCGCTGGTGCTCGGCAGCCGCCTCTTCAACAGTGGTGTAGATGAACATCTCCACCTTGTTGAACTGGTGCACGCGGATGATGCCGCGGGTGTCCTTGCCGTGCGACCCGGCCTCGCGGCGGTAGCAGGAGCTCTGGCCCGCGTAGCGGACGGGCCCGGCGGAGAAGTCCAGGATCTCGTCGGCATGGTATCCGGCCAGCGCCACCTCTGAGGTGCCCACCAGGTAAAGGTCGTCTTCGGCGAGACGGTAGATCTCGGCGTCGTGCTTTACATCGAAGCCGGTGCCCTGCATCGTCTCGGGGCGCACCAGGGTGGGGGTGATCATGGGGATGAAGCCGGCCTCGATGGCCTGGTCCATGGCCATCTGCAGCAGTGCCATCTCCAGCCGGGCACCCACCCCCCGCAGGAAGTAGAAGCGCGCTCCGGAGACCTTGGCGCCTCGTTCCATGTCGATGGCGCCGATCAGCTCACCGATCTCCAGGTGGTCCTTCGGCTCAAAGTCAGGGAATTCGCGCGGGGTGCCAACGGTCTTGACTACCACGTAGTCGTCCTCGCCGCCTTCAGGGACGCCGTCCTCCACCAGATTGGGGATGGTGCGCAGCAGTTCTTCCTGCTTGGTCTGGGCCGCATCGGCCTCGGCTGAGGCCGCCTTGACCGAATTGGCCAGTTCCTTGACCTCGGCCAGCAGGGCCTGCTTCTCCTCGCCCTTGGCCTTCGCCACCTTCTTGCCGAACACGTTCTGCTCCGCGCGGAGGTTCTCGAAGCGGAGCAGGGCGGCACGGCGAGCGGAATCCGCGGAGATGATCGCGTCCACCACTGATTCGTCCGCGCCGCGGGCGCGCTGGCTGGCACGGAACTTGTCCGGGTTTTCGCTGAGGTCTTTTACGTCGATCACCAGACAAGGGTATCCAATTCACTGCACGACGGCGGGCGTGCGGCTCCGTGCCGCGGCCCACCGTGCGCCGGGCTACTGTTGAAGCACCATGAGCGACTGGATTCTCTACCTGCTGATTGCGGTGGCGCTTGCCTTCGCCACCTCCAGCTGGTGGGGGGTGCGTCGCCTCAAGGCCCTGCATATGCGCAGCGCGGTAGCCGGCGAAGCCTACGACTCAGGGCTGGCGCAGCAGCGGGTGGCCGTCGTCCTGAATCCCATTAAGGCGCGGGCCGACGAAGCCAGGGGAATGATCCACAGGGCCTGCCTGGCCGCCGGCTGGGAGGAACCGGTCTTTTTCGAGACGACGGCGGAGGACCCCGGCTTTTCACAAATGCAGGCTGCGTTGGCGGGCAAGCCCGACGTCGTCCTGGTGGGCGGCGGCGACGGCACCGTCCGCGTGGTGGCTGAGGCCCTCGCGCACACCGACGTTGCCATGGGCCTGATCCCGTTGGGGACGGGAAACCTGCTGGCCCGGAACGTGGACCTGGATGTAAACGACCTCCACAGCAACGTGCAGACAGCACTTTTCGGCCGCCAGCGGTACATCGACACCGCCCGGATGGCCATCGAGAACTCACGCACAGGCCACTACTCGGAGCACGTCTTCCTGGTGATCGCCGGAATCGGCATGGACGCCGAAGTCCTGGCCGACACCAATGCGGGGCTGAAGAAAGCCGTGGGCTGGCTCGCCTACACGGAGGCAGGCGTGCGCCACCTGCCCGGCCGGCGGAAGAAGGTTTCCATCACCATGGATGGCAGCCCGGAGCAGGTCCGCAACATCCGCAGCGTGCTCTTCGCCAACTGCGGACTGGTCCCCGGCGGCATCGATTTCATCCCGCAGGCCATGATCGACGACGGCATGCTCGACGTCGTGGTCATGAGCCCCCGCAGCGCCCTGGGCTGGCTGCTGATGTACGTGAAGATCATGTTCAAGCACAGCGGAAAGCTGCCCATCATGACCGTTTACCGGTCAGTCAAGGTAGTCATCAAGTGCCCCGAACCCATGCCCACGCAGCTCGACGGCGACACGGCAGGGGAAGCCACACAGCTGACGGTTCAGGTGGAGCCCCGGTCACTCCTGGTCAGGGTAAAAAGAGAGGTACAGGACAGCGGTCCGGTGCAGGGCAGCCCACGCACCGTGCGGTAACGGGCACCGGCGTCAGGACCCGGCCTTCTTGCCTTCCTCAGCGCCGGGTTTCGCGTCCGCGTGGGCTTGTTTGGCAGCAGCATGGGCCTCGGACTGCTCGCGGATCATCGCCTGCTCCTCTTCGAAGCGCAGGCGGTCAGCACGGTCGGCGTCGTCCCCGTCCCAGTCCTGGTTATCGCCCGTGGGCTTGGGATTGACGATCATCCCCTGGCCGTCGTTCTCAGTGCTGCTGGTCATGACCCGCTCCCTTCATCAGGGGCCATACCCCGTGTGGATCAGGCAAGCATACGCATTGTCCACAGCCCGCGGAAGTACTTCCGAAGGCATTTACCTACGCTTTGGGCGAAGCCCCGGAACCGCTTTCACCTGCGGAGGATTCCGCTGCGAGTATGGATTCCACCCAGGTCCGGGCGGCCGTGAAAGCCTCATCGGACGTATGCGCCGGCACCAGCGTGGCCTGCTTGTCCGCCCTGGCATACGAGCCCAGGAAGCGGGTGCCGGGACTGATGCGGTGCAGCCCCGCCAGCGCGTCAGCGACCCTCGCTTCGCCGGCGTGGCCGTCTGCGTCGATGCTGAAGAAGTAGTGGCCCAGATATTGGCCCGTAGGGCGAGATTCAATTCTGCTGAGGTTGACACCGCGGCTGGCGAACTGGTCCAGGATCTCCATCAGGGCGCCGGGCCGGTCCTCCGGAAGCGGGACCACGACCGTGGTCTTGTCTGCACCGGTGCGCGGCGGCAGCCTTCCCGGCCGGCTGACCAGGATAAAGCGCGTCACCGCGCCGGGATTGTCCCCGATGTTCTCCGCCAGGACCGACAGCCCCGAATGTTCCCTGGCCACCAGCGGGGCGCAGATCGCCGCGTCGTAATGGCAGTCCCCGTCCAGGAGACCCAGGGCCGAGGCGGCAGTTGAGGAACCGGGAACGTATTCCGCCTCCGGTATATTATGGTCCATCCACAGGCGGCACTGTGCCCAAGCGTGACCGTGCGTCGATACCCGCCGCACGTCCTCCAACCGGACGCCGGGCCGGGCTACCAGGACAAAGCTGATGGGTACCAGGACCTCACGGACAATCCGCAGTTCCTGGCCTGTAGCGATGGCATCCAGGGTGGCCGTGACGCCGCCCTCCACCGAGTTCTCGATGGGGACCATCGCGGCGTCAGCGGATCCACCGCGCACCTTGTCAAGCGCGGCATTGACGTTCGAGGCCGGAAGCCGGACTGCTTGAAGGGCGTCGGGCACCTCCAGCAGGGCGGCCTCGGTGAACGTTCCTTCCGGACCGAGGAAGGCGTAGGTGCGGGACGCGCCGGGCACTAAAGCACCAGCGGCTTGAGCCCGTTGTCCGAGACAAGGGGCTTGCCGGATTCCAGCCACTGGTCCATTCCCCCGGACACGTTGATGGCGGTATATCCCTGGCCAGTAAGCCATTGGGCAACGCGGAAGGAGCGGCCGCCCGTCCGGCAGATCACATAGACGTCCTCGTCCGGATCGAGTTCGTCCAGCCGGGCCGGGATCTGTTCCATGGGGATGTGGACAGCACCTTCAGCATGGCCGGCAACCCACTCGTAATCCTCCCGGACGTCCAGGATTACGGCGTCGGCGGGGACGTCATGGACGGGGACGGTGTCGAAATCGCTCATCGGAGTCCTGTCTTGGCGGTCTGGCAGATCAAAGTCAGGTTTAAGCCTAGCCCTTCCCCTCCGCTCCGCCCGGAACACATCCAGAAATAGGGGCGGGTTAGGCTGGGGAAGTCCCGAGGAGGTTTCGATGTCCCAGCAGCTGACCGCCCTTTCCCCACCACCAGCACGCGCCAGCTGGAACGCCGGGCTGCAGCCAAAAGGCTGCCACCGTGCCTGAGCTCCACGAACTCCCCGCAACTGCCCTGCGGGACCTCCTGCACAGTGGAGCGGTGTCTTCCACCGACGTCACTTCCCACTTCCTGGACCGGATCGGGCGGCAAAACCCCCTTCTGGGAGCCTTTATTACGGTGACGGCGGACCAGGCCATGGATCAGGCCCGGGCGGCGGATGGCCTGCGCTCCCGCTGCGACGCCGATGACCTGCCCCCGCTGCATGGCATGCCGATCGCCTTCAAGGACCTCACCGACGTCGCGGGTGTAGTGACCACTCACGGCAGTGCCGCACTGGACCACAAACCAGCCCCCGCCGATACTCCCCTCGTGGCCCTGTTCAAGGATGCCGGCGCGATTTCGCTGGGCAAGACCCAGGTGCCCGAATTCGGACTGACGGCCTACAGCGAGAACCGCATCGCACCGCCGTCGCGCAATCCCCACGCACCCAGCAGGAGTTCCGGAGGGTCCTCAGGCGGCAGCGCGGCCGCCGCGGCGGCAGGGTTGCTGCCCTTCGCCCCCGGAACCGACGGCGGCGGGTCAGTCCGCATACCCGCCGCGGCGTGTGGACTGGTGGGACTGAAGCCGGGACGTGGACTGGTGGCAGCCGGGGAAAGTGCCGGGGACCCCGCGCGGCTGGTGGTGCCGGGCCCCCTTGCGCGCAGCGCGGAAGACGCCGCACTGATGATGGATGCGCTGGCGCCGGGGAACCGGTACCTGGCCGCCATCGAGCAGGAGCCGCCGCGGCTGCGGATCGGCGTCACGCTGGACAGCCCTTGGTCAACCACGTTTCCGTTCACGCCGGACCCGGAAGCCCTGGACGCGCTCCGGGCCGGTGAAACGCTGCTGGAGCAGGCCGGCCATACCCTTGGTGACGCTGCCGTCCGTTATGACAACCGGTACCCGGACGCCTTCACCACCGCCTGGACTGCGGGGGTGGGCGCCGCCAGGATCAGTCCCACTCGGGAAGCGCTGCTGGCGCCCCTCACCCGGACCTTCCGCCGGCGCGCCCAGCAGCGCAGCCCGGCGAAACTTGCGGAGGCGCTGGCATTCCTGCGGCAGTTCCAGCACGACACCGTGGCGCAGTACGGGCAGTGGGACCTGATGCTGATGCCCGCGCTGGCGCAGACCCCCCGGCCGGTGGGCTGGTTCACCGGGACCGCGCACGGCAGCGACCGGTGGCCGTCGGCCCAGTGGCCGGGAGATGCCGACGGCGACTACCGGAAACAGTGCGAATACGCCCCGTGGTCCTCAATGGTGAATGTGTGCGGACTTCCGGCCATCACCATTCCTGTTCATTGGACCGGCGGTGCCGCCGGGAATGGACTTCCGATGGGAATCCAGCTGGTGGGTCCCATGGGATCGGAAGCACTCCTGCTGCAGGTGGCGCACCAGCTGGGGTACTAGGCCAGTTTGGGTACAGGCCGGTCAAGGTATGTGCAGGCACCGGCCCGGTTGCTGTTGTTGACCTGAACCTAACATCGGATTAACCCGCCCGTAACCCCCGCGGCGCAGACTGGAAAAGCACCCTTCAGCACCCCCTTCGCCGTCCGCCCGATGAGGAGTTGCCACACCATGAACGCCGAAAACCCGGCCACAAGCCCCGGAACCACCGACATCTCAGAGGATGACCGGCCGGACCTCAGCAACTCCAACGTCCGGGAGGACCTGGCCCTGGCCGGCCGCTGCGCACTGGTCCACCTGCCCACGGGCCGGACCTGCCTTCTCCCCCTCCGCCATCAGGGACCCTGCGAGTTCCACCGCCCGCAGGAGGCGCAGGACGTAGTGGCCAACGGCAACTGACAGGCTGCACCGTCCCGCCCGCCGTCCCTGCCACCTCATACCTCCCTGCCCGGCGCCCTCCCGACTCACGCCGGCCCGCCGTTGTCGCGGTCTCGACTCCAGCGCCGGGCAGGAGGACGATTAAAGGGCAGTCACCTTGAGGAGGTCTGTGATGTGCTACGCATCAAGCAAGGACTTCGGGTGGGGCGCAAAGAAAGAGACCAAGCGCCGGCCTGAAGCGGAACCGGAAACCCCTGCGGAGACGCCCGGGGAGCCGGTCAAGGCACAGGAATTTACCTTCTGGGCCTTCCCCAACTGGCGCAGGACTCCTGCGCCGCGCACCCCCTCCGCCGAAAAGAGCAGGGAGAGGGTCTGACACCGGGCCAAACACCCCGGCAAGAGTCAAAGGAGGGGTCCCCGCACGGGGATCCCTCCGCCATGTCAGCCCCTCCCGCCACCTGTTCCCGGTGCAGCGACGGCCCGTGAAGGGCGCCCTTGTCGTTGTGCTCCGGCAAGACTGGCGTCTATGGTTGAACAATAAGCATGCTTAGCATTCTGGGAAAGGGGACGAGCATGAGTGCAGGACAGTACACACCGGGACCGGACCGCCGGCCCGAAACGGAAGCCGGCCCGACGCCGTCGAACGCGGCGCAGCCCTCAATGGACCGGGCAGCGACCTATGGCAATGCCCCGTCCTATTCGCCGGGGGCGCCGGGGACACCTGCCACCGGAGCGGCCCCCTCACCCACGGCCGGCCGTGCCCCGGAGCGCAAGGTCACACGCGCCGGAGTCATCTGGGCAGCAGTGGTGGCCGCCCTGGTGCTCCTGATCCTGCTGATCATCTTCATCCTGCAGAACCAGGAGCTGGTCCTGGTGAAGTTCCTGGGCTTCGAGGGCTCCGTCCCGCTGGGCATGGCACTGTTCATCGCTGCCGTGACCGGCGGCGTCCTGGTGGCCGCGGCGGGCGGCGCGCGCATCCTGCAGCTCCGCAGGAACACCCACCGGTCCGGGACGCAGCAGCGGAGGTAGAACCAGGGAGAAGGGGGCCGCAGCCATGCGCCGCGGCCCCCTGGTTGCGCTGAGGCAGGAAGTACTCCTAGCGGGCGCCCAGGGTTGCGAATTTCCGGGCGCGGGCAGTCACCAGTTCAGGTACGGGAATGCCGGCCACCGAAGCCAGTTCGTACTCGATGGCCCGCGCCATCCGGGTGCAGAACTCGCGCGGCTCCAGTGAAGCATCGCCGCGTTCATCCACGATGTGGTCCACCAGTCCGCTGGCATACAGCGCGGCGACGTCCACGCCCTGCGCCTCGGCCATGGCCGGCGCGAACGCGGTGGTGCGGTGCACGATGGCGCTGGCGCCCTCCGGAGGCAGCGGGGAGAGCCAGCTGTGCTGGGCGGCGATGGTCCTGTCCGCGGGCAGCAGCGCCAACGCCCCTCCCCCGGCTCCCTGGCCAAGCAGCACGGAAACCGACGGCGATTCGAGCCCGATCAGTTCGTGCAGCGAGCGCGCAATTTCCCCGGCAAGCCCGCCCTCCTCCGCTTCCTGGGAGAGCGCAGCACCGGCAGTGTCAATGACGGTGAGCAGCGGCAGCCGCAGTTCCTCCGCCAGCTTCATGCCCCGGCGCGCCTCGCGCAGCGATCCGGGACCCATGCCGGCCGCGTCCTTCCGCAGCGGGCGCGCATGTCCCAGTACGATGCAGGGCTGGGTGCCGAAGCGGGCGAGCGCCAGCAGCAGGCCCGGGTCCTTTTCCCCCTGCCCGGTTCCGTTGAGGGGCAGCGCGTCCGTGGCGCCGATCTTCAGGAGCTGGCGCAGGTCCGGCCGCCGCTGCCGCCGGGAAATCTCGATCGAGGTCCAGGCATCAGCGGTTGAGGGCCTGATGTCCAGCGTCTCGGGTGGGGCGGGCAGGCACCCCGGCAGCGTTCCGCCTCCAGCACTGCCGTTCGCGGCCAGGATGTCCAGCGCCCGGCCCACCAGGTCGGCCAGGTCTTCGGGTTCCACCACGCCGTCGATCAGTCCCTTGCTGAACAGGTTCTCCGCCACCTGCACGTTCTCCGGGAACGCTTCACCGTACAGTGCCTCGTACACCCGCGGGCCCAGGAAGCCCAGCAGGGCACCCGGCTCGGCCACGTTGATGTGGCCTAAAGACCCCCAGGACGCCATGACGCCGCCCGTGGTGGGGTGCCGCAGGTAGACAAGGTAGGGAAGGCCCGCCTGCCGGTGCGCCCGGACTGCGCCGGTGATTTTCACCATGGAGAGGAACGCGAGCGTCCCTTCCTGCATGCGGGTGCCGCCGGACGCAGGACCAGCCAGCAGTGGCAGCCCTTCGGCAGTGGCGCGTTCGACGGCGGCAACAATCCTCTGCGCCGCCGCGTGACCTATCGAGCCGGCGAGGAAAGAGAATTCGCTGACGATCAGCGCCACGCGGCGGCCGCGGATGAGCCCCGCGCCGGTGATGACGGATTCATCGGCACCGCTGCGTTCGCGCGCCCGGACCAGGTCGCGGGCGTACTCTTCAGACAGCATCGGCTGTTCAGGCTCCTTGTCCCAGGAGATGAACGACCCCGGGTCCACCACGGCCTCGAGGAGCTCGGTAGCGTTCATGTGCCGCACCTTTTCCGCCGTCGCCACGCTACTGTGCCCCCGGAGCGGCAGTGGCGCCGGCAGCAGTGAGGCCCAACCACTCCCGGATCGCCGGCCCGTCTTCATTGAGCAGCGGTGGCGCGTCGTGTTCGGTCAGGGTGGTTTCCGCGGCATCACCGGGAGCGAAGAACCGCAGCGGCGGCCCGGGCAGGCTTACTTTTCCGAGCAGCGGATGCTGTACATCCACCACGAGCCCCTGGGACGCCACCTGCTCCCAGCCGTACACCTCATCCAGTGAGCGGACCTTGCCTGCCGGGATCCCGGCGTCGTTCAGTTTTTGCAGCAGCTCCACCGCACCGTACTCCGAAAAGGCGCGTTCGACGGCGGCAATCACCTCGCCGCGGTTCCGCACCCTTTCGGCGTTGCTGGCGAAGCCCGGAGCAGCCGCATCCAAGCCAAAGGCCGCGGCGAATGATTGCCAGAGCTTCTCGCTGCCCACGCTGATCTGCACGCTCCCGTCCTTGCAGTTGAACAGGCCGTAAGGGGCGATGGACGGGTGGTGGTTGCCCTGGGCCTGCGGAACTTCACCGGCAACGGTGGCCCTGGTGCCCTGGAAGGCGTGGACCCCGATCAGTGATGCCAGCAGCGAGGTGCGGACCACCTTGCCCTGGCCGGTCCGGTTCCGCTCAACGAGGGCCGCGAGGACGCCGAACGCCCCGTTCATGCCGGAGAGCAGGTCGGCAATGGGAACGCCCACGCGCTGGGGGTCGTCCGGGCCGGAGCCGGTAAGGGACATCAGGCCGGCTTCGCCCTGCAGGATCTGGTCGTAGCCGCTGCGCTGGGATTCGGGGCCGTCGTGGCCGAAGCCCGTGATGGACAGAATCACCAGGCGGGGGTTGATTTCATGCATCGCCGCGGTGGAGAAACCCAGCCGGTCCATGACGCCGGGCCGGAAGTTCTCGATCACCACATCCGCCCGTTCCAGCAGCCCGCGCAGCACCGCCTGGCCGTCTTCGCTCTTCAGGTCCAGGGTGATGGATTCCTTGTTGCGGTTGCAGGACATGAAATAGGTGGACTGCAGGTCATCTTCGGGACCGACAAAGGGCGGCCCCCAACCCCGGGTGTCATCGCCCGTACCGGGGTTCTCCACCTTGATGACGCGGGCCCCGAGGTCCGCCAGCATCATGCCGGCGTGCGGTCCGGCCAGGGCGCGGCTGAGGTCGACGACAAGGTGTCCGGCCAGGAGGCCTTGGGAAGTTTCGGCGGTGCTCATGTGCTGGGTTTCCTTTCGTAAGTACGGCGGCGGATGCGGTGGCGGCTAGAGCCAGCCGGGGACCACCAGCGCCAGCCACGCCAGGACCGGTCCTGCCACGATGACGATGCCGCTGTAGCCGAGGATCCGCTTGTAAAACTTGTCCTTGTCCACACCCTCCGGGGCGTTGGCCAGCACCAGGGCGCCGTTGGTGGAGAAGGGCGAGACGTCAACGATCGTGGCGGAGACGGCAAGGGCGCAGATGACGCCGACGGCGCCGATCTCGCCGGTGGACAGGAACGGGACGGCCAGCGGGATGAGGGCCGCAAGGATGGCCGTGGAGGAGGCAAAGGCGGACACCACGGCGCCGATGAAGCAGATGATGAGGGCTGCCAGCAGCGGCATTCCCATTCCGGCCACGCCGCTGGACACGAACTCGATGGTGCCGGCTTCCTCCAGCACGCCGACGAAGGTCAGCATGCCGCAGATGAGCAGCACAGTGGACCAGCTGATCTTGTTGATGGCACCCTTCTGGGCGGCGGGCGATACGAGGGCCAGCACGATCGCGATGGTGATGGACACGAAGCCGACGTCCATCTTGAAACCGAGGGCCACGACAGCCAGCACGACCAGGCCGGCGATGGTGACCAGCTGCGGGATCCGGTCCTTGCGCTCCTTGGTGGCGGCAATACCGTCGCCGGCGGGGTCGCGGGGGCCGTACATGCCGGAGCCGAATCCCTTGAACGGGACGTCGCCGCCGGCGGCCTTGGCACCGACGCTAACGGACATGCGGGCTTCTGCTGCCTGCTCCACGAAATGCCCCACTTTGGAGGAAAGGAGGTTCTTACCGCCCAGGACAACGAACAGCACCAGCGCAATAACAAAGTTGAAGATGAGGCTTGAAAGGAAGAGCGCGGTCGGGCTGAAGGCAAGGTCGGTCTTGGCCAGGATGCCGTTGACCGTGACGCCGTAGACCGCGATGGGCGAGAAGCCGCCAGCCTGCGCACCGTGGATCACCATCATGCCCATCAGCAGCGGGCTGATCTTGTACTTACCCGCAAAGCTCAGGGCGATGGGGGCAATGATGGCGACGGCGGCGGGAGACAGTGCGCCGACGGCCGTGATGACGGCGGTGATGGCGAACATGACCCAGGGGATGAGGGCAACACGGCTGCCCACCAGGCGCACAGCGCCCCGGACCAGCAGGTCGATGGTGCCGTTGTTCTGCGCGATGGCGAACAGGTAGGTGACGCCGACGATCGTGAGGAAGAGGCCACCGGGGAAGTTGGCCAGGATCTCGTTGGTGGACATGCCCAGCACCACGGCGCCGAGCAGGAAGGCGCCCACAAAAGCGAGCGCGCCCATGTTCAGGGGCAGGACGGTGGCGAGCAGGAACATCGCCGCCAGGATGATGATGGACAGGACTGGAGCGGACATCGTTGGTCCTCCGTTAGGGGAAGCTAGGGGGAGCGAAAGTGTGACATGAGTTACTGGCTCACTGGACTAGCCTCTTAGACAGTGAGTCTATCTGTCAATACCGGAAGCAGGTATTCTGGTCCGGTACGTCCAAGGGAGGGCTTTGTGGAGAAGACAGCACGGCAGGGCCTGGAGCGGGTATCGCGTCCGCGCCTTTATGAGCAGCTGGTGGAGCAGATCCTCGCCTACATCGAGTCCGCGCAGCTCAAGCCCGGCGACCTCCTCCCGGCGGAGCGGGACCTCGCCGAGCGGCTTGGCGTTTCCCGCGCCACCCTGGCCCAGGCCCTGGTGGCCCTTGAAGTGCTTGGCGTGATCGACGTGCAGCACGGTACAGGCGCCGTCCTGGCGCGTCGGCCCAGCGTGGCCTCAGTGGTCAAGGGCCTTCGCGAGCACCAGAGCCGCCTGCCGGAGATCGTGGAGGCCCGCAGCACCCTGGAAGTGAAGCTTGCCGCCCTTGCCGCGGAACGCCGTACGGACCAGGACCTCGCCGCCATCGACAACGCCCTGGACGTCATGGCACGGGAAATCGGCGATGGAGACCGCGGCACCCAGGGCGACGAACTGTTCCACCAGGCCATCACCGCCGCAGCCCATTCCTCCGTGCTGGCGCAGCTTATGGCCTTCATCGCCGAAATGATCCTGGAAACCAGGATGGAGTCCCTGGGCCAGCCCGGGCGGCCTGAGCAGTCCCTTGCCTCGCACCGCAAGATCGCCGATGCCGTCCGGGCACAGGATTCGGCGGGCGCGGCGAACGCGATGCTGGCCCACATCGAGCTTGTCTCCGACGTGGAACTGCTCCGCTAGCTGTATTGACCACAGACGTTGATGACGTTCGGCGTGGTTTGGTGACATGAAGAGGACCTCCGGGTGGAGTGGGGCTTGTCTAGAGTCCAATTCCACGCACGGAGGTCTTCATGTCCCACCCTAACGCTCTTCTGACCCCTCGTGGCCGGCTGCAGCTTGCGCAATGTGTCGTTGATCAGTGCTGGAGTCTGCGCCGGGCCGCGGAACGCTTCCAGGTCTCAGTCCCGACTGCTGCCCGTTGGGCGCGGCGCTACCGCGAGCACGGTCCGGCCGGGATGGAAGACCGCTCCAGCCGCCCGCATTCTTCTCCCCGGCGGACAGCAATGCGGACGGAGCGGCGGATCATCGCCATCCGCGTAAACCGCCGGTGGGGGCCGGCAAGAATTGGATATCTGCTGGGCATCCACCCCTCTACCGTGCACCGGGTGCTGTCCCGTTACCGGCTGGCGAAACTGGCCTGGCTTGACCGTGGCACCGGACGAGTGATTCGCCGCTACGAACACGAGAAGCCCGGGGACTTGGTCCATGTGGACATCAAGAAACTCGGCCGGATTCCGGACGGTGGCGGGCACAGGGCCTTCGGCAGGGCCGCCGGCTGGCGCAACAGAACCGGCTCCGCAGCGAACCGCCGACCGGGGTACCACTACCTCCACAACGCCGTCGATGACCGCTCCAGACTCGCGTACACCGAGATCCTGTCCGATGAGAAGAAAGAAACGGCGGCCGGTTTCTGGGAACGCGCCAACACCTTCTTTGAATCCCGCGGCGTCAGCGTTAAACGGGTTCTGACGGACAACGGCCCCTGCTACCGCTCCCACGCCTTCAAAGACGCTCTTGGCCCGGACATCAAGCACAAATACACCCGCCCGTACCGTCCTCAGACCAACGGCAAGGTCGAGCGCTACAACCGCACCCTGCTCGACGAATGGGCCTACGCCCGCCCCTACCAATCAGAGGCAGAGCGTGTTGCCGCTTTCCCCGCCTGGCTGCACCACTACAATCACCACCGAGGCCACACCTCACTTCAAGGTCAGCCACCAGCAAGCCGCGTCACCAACCTCTCAGGTCAATACAGCTAGCAGCCGCCGACCGGCTTCGCGGCGACGACTCCCCGCCGCACGGACAACTCCCCCTGCCACGCGCAGGGGAACAGTCCATCCCGAGGGGACTTTTGAGCGCGACACGGCGGCCTGTCTGGTTTCCCGGACACCCGCGCCGCAATCGCGGTGTTGCCTGGGCCCTAAACCCGATGTGATGGACCTTACGTTTTCATCACTGAGGAGTTTGGCCATGGCCGGAGGCAGTACCGCCGTAGAGGCACGATCGATCGACATGATTCCGCGGGGCGAGCGCCACGGCCACCCCCGGAGCCAGTTCACCCTGTGGTTCGGTGCCAATGCGCAAATCACCGCCATCGTGGACGGCGCCCTGGCGGTGGTGTTCGGGGCTGACGCCTTCTGGGCCATCGTTGGCCTGCTGGTGGGAAACGTGCTGGGCGGCGCCGTCATGGCCCTCCACTCCGCCCAGGGGCCTAAGCTGGGGCTGCCCCAGATGATCTCCAGCCGCGCCCAGTTCGGCGTCTACGGGGCCGTGATCCCGCTGGCGCTGGTCATCCTGATGTACGTAGGGTTCGCCTCCACGGGCACCGTGCTCTCGGGGCAGGCCATCAACCTCATGCTGGGAGTGGACACGCCCGCCGTCGGAATCCTCATTTTCGGTGCCGCCACTGCCCTGCTGGCCATCCTGGGCTACAAGTACATCCACGCGCTGGGCCGCATCGCCACAGTGCTGGGCCTGGCCGGCTTCCTCTACCTGACAGTCGCCGTCGTCACCAAGTTCGATGTCACCCAGGTGATGATGGTCAGAGGCTTCGAGGGGCCCACCTTCCTCACCGCCGTTGCCCTGGGCGCCGGCTGGCAGCTGACGTTCGGCCCATACGTTGCCGACTACTCCCGCTACCTTCCCGCGGACACCTCGGAGCGGAAAACCTTTTGGTACACCTTCGCCGGCTCCGTGGGCGGCGCCCAGTGGGCCATGACCTTGGGCGCCCTGGCCGGCGGCCTGTCTGCCGCCAAGCTCGGCGGGGACTTCCTGAAGAACCAGGTGGGCTACATGGGCGACCTCGCCGGCGGCGGCCTGATCGCCGTCTGCATCTACCTGATGATCGTCACGGGCAAGCTGACGGTGAACTGCCTCAACGCCTACGGTGCCTTCATGTGCGGCGTGACCATCAGTACCGCCGTCAACCGCCGCGACACTGTCTCCAAAGCCGTTCGGATCGCGTTCATCGTGGCGGTAATCGCCGCCAGCGTCCTCGTCGCGCTGTTCGCCAGCAAGGACTTCCTGAACCTCTTCAAGAACTTCGTGCTCCTGCTGCTCATGGTCTTCACGCCCTGGTCCGTGATCAACCTCGTTGACTACTACAAGATTTCACGCGACCGGTTGGACATCCCGGCCCTCTACAACCCGGACGGCCGTTACGGCCGCTGGAACGCTGCCGCCCTGGTCTCCTATGGAATCGGCGTCGTCATCCAGATCCCGTTCCTGGCGCAGGCGCTCTACACCGGCCCCGTCACCAAACTGCTGGGCGGCGCGGACATTTCCTGGCTCGTGGGGATCGTTGCGACCCTGGCCATCTACTACCCCTGGGCCAAGGCAACCAACCGTGCCCCGGCGGAGTCCATCTACCCGGAGAGCCCCATTGCCGTACCGGCCGCCGCGGCGGCGCAGGGGTAAAGCGGGCCGTTTCGGCGAGTACGACGGCGGTCCGGGCACAGGTGCCCGGACCGCCTTTGTCGCTTGTCCGGTTCCGCGGGGTTGGCGGGATCAGAAGGTGCCGGTATTCGAACCGGCGGTGCCGGCGACGGCCACGCCAATGATGAACAGCAGCCAGAGCGCCCCGTAACCCAGCAGGCAGAGGTAGCCCAGCACCAGGCCGGTAATGGACATCCCCTTGCCCGAGGGCTCGCGCCGGAGGGCCAGATGCCCGGTGATGATGGCGGCGAACTGGGGCAGCAACAGCCAGCCCATGATCACCGAGGCGATGCCGCAGACCATGCTGGCGATGCTCAGGGTCTTCGGCTCCATGGTCCTCCCGTAGTAGGACGGCGGCCCGAAGTACTGGGGCTGGTTGTATGGGGCCTGGTTATAAGGGGACTGGCCGTACTGCGGCTGGTTGTACTGGTCCTTGTTGTACTGGGGCTGGCCGTAGCCTGCCCCTTGCCCGTACTGGGCCGGCGGCTGGTACCCCGGCCACGGCGAGCCGCCGTGCTGGTTTTCGGGACGCTGGTAGTCCGGTCCCTGGGATGGCTGGTTGCTCATGGTTTCTCCCCTGTAAATCTGGCTACAGCCTACTTCAGTGCAGAACCAGCCGGACGGCCAGGATCACCATCAGGACGCCGATTGACGCGTCGATCCACCGCCACGTCCGGGGACTGCTCAGCACTCCTGCGAGCGCCCTTGCCCCATAGCCCAGGATTGAAAACCACAGGATGCTTCCGGCCACGGCGCCGGCGGCAAAAGTCCAGCGAAGGTCGGGTCCCTGCTGGTTGGCAAGGCTGCCCAGCAGCACCACCGTGTCCAGGTAGACATGGGGGTTGAGGAATGTCAGGGCCGCCGTGGTGGCGATCACGGAGTTCTTCGACCGGGGCGCCTGCTCCGCCAGCGCGGAAGGCCTTGCCGCAGCCAGGAAGGACCGTACCGCGAACCACAGCAGGTAGGCGGCTCCCGCCCAACGAAGGACTTCCAGCACTTCGGGGAACCGGGTGATCAGCGCCCCGATACCCGCCGTCCCCGTCAGGATCAGCAGGGCATCGCCGGCCATGCAGACAGCCACCACGGCACCGATGTGCTCCTGGCGGATCCCCTGGCGCAGCACGAAGGCATTCTGCGCCCCGATCGCCACGATCAGCGCCAGCCCGGTGAGCATGCCCGTAATTCCTGCGGTCAACATGGCAACGACCGTAGGACGCCGGCCTACATGTAGGCAAATAACAGATTCGTCGCGTTCCTTAGAATATCTTCATGAACCTGGAGCACCTGAAAGCCCTCGTCGCGGTGATAGACGAAGGAACGTTTGAGGCGGCCGCTGACCTGCTGCGGATAACGCCGTCGGCGGTGAGCCAGCGCATCAAGGCGCTGGAAACGTCAGTGGGCCGGGTGCTGGTGCGCCGGCGGCTGCCCTGTACTGCTACGGACGCCGGCGCACTGCTGCTGCGGATGGCCCGCCAGGTCCAGGTCCTGGAGGCGGAGACGTCGGCAGCACTGGGAGTCGGGTCATCCTCGCGGGCCCATCTGCCGGTGGCGGTGAACGCGGATTCGCTGGCCACCTGGTTTATTCCGGTGCTGCACCGGGCCGCCGGCTGGGAGGACTCTGCCCTGGACCTCCACGTGGAGGACCAGGGCTACAGCAGCCAGCTGCTCCGCGACGGAGCGGTGATGGGCGCAGTGACCTCCGACCCCGTCCCGGTCAGCGGGTGCCGCGTGGAGTTGCTCGGGTCCATGCGTTACATCCCGGTGGCCACACCTGGGCTGCGCCGCCGCTTCTCCACGTCCGGCAGCGTGGACTGGGCAGCAATGCCGGTCCTGAAATTCAATCTAAAGGACACCCTGCAGCAGCAGCTGCTCGCCGCGAAGAGCGTGCCGCAGCTTCCGCCCACCCATACCGTCCCTTCTTCCCAGGGGTTCCTCGCAGCCGTCAAGGCCGGGCTGGGCTGGGGCATGGTTCCGCAGCTTCAACTGACCGGCGAGCTGGCCGACGGCGCACTGGTCCCGCTGGAGGAGGATGCCCACCAGGACGTCGCTCTCTACTGGCAGGCCTGGGCCCTCGATTCGGACCGGCTCACCCGGATCGGCGCCGCAGTCCGCCGAGCCGCCGGGGACCAGCTGCGGGCCGGGGACGGCAGGGAGGCTACCGGGCCAAGTAGGGCAGGATATAGACGGCGAAAATAACGAAGGCCGCCAGCAGTGCCAGCTTTCCTCCGCTGGTACTGCCGTGCTGCTGTGCTTTGGTGTTCCGGCTGTGGCGCCCCGGCCCGGCCGGCCCCGCTGACCGCTTTTTTGCCGGCAGTCCAGCCGGTCCGCCCGCCCGCTGGCCGGCCTGTGTTTCCCGTGGCGGAAGGGCCCGTCCAGCGGGGTGCCGCGATACGCTGCGGGCCCTGGCAGCCTCGTCCCCGGAACCGGTCTTACCGCCCTGGGGCGCCGCGGGGCCGGCCGGGGGCAGTGCTCCCGCGGGACGCACCACCGTCCCCGGACGCACGTTGCGCAAGGCCGTAATGCCGGGTTCCTGCTCGTGCGTGAGCTGCCGGCCCAGATCCTCGTACAGCCCCACGACCGCCTGTTGGTCGAGCACTGCCGGGAGCGCCTCGATGGCCCCGACCAGCCGTTGGGAACCCGCGACGGCGACGTCCGAGTCGGTTATCCCGAAAAGGTCCGGCTGCGCCGCCATGCAGATGAGCGGACGGACCAGGCGGCGGTGCGGCGGAGGCAGCACCGAGGCAACGGCAGCGCACTGGGCCAGGGCACCTTCCACTGCCTGGGTCCGCGCGTAGCGGCCCTGCCACAGCACCCCGGAAGCCACCCGCACCTCGCCGGTCCAGTCCTTCGAATCCACTACCACCACGCCACCCGGGCCCACTAGGACGTGGTCCAGGTTCGCCTTGGGGCGCCCCGGCCAGTGGACATCGTGGAGCACGTACCAGCCGCGGGGAACCAGTTCGCTGAGCTTGTCGGCCACTATCCGCTCCCCTACAGCGCCGGCGTCCCACGCCCTGGTGGAGTGTTCGGCCTGGTCCAGCCGGCGCTTCAACCGTGCAACGCGCTCGGCAGCATGCCTGGACTGCTCCGCTGCCCCGTCTCCTGCCCCCATTGGACGTCCCCGTTTCCTTGCCGGACAGGACGGCGGCGGCAGGCCGCCGTCGTCCGTTCCACTCGGTTGTTTCGTGGAATTTTCTTGAAATTAGCAGGGTGCGGAAGGGCCGGTATATAGGTACTTTTGCCGCCGTGTACTCAGGTTGACTACTTGGTTTTGCCGCGTCATGCCAGGTCACAGCGTCCGGATTCTGGGCGGGTCGTGTTGACTCCCGCCAGCTTCTGGCATGCTGGAGCCATGGCTAGCCGCGCGGGTACAGTTGCCCAACCCCAGGACCTTGTTGACATCACTGCGCTCCTTGACGCGTATTACGACATCGCGCCGGACCTGGGTGATCCCGGCCAGCGCGTGGTGTTCGGCACGTCAGGGCACCGGGGGTCCAGCCTCAAGGCCTCGTTCAACGAGCCGCACATCGTGGCGATCACCCAGGCCATCGTGGAATACCGGGCGGCGCAGGGCGTCACCGGGCCGCTGTTCCTGGCCAAGGACACCCACGCGCTGAGCGAGCCGGCCCAGAACTCCGCCCTCGAGGTCCTTGCCGCCAACGGCGTCCAGGTGCTGGTCGACGCCCGCCACGGCTACACCCCCACCCCGGCCCTGAGCCACGCCATCCTCACGTACAACCGGAAGGCCGCGCCGGGAGCCCCGCAGGCCGACGGCATCGTGGTGACGCCCAGCCACAACCCGCCGGCCGACGGCGGCTTCAAGTACAACCCCCCGCACGGCGGGCCGGCTGACTCGGACGCCACAGGCTGGATCGCCAACCGCGCCAATGAGCTGCTGGAAAACGGGCTGCGCGGCGTGAAGCGGATTCCGCTGGCGGACGCCCAGGCAGCGGACACCACCGGCAAGTTCGACTTCCTCTCCAGCTATGTGGACGATCTTCCGTCCGTCCTGAACCTGGACGCCATCCGCGACGCCGGCGTCCGGATCGGCGCCGACCCCATGGGCGGCGCCTCCGTGGACTACTGGGGCGAGATTGCCGAGCGCCACCACTTGAACCTCACCGTGGTGAACCCCACGGTGGACCCGCAGTGGGCCTTCATGACGCTGGACTGGGACGAGAAGATCCGCATGGACTGCTCGTCGCCGTCGGCCATGGCATCGCTGATTCAGCGCATGTCTGCCGGCGGATCCTCCTTCGATATCGCCACCGGCAATGACGCCGACGCCGACCGCCACGGCATCGTCACGCCCGACGGCGGGCTGATGAACCCGAACCACTACCTCGCCGTGGCCATCGACTACCTGTACCGCAACCGCAGCGGCTGGAACCCCGCCTCCGTGGTGGGCAAGACCCTGGTGTCCTCCTCCATCATCGACCGGGTGGCCGAAAGCCTGGGCCGCAAGCTCGTGGAGGTCCCCGTGGGCTTCAAGTGGTTTGTGCCGGGCCTGCTTTCCGGGGAAGGTGCGTTCGGCGGCGAGGAATCCGCCGGCGCCTCCTTCAACAAGCTGGACGGCAGCGTGTGGACCACGGACAAGGACGGCATCCTGCTGGCCCTGCTGGCGTCCGAAATCACCGCCGTTACGGGCAAGTCCCCGTCCCAGCTGTACAAGGGCCTGACTGACCAGTTCGGCGCCCCGGTCTACGCTCGGATCGACGCCGCCGCAACGCGGGAGCAGAAGGCGAAGCTGGGCAAGCTATCCGCCTCCGACGTGACCGCCACGTCGCTGGCAGGCGAAGAGATCACCGCCAAGCTCACCGAGGCGCCGGGCAACGGCGCAGCCATCGGCGGGCTGAAGGTGGTTACCGAGAATGCCTGGTTCGCGGCCCGACCGTCCGGCACCGAGGACGTGTACAAGATCTACGCCGAGTCCTTCAAGGGCGAGGAGCACCTGAAGCAGGTGCAGGCCGAGGCCAAGGCGCTGGTGGACAGCGTCATCGCCTAGCTCTCCCCTTCGCGGCGCCACAGCCGGAGGACGCGCCTGATGGCGTGGTCGCCGTCGGGAGCCATATCCACCAGGGCGACGCGGTCAAGCACGACGGCGTCGCCCGGGTGGAGGCGCTTGCCACCGTGGTGCGAGACGTGGGGTCGGTACCCGGCGAGGGTGTGGGCGGGCGTAAGTATCCTGCCGCCCAGGCTGTCGACGGCGGCAACGAGCTGTTCGTGCAGGGCCTGCAGGTCCGGCTGGGGCAGGATGAGGTTGACCGGCACCGAGCCGTTGCGGCCGAAGGCGGCATCCTCCCCCACTGCCAGCGCGGCCCCCAGCGCCGCGGCCGCCGGCGCGTCAGCGAGCCCAGCGATGCGTTCGGCGACGTCCGCGCTGTCCTGGGTGTTTGTGGTGGCGACAGCGCCGGCGTCGAACTTCACGTCAAACCTCAGCAGCGTGATGTGCAGCGGCCAGTCCGTCCGCGGGAAAACCTGACCCTCGGCCACGGGCTCGACGAAGGCCACGAAGATCAGGTTGCGCATCGGCATGCCCCAGTCTCCCACTCCCCCTCAGACGCCACATCACATCCTGCCCTTAAACGCCCAACGCCCCATCACCTCCCGCCCCTAAAACCGCACGCGCCATCAGGAGGTGATGGCGCGTGTGGGGTAAAGGCGTTAAAGGTGATGGCGCGTTGGAAAAAGGGGGGGGCAGGACGTGATGGGGCGTCCTGGGTTAGATGGTGCGGACAGCCTCGCCGTAGGAGTACTTCGGCTTTGCATCTCCCCAGGCCTCCTCGCCGGGCTGGCCGATGTTGACCACCAGGAAGCTCTTCTGGTCGCCGGCGGGGAAGAAGGCAGCGTCGATCGCGGCGAAGTCGGCGCCGGTCATGGGGCCGGCGGCGAAACCGAGGGAGCGGACAGCCAGGATGAAGTAGCCGGCCTGCAGGTGGGCATTGTTGTTGCCCGTGGCGGCGGCAAGGGCCGGGTCGGCGTCGTACATGGCTTTGGGGGCGTTGTAACCGGGGAGGAAATTGTCCCACTTGCCGGCCCAGTCGGTGTCGTAGCTGAGGATGGCCACGAGCGGCGCGGAGGCCGTCTTGGCCTGGTTGCCGCGGGACAGGGCATCGACCAGGGTGGCGCGGGCCTCGGGAGAGCGGACGTACGTGACGCGCAGCGGCTGGGAGTTGAATGCGGTGGGGCCGAATTTGGTGAGCTCGTAGATGGCCTGGGCCTGCTCGTCCGTCACCTCGCCGGTGAAGGAGTTGGCGGTGCGGGCCTGGGCGAAGATGGCGTCCACGGCTGCCGAATCGATAACCGCTTCTTCGTGGGCAATGGTCATTGGCTTCCCTTTCGCTGCGCCGCCCTCGTGCCGGGGTGGCCTCTGTTGCTTTCCATAGTTGCAACTTCAAGTGCTTTCCCCCTCTTCCCGTGACGGCCCGTGACGTTGGCCACAGCAGGCCGGCGGGAATTACTTGGCGGTATTCTGGACCGAGTTGATCTTCGCCCGTTCGCGGCACCCCCTGAAAGGCATTCCTTCCCATGAGCATGCTCGGAATCAAATGGAAGCTGCACGGCACCGGCAAAACCATCAAGCCCGGCCAGGTGGTGGCCCCCGATGAGCGCCTGGCGTGGCCCCTGACCATTGGCGTGGGCATGCAGCACGTGGTGGCCATGTTCGGAGCCACCTTCCTGGTTCCCATCATCACCGGGATGCCGCCGGCCACCACCCTGTTCTTCTCGGGCATCGGGACGCTGCTGTTCCTGGTGATCACCAAGGGCCGGGTGCCCAGCTACCTGGGCTCAAGCTTTGCGTTCATCGCACCCATCACCGCCTCGCAGGCGCAATTCGGGATCCCCGGCGCCCTGGGCGGCGTAGTCCTCGCGGGTGCCACCCTTGCCCTTGTGGGTGCTGTGGTGCAGAAGTTCGGCGCCGGCTGGATCAACCGGCTCATGCCGCCCATCGTCACGGGTGCCATCGTGGCGCTGATCGGCCTCAACCTGGCCCCCGCCGCAAAGCAAAACTTCGACGCGGCGCCCATCACCGCCGTCATCACCCTGGCCACCATCATCCTGGTCAGCGTCCTGTTCCGCGGAATCCTGGGCCGGCTGAGCATCCTGGTGGGCGTGGTGGTGGGCTACCTGGTGGCCATGCTCCGCGGCGAGGTGAAGTACGACAAGATGGACGCCGCAGCCTGGATCGGCCTTCCGCACTTCCAAACCCCCGAATTCCACATCGGCGTCCTGGGCCTGTTCGTCCCCGTGGTCCTGGTGCTGGTGGCGGAGAACATCGGCCATGTGAAGTCCGTTGCCGCCATGACGGGCCAGAACCTCGACGGCGTCTCCGGACGTGCGCTGATGGCGGACGGTGCCGCTACCGTCCTGGCCGGCTTCGGCGGCGGCTCCGGCACCACCACTTACGCGGAAAACATCGGCGTCATGGCTGCCACCAAGGTGTATTCGACGGCGGCCTACTGGGTTGCCGGCATGTTCGCCATCCTGCTCAGCTTCTCGCCGAAGTTCGGCGAACTGATTGCCACCGTCCCGGCAGGCGTGCTGGGCGGCGCCGCCACCATGCTGTACGGCATGATCGGCATCCTCGGCGTGAAGATCTGGGTTCAGAGCAAGGTGAACTTCTCCAACCCCGTCAACCTGACCACTGCGGCCGTCGCCCTGATCATCGGCATCGCCGACTACACCTGGACCATCGGAGACCTGAAGTTCACCGGCATCGCCCTTGGTTCCGCTGCCGCGCTGGTGATCTACCACGGCATGAAGGCCATCGCGAAGGCCCGTGGAACGGTGGCCGAACCCGAAACGGAGCAGGGCGGCCTGCCTCCTGCGGTCAAGTCGGCACTGAACGCAGCGTCGAAGCGTTCCCCCAAAAAGCGCTAAACCCCTCAGGCCACCCTGTCCGCCGGTACCCCGGGGACCGCAGCCGGCTGCACACCGGAGGCACCGCCGGCAGCAGGCGCCTGGCGGGCGGGGTGGCCCGGCGGGAATGGTCCCGGGCGGCCGAAGCCAAACACGGGCGCCGGCTGGGGCCGCTTCGCCGCAAGGTCGTCGCCGGCGTGGTGGGGAAGCAGCCGCTTGAGCACCCACGGCACAAAGTACTGCCGCGCCCACACCAGGTCCTCAGCCCGGGCCTGCGTCCACCCATGGGCCGGAAGCGGCCGCGGCTGGAGCGGCTTGAGGGTGTGCGCTACCCCCAGGGCGTTGAGGGTTGCCACGGCCACGGAGTGATGGCCCAGCGGGGACAGGTGCAGCCGGTCCGGGTCCCACATCAGTGCGTGCTGAAGCTCAGGCAGGCACCACAGGTCCACCATGATGGCGTGGTGCCGCGCGCCGATCCTGTGCAGGTGCTCGTTATAGATCGCCACGCGTCCGCGGATCTTGCCAAAGACAGGAGTATCGCCCCAGTCCGGACCTGCGTAGAGCAGCACCGTGGCACCGGTGGCGGACAGGATACCGACGGCCTCGTCGATCTTTTCCGCCAGCTTGTCCGGGTCGCCGTGGCGGAACACGATGTCGTTACCGCCGCCGGACATGGCGATAAGGTCGGGTTTCAGTGCCAGGGCCGGCTCCAGCTGCACGTCGAGGATCTGCTTCAGAAGGAAACCCCGGATCGCCAGGTTGGCGTAGGCGAAGTCCGGCTGGCTGTCGGCGAGTTCCTCGGCCACCCGGTCAGCCCAGCCGCGGAGGCCGCCCAGGCTGTTCGGTTCGGGGTCGCCAATTCCTTCTGTGTAGGAGTCCCCCAAGGCAACGAACCGGTGCCAGGGGTGTCTGTCCGGTCCTTCGACGACGGAGCTCAGCTCCTGCTTCTCGATGGTCATGCCGTCCTTCCTTCCGCCGCCGGCGGGGGTTCCTTCCCCGCCGCAGCTTCCTTCCGGGGCGACTTTCCGGTTGGAAAGTCCCGCCCCGTCGCCGACGGGCGCGGAAGCTCCGCCACGCCGTCGAACGTTTCCTGCCGCCGCCCTGGAACCTGCCCGCCCCCGCGGTCCACGCCGCCGGGGGCCACAACATACAGTGCCGCGTCCCTCAGGTCCAGTTCGTGGTGCAGCGCCTGCGTCTGCAGGAACCGCAGTGCACCCTCGCGGGTGAGTCCGTATTCGTTCATGAGGCTGCGCACCGCCAGGTCCACCAGGACCAGCGAGCTTTGGACGACGGCGAGACCGGCTGTTGCTTCCGCGCGCTCCGCAGTGCGGACTACGACGCGCAGGGCCCGCGACACCTGGCGTACATAGCTTTGGCTCTGCACCAGGTCATCGCTGGTGAAGGCATGCGGGGACGCTGCGTAGAGGGTGATGGCAGCGCTCGTGGCGCCTTCGGTAAGGATGGGGACGGAAAGCAGGGACTGCACGCCATGGCCGGCCGCGGCGCTGGAATAGCCGGGCCAGCGCCGGTCCCGGCCCAGGTCGGACAGCAGGACGAATTCCCCGGTGCGAACGGCGTCCATGACCGGCCCGTCGGCAAACGAGCACTGTTCGCGGTCGGCCTCGCGCGCCTGCTCCGTACTGGCCGCGAGGGTGCGTGCCTTGCCCAGGCGAAAGAGGGTGGCCGCCCAGCCGATGCCGCGGCGCTCACCTGTGATACCCGTCATGAAGTCGCGGGTGACCTCCCAGAGGTAGTCTTCGACGTCCTTGCTGTCGAATACCGGCTCCGGGGTAACTGGAAGCGGTCCCCAGCCAACCTGCCCCGTGGGATCAGCGGCCATGCTCCAGCCCTGCTATCAGCGCTTCGGCCCACTGCAAAACCTTTGCTCTAAGAATACGACCCGTGGACGCGTTGGTGGGGGAAACGGGCAAAACAGGGGGGATTCGCGGGCTTAGGGAGGAGCGGCGCGCCGGCGTCCCTTCCGCAGGCTCCGCTGCGCAGTAGCATCGGGAGGGGGAACACCGAATACTCCCTGCTCGCTTGGGTACCTGACCTTGGGCAAGGGGTCTTGGAGCATCCATGCCAGCACGGAAACGAGCAACGGAAAGAGGAGCTTATGCGGGAGCCGGGCACCAGCGAGCGTACTTCAGAAGCGGATGCAGCCGCCGCGGGCAATGCGGAAGTGGAAGAGGGCGCTGCGGAGCCGACACCGGACCTGGAGGTTACTTTCGACGAGCAGTTCTTCGCTGCCCGGCCCAAGGCACTTCGGCCCATCGCGCGCCGGCGGCAGTTCGTGGGCAGCAGGCCGTCCTTCGAATTCGATGGGCGGAACGCCGCGTATGTGGAGTGGCTGCGCAACCAGGCCATGCTCGGGGATGCGAATACGCTGGCACGGCAGCTGTCCGGCCAGGCCAGCATGTGGCAGAACTCGTATGCCCATCCCAACCCGCGGGCCGCCGTCGAACGCGCCTCCGTATGGTTTACCGCCTACCCGTTGTCCTTCATCACCCGGACCGGCCAGTCCTTCCTCTCCGCCTTGGGCGACCCCGAGATGTGGAAGGCTTTCCGCGAAATCGGTATCCGAGGGATCCACACCGGACCCGTGAAGCTCGCCGGCGGCATCAGCGGCTGGTCCCACACGCCCAGCGTTGATGGCCACTTTGACCGCATCAGTATGGCGATTGATCCGGTCTTCGGCACCGAAGAAGAGTTCCGCAGCATGTGCGAGGTCGCGGCTGAGCACGAGGGCACGGTGATCGATGACATCGTGCCCGGCCACACCGGCAAGGGTGCAGACTTCCGCCTGGCCGAGATGAACTTCCGGGACTACCCCGGGATCTACCACATGGTGGACATCCCGGAAGAGGACTGGAACCTGCTCCCGGACGTCCCGGAGGGTGCGGACTCGGTCAACCTCAGCCCCGACTCCGAACAGGCCCTGCAGAAGGCCGGCTACATCATCGGCCGCCTGCAGCGGGTCATCTTCTACGAGCCCGGGGTCAAGGAGACGAACTGGAGCGCCACGCGGCCCATCGTGGACACCACGGGCAAGACCCGCCGCTGGGTCTACCTGCACTACTTCAAGGCCGGCCAGCCCTCCATCAACTGGCTTGACCCCACGTTCGCCGGCATGCGCCTGGTGGTGGGCGATGCCCTGCACTCCCTGGTGGACCTGGGCACAGGAGCGCTCCGGCTGGACGCCAACGGCTTCCTGGGCGTCGAGAAGAGCGCCGAGGAGCAGCCCGGATGGTCCGAGGGGCACCCGCTGTCCGAGGCCGCCAACCAGCTCATCGGCTCCATGATCCGCAAAGTGGGCGGGTTCTCCTTCCAGGAGCTGAACCTGACCATCGATGACATCAAGGCAACTTCGGAGGCCGGGCCGGACCTTTCCTACGACTTCATCACCCGGCCGGCCTACCACTACTCCCTCGTGACGGCCGATACCGAGTTCCTGCGGCTGACCCTCCGCCTGTCCATGGAAATCGGGGTGGACCAGGCCTCGCTGGTGCACGCGTTGCAGAACCATGACGAACTCACCTACGAGCTGCTGCACTTCGCTGCCGGACACCGGGACGAGATGTTCGAGCTCAACGGTGAGGAACTCACCGGCGCCCAACTGGCCGAGAATGTGCAGCAGACCCTGCGGGACCAGCTCACCGGGGAGAATGCGCCGTACAACGCCGTGTTCACCACCAACGGCATTGCCTGCACTACTGTCAGCTTCATCATGGCGGCCCTGGGAATCAAGGACCCGGCCACAGTAACCCCGGAGCAGGAGGCGCAGATCCGGGACGTCCACCTGCTCCTGGCCATGTACAACGCGCTCCAGCCCGGCGTCTTTGCCCTTTCCGGCTGGGACCTGACCGGCATCATGGCCCTGGACCGCAGCAGCGTCCGCGAACTCACGTCCCAGGGCGATACGCGCTGGATCAACCGGGGCGCGCACGACCTCATGGGGACCAGCCCGGACGCCACCAGCTCCTCGGCCGGGATGCCGCGGGCCCGCAGCCTGTACGGATCACTGCCGGACCAGTTGCAGGACCAGGACTCCTTCGCCCGCCGCCTCCAGCGGATCCTCGCCGTCCGGGAAGAAAACGGGATCGCCACGGGCACCCTGCTGGACGTGCCCGAGGTCTCCAACCGCGCCGCGCTGGTGCTGGTCAACCGACTGAAAGACGGGGCCCTGCAGGTCACCGCGCTGAACTTCTCCGGGCAGGACATCGCCGGCAGCATCCAGTCCAATGAACTGCCGTCCGGCGCCAATGTCCAGGACCTGTTCAGCGGCGAAACCGTGGGGCAGGTGGATGACCTGCACAGCTTCTTCCTGGAGCTGCCCGCCTATGGCGGAACCGCGCTGCTCTTGACTGAGGCCCCGGAGCCCGAAGCGGAGGCGTAAGGCTGATCGCCAGGTGGCGCCGGGGATCCTCCGGCGTCACCCGGCGATGGCGCTGGCCAGGGTGGCTTCGATGACGGCGGGCGAGAGCACGTACTGGGTGACCAGCTGGCTTGCCCCCAGCACGGCAGCCTGGCTTCCGGCGCGGGAGACGCTGATGCGCAGGTGTGAGGTGGCCAGCGGGGGGGAGCGCCGGTACACCACTTCGCGGATGCCGGCCACCACGTGCTCCCCCGTCTCACCAAAGCTGCCGCCCACCACAATCACGGACGGATTGAGCAGGTTGACCACGGTGGCCAGGACCTCACCGATGTCCCGGCCGGCCTGGCGCAGCGCCTGGATCGCCTGCAGGTTGCCGTCGGCGGCGAGCCGGAGCACGTCAGCGCCCTTGGCCACGTCCAGTCCCTGGTCCTGGAGGGAACGCACGACGGCGGGACCGGACGCCAGCGCTTCCAGGCACCCGTAGTTTCCACAGGCACACAGGACCTCCGTGCCCCGGGCCACCTGGACATGCCCGAGGTCGCCTGCCGTGCCGTTGGCGCCGCGTTGAAGTTCCCCGTTGCTGATGATGCCGGAGCCGATGCCGGTGGCCACCTTC
This sequence comes from Arthrobacter sp. SAFR-044, assembly GCF_059414985.1. NCBI lineage: Bacteria > Bacillati > Actinomycetota > Actinomycetes > Micrococcales > Micrococcaceae > Arthrobacter > Arthrobacter sp. SAFR-044. The sequence goes on along the minus strand of NZ_JBPFDN010000014.1, from coordinate 53,111 downwards.
ACGAAGAAGAAGTTGTTGTGCTCGGGCCAATGGGCGGACTGCTCCCCCAGGGCCATGATGTTGACGTCGTTGTCCACCAGCACGTGGACGGGCAGGGACCGCTGGACGTAGCTGACCACGTCGAACCCATCCCAGCCGGGCATGATGGGAGGCTTTACGGGCTTGCCCGTGTCATGTTCCACGGGCCCGGGCAGGCCAATGCCGATCCCGGCAAGTTCTGTGACGCTCCGGCCGGCCGAGGCCAGCAGCTCCCTGCCCTGCGCAACCACCTGGTCCAGCACGGCCTCCGGTCCGGCTGCCACCTGCTGCGCCAGCCGGTGCTCGGCGAGGATCTTCCCGCCGAGGTCCGTGACCGCGACGATGACGTGGGTGGCCCCCACGTCCACGGCCAGCACCAGCCGGGCGGACGGGTTGAAGGCAAAGCGCGACGGCGGCCTGCCGCCGCTGGAGAGCGCCTCCCCGGCCGGGCCCACCAGGCCCGAGAGCATGAGGGCGTCGATCCGCGAGGCGACCGTGGAGCGGGCCAGCCCCGTGCTCAGGGCGAGCTCGGCCCGCGTGCGGGCCTTACCGTCACGCAGCAACTGGAAAAGGTCCCCTGCCCGCGACAGGCTGCCGACGTCGGAGTCTTTTCCGGCCTGCCTGCCGGTCGTTGAAGTCATGCACTAAGTCATAACACTGTTACTTAGTGCTGTCACCACAGCAGAAGAATGGCGCGCAACAGACAGCTTTTGCTTGACGCGCGTCAAAAGTCGCTCTAGGTTGTGATTCAAGGCACATCTGCAGTTCCGATGGCAGCCATCCGTCGCGGTGATGGCTCCGATCTTCCAGAGTCCGCTTACAAAGAGGTAATTGAACTTGTCCCACTTCACAGCGCCAGCCGACCGGCCCATCGGCGTCGGCATCCTCGGCGCCGGACCCGTCACCCAGGCCATCCACCTCCCTGCACTGGCCCGCCTCCAGGACATTCTGGAAGTACGCCACATCATGGACGTGGATCCCGCTGTGGCCTCCTCAGTGGCGGCGCGTGTTGGTGCCGCATCCAGCACCAGCATGGAGGCCCTCCTTGGCGATCCTGGGGTGGACATCGTCGCGATCTGCAGCCCACACCAGTTCCACGCCGACCAGGTCATTGCCGCCTGCCGGGCCGGTAAGAAAGCAGTCCTCTGCGAGAAGCCCTTCGCCATGAACGGCGACGAGGCGGCCAGGATCGCGGACGTCAGCGCCGCGACCGGCGTGCCGATCGTAGTAGGCGCGATGCACACCTTCGACCCAGGCTGGCTCGCTGCGGAACAGAACTGGGGCAAACTTCCCGAGCAGGTGCACACCATCCGCTCCTCCATCGTGCTCCCGCCGAACGCCCGCTTCGAGGACTTCGCCACCGAGATCATCACCCGCCCGGCCGCCGGGACGCACGATTACTCGGATATCGATGTCGTCAAGGCCATGATGCAGGGCGGAATCATGGGCCTGGCCATCCACGACCTGCCGCTGGTGCGCCGCTTCACCCCGGACTTCGGCGAGATCGAGGTCCTCCAGGCGCGGCACGTCCGGCCGTTCGGGTACTCCGTCTCGCTACGAACCCCCACCCGCGTCATCGAACTGCGTGCCGTAATGAACAGCACCTGGAAGCCCGAGTGGACCTTCGAGGCCATCGGCGATGATTCCGCGCTCCGAATCGACTTCACGCCGTCCTACGTCCAGGCCGGCTCCGCCGTCGCCACCTTCTCCCGGGACAGCGAGACCAGCACCTTCGGCCCGTACGGCCACAACGGCTACGAAGGTGAGTGGCGCGAACTGGCTGAACTGGCCCGCGGAACGCGCCAGGCGCCATCCGCCCAGGCCCTGATCGACGACCTCACTTTCGCCCTGGCCATCTCCGAGGCCACCGTGCAGAACGTTGCCGCAGGACACGCTGCTTCTGCGGAAAGGGCAGGAGCCACAGCATGAGCGCGTACACAGTGACAGCAACGCCCCAGGCCGAAGAGGCAGGCGCAGTAGCCCTGGCGGTAGCCTCCCTGCCGGCAACGTTCGGCCCTGCGTCGGAGGACCTGGCAGCCGACGTTGCCGTTATTGCAGGCGAAGCAGGCTGGACCACGGAAGCCGCCCGGGCCGTCGAAGCAGGTTCCCGCGGCATCCTGGTAGTGGATCCCGTCCCCGAGGAGGCCACGCAGCTGGCGGCGGCCACACAGGCCGCCGGGGCCGCCGTCGTCCTCGATCTCCACTGGGCATCCAACCCCGCACTCGTCAGCGAAAGCGGCGATCCCGACGCCCGCGATGCCGTACGCAGCGCCCTGGGCACGGCGTCGTTGATGGACAGCGTTGCCACGGCAGCGCCGGGCACGGACCTGCAACGGCTCCTGGCCCGGCACCTCGCCGCAGTGCTGGCCGTCAGCGGACCGCTCCACGGTGTCGGCATCCTCCGCAGCGGCACCACCGGATACACCGTCACCGGCAGGCTGGCCAACGGCTCCCCGTTCACCGCCCAGGGCGTGCTCACGGCAGCCCGCCGGTCCGGCGTCGACATCCATCTCTACACGGCCGACGGCGGGGTGGACGTCCGCGTTCCGGATCCCGACGCGGCGTGGCCCGCCGACGTCAGGGTCACCGGGGCCCACGGCGAACTTTTGCTTCCCACCCTGTACGAATCCGCCCACCGGGCGGCGTGGCGGCGGCTGAAGAACCATCTCAGCGCCGGCACCCTCCCGGACGATCTGGCCGGGTTTGCCCGGCTGACCGACCTTTACGCAACCCTCGCTGCCACGTAACCAGCCCACCGATACGCAACCGAACAAGCAGTCCCAAAGCACAGTCCAGTCCCACCTCCACTCTCAACGATGAGCAGGACCGCACCAACGGCGCACAGCGCAAGACGGTCCCGAAAGGACACACATCATGAACGCAACTCCCGAACAGAGCCGCTCCTTCTCACGGCGCGGTTTCCTGGGCCTGACGGCTGCCGCAGCCTCCGTACCCCTGCTCGCTGCCTGCGGCGGCGGCTCGGCGTCACAGGGAGGCGGCGGGGGCGGGGCCGGCGGGACCGTGAAGTTCTGGGATATGCCGTGGGCAACGCCCGCCTACAACGACGCCGCCAAGGGCATCGCCGAAGGCTTCTCCGGTGCGAACGGCAGCAAGGCGTCCTACCAGATCATCCAGTGGGCCAACTTCTACCAGACCTTCTCCTCTGCCATTGCCTCAAAGACGGGCCCGGCTGTGTCCACGGGCGGTGGCTTCCAGGCATTCCAGTTCGAGCAGCAGGGCCAGATCGCCTACGCGGACAAGGTGATCGAGAAGCTGAAGGCCAACGGCCAGTTCGACGACTTCCTGCCCGGCGTGCTGGATCCGTTCAAGTCCAGCAAGGGCTACGTGGCCGTCCCGTGGCAGTTGGATATGCGCGTCTTCTGGTACCGCAAGTCCCTGTTCGAGAAGGCAAACGTTGCCCTGCCCACTGACTGGCCGTCCCTGCTTGAGGCGGGCAAGGCCCTGAAGAAGGTGGGTGCATTCGGCTTCACCACCGGCGCAGGCACGGGCAACAACTACGCCAACCACTCCATGATCATGATGATGGTCAACAACGGCGGCGGCGTCTGGAACAAGGACGGCGAGCTGGACCTGCTCAACGACCGCAACGTCGAGGCCATGGAATTCGTCCTGGAGCTGGTGTCCAACGGCATCGTCGATCCGGCCGCCGTCAGCTACACCACGGACAACATGTCGGCCCAGTGGAAGGACGGCAAGGCAGGCTACGGCCTCTTCCAGGTGAACGTCCCGCAGCGCGTGGGCGATACCTCCGGCGACCTGCTGGTGGCGGATCCCATCACCGGCCCGCACGGGGACAAGGCCACCATCGTGTTCCCGAACAACATCATGATGTACACCAACACCCCGTCGCAGGAAGCCTCGGAGGAGTTCCTGGTGTACTACCTGGGCCAGCTCAAGCAGCTGTGGCAGAAGAAGCTGATGTCCGCCCTCCCGGTCTTCAAGTCCATCACCGAGATCCCGGAGTTCGCCAACGATCCCAACAACGTCAAGATCGTCAAGGACTGGCAGCCCATCGCCAAGACGTTCGCTGCCCAGGGCAACACTTTGAACGCCAACCTGGCCGCCCTTGACGGTGGACAGGCCCTGAACCAGTTCAGCCAGACCATCATCACCGGGAAGTCGGATGCCAAGACCGCACTGCAGGCCTTCCAGTCCGGCCTCGAATCGGTCCTGAAGAAGTAGAACGGCACCGGCCATGTCCAGCACCACCGCACAGTCCGGCCTGTCCAGGGCCCGCCGGGGACTTGCCCCCGGCGGGTCCGGGGCCGCCCCCGGCAAACGCAAGAGCAAGCTATCGGCACAGGCAACCAGGACCTTCTTCTGGCTCCTGCTTCCCTCCGTGGTCCTGCTTGTCCTGATCCACGGCTACCCGCTGATCTATGCCGCCGTCCAGGCAACGCATGACGGCAACCTGCTCCAGACCGGCAATTTCGTGGGCGCGCAGAACTTTGCCACGGTCCTTGGCTCGCCCGCGTTCTGGAAAGCTGCCCAGTTCACGCTGTGGTTCACCATCGTGGGCGTCTTCGGGTCCTGGCTCGTGGGCCTGGGCCTCGCCCTGCTCCTGCGCACCAAGATCCCGGCCGGCAACACCTTCAAGGTCCTGCTCCTCCTGCCCTGGGTGGTGCCCATCGTGGTGTCCTCCACCGCCTGGAACTGGCTGGTGGCAACCCCGGACAGCCTGATCCCGTCCCTGTTCCGGGGCCTGGGCATGGGTACGCCGCTTTTCCTGGCGGATCCCACCCTGGCCTCCGTAACGGTGATGGTATTCAAGGTCTGGGTCAGCTTCCCCTTCATGATGATGATGATCTCCGCCGCCCTGGCCTCCGTGGACAGCACCGTCTACGAAGCAGCCAGCATGGACGGCGCCAGCCGCTGGCAGCAGTTCAGCCAGATCACCCTTCCGCTGATTGCACGGTCCACGTACATCAGCTGGATCCTGATGACCATCTTCTGCGTGAACGACTTCCCCACCATCTACCTGCTCACCGGCGGCGGGCCCGTCAGTGCCACCACCTCCCTGGTGGTCCTGGCCTACCGGACCGTATTCCAGGACTTCGCCACCGGCCCCGGCGTGGCCATCGCCTTCCTCATGACCATGACCCTGGTGGTCATCTCAGTCATCCTGTACCGCCAGATCCGAAAGTCGAGCGTCGAATAATGAGCGCAGTCCTTCACGCCCACGCAGAATCCGGCCCCGCGCTCGGCGTCGACACCGGCAAGCGACGCAGGGTCCTCTCCGAAGCGGGCCAGCGCGGCCGCTGGTGGCGGTTCACCGCGATCCTCATCATCACCGCGATCGTGCTGATTCCCATCATGGTCACCGTGGTGCTCGCCTTCACCCCGGGCCCCAACAGCACCGCCACCGGCCTGACGTTCGAGAACCTCAGCGGCGTCTTCTCCAAGACCCTGGCCGCCACCTGGCTGAAGAACAGCCTGGTCACCACCCTCTCCACCGTGGTGGTCTCCGTGGCCGTGGCAGCCCCGGCCGGCTACGTGCTCTCCCGCGGCCGCAGCAAGGCAGTCTCCGGGTACTCCCTGCTGCTGTTCGTCATGCAGTCCCTGCCCATCATCACCTCCGTGGTGCCGCTGTTCATCCTGTTCGCCGGCATGGGCCTGGTGGACAACCTCCTGGGCCTGACCATCATCTACGTGGGCTCCACCATGACCGTGGCCACCTGGATGATGGCCGCGTACTTCGACTCCATCCCCATCAGCCTTGAGGAAGCATCCTGGATCGACGGGTGCTCGGTCTTCGGCTCCTTCACCAAGGTGGTCCTCCGGAACTCCCTTCCCGGCGTGCTCTCCACCGCGATCTTCGCCTTCCTCCTGGCCTGGAACGACTACCTCGTGGCCATCGTGTTCCTGCGTTCGAACGAAATCTTCACCCTTCCCATGGGCGTGCAGTCCTTCTTCCAGCAGAACGCCACGGACTGGACATCCGTCATGGCCCTGGCCGTGGTCATGATGCTCCCGCCCGTCATCGTCTTCGCCACGCTGAACAAATACTTCAGCGTCGGCGGCATCGGCGGCTCCCTCGCCGGCCGCTGACACAAGCCCACAACGACCCACCACAGAACGTTAAGGAAAACCATGTCCTACTCACTCCAGCTCTACACCCTGCGCAACGCAATCGCCGAGGACCTTCCAGGCACCATCCGGAAGGTTGCAGAGATCGGTTACACCCAGGTTGAGCCCTACAACTTCGTGGCCACCGCCAAGGAACTCGGCGCCGCCCTGAAGGAAAACGGCCTCACCGCACCGTCGGGCCACGCGCCGCTGCTGAGCCAGGACCAGGACGAGATCTTCGCCGCGGCCAAGGAACTGGGCATCACCACGGTCATCGATCCGTTCCTGCCTGCCGAGCACTGGCAGAAGGCCGAGGACATCCAGTCCACCGCGGAGAAACTCAATGCCGCCGCAAAGAAGGGCGCGGAGTACGGCATCCGGGTTGGCTACCACAACCACGCCTGGGAACTGGAGTCCACCATCGAGGGACGCACCGCGCTGGAGTACTTCGAGTCCCTGCTGGATCCGGAACTGGTCCTGGAAGTGGACACCTACTGGGTGGCCGTCGGCGGCCAGGACCCCATCGATATCCTCGCCAAGCTCGGTGACCGCGTGAAGTTCATCCACATCAAGGACGGCCCCCTGACCAGGGACAACAAGGCACAGCAGCCGGCCGGACAGGGCAAGGTCCCGGTCCTTGACGTCATCGCAGCCGCGAAGTCCCTCGAGGTGGGCGTGGTGGAGTTTGACGACTACGACGGCGACATCTTCGAGGGCATCGCCCAGAGCCTTGCCTTCCTGGAGACCAACACCGCAGCCGAAGGAGCCAACGCATGAGCACCCCCGCAGGCAAGCCGGCCCGCAGCGGCCCGGTAGGCGTAGGCGTCATTGGCGCCGGCGTGATCAGCAAGCAGTACCTGGACAACCTCACGGCGTTCCCGGACCTCAAGGTCCACGTCATCGCCGACCTGTTCGAGGACGCCGCCGAAGCCCGCGCCAAGGAATACGGCATCCCCGAATGGGGCGGGGTGGACAAGGCCCTGGACCACCCGGACGTCGAAATCATCGTCAACCTCACCATCCCCGCCGCGCACGTGGAGGTGGCCACAGCAGCCGTCAACGCCGGCAAGCACGTCTGGACCGAAAAGCCCTTCTCCCTGGACCGCGAATCCGGGCTCGGCCTGCTCAAGACCGCCGACGCCGCCGGCATCCGCCTGGGCTGCGCACCGGACACCTTCCTCGGCGCCGGGATCCAGACCGCCCTGCGCCTGATCCAGCGCGGCGACATCGGCACTCCCCTGACGGCCATGACCACGTTCCAGACCCCTGGCCCGGAATCCTGGCACCCGAACCCGGCCTTCCTCTTCCAGCACGGCGCCGGCCCGCTGTTCGACATGGGCCCGTACTACCTGACCACCCTGGTCCAGGCCTTCGGCTCCATCCGCAAGGTAGCCGCCGTCGGCTCCAAATCCAAGGACGTGCGCGTCATTGGGTCCGGGCCCAAGGCAGGCGAGGAGTTCACCGTCGAGGTGCCCACCCACGTCTCCGCGATGGCGCAGTTCGAATCCGGCGCCTCCTCGCACAGCGTCTTCTCCTTCGAATCCCCCCGCACCAGGATGGGCTTCGTAGAGATCACCGGAACCGAAGCCACCATCTCACTGCCGGACCCCAACTACTTCACCGGCGACATCAAGCTTTGGCGCGCCGGCGACGAGGACTGGACCACAGTTCCCGCCACCGGACCCGCCAACGGCCGCGGCATGGGTGTCCTGGACATGGCCCGCTCCATCCGCGCCGGCGTCGCGCACCGCGCCACGGGCGAGCTGGCCTACCACGTCCTGGACACCATGGTCTCCATCTCGGAATCAGTCGATTCGGGCACGTTCGTCAACGTCGAGAGTTCGGCCCCGGCATCCCCCGCCCTCCCCGAGGACTGGGCGCCGGAAACCGCAACCATCTAACCCGGCAACACCCGTCCAGCCAGCAGGAAGCACGCAGGAACGCATCATGACCGCACCCGCACACCCGTCAGAATCCCCGGCCTCCCGGGCGGCCTCCCGCCCGGCCTCCCGCCCGCTGGGTGTGGCCGCCATCGGTTACGCCTTCATGGGCAAGGCCCACTCCAACGCGTGGCGGAATGTGGCCAGCTTCTTCGACGTCCCGGCCTTCGAGCAGAAGGTCCTCGTGGGCCGGGACGCCACCGCCGTGGCTGAGGCCGCTGCGAAGTACGGCTGGGCCGAATCAGCCACTGACTGGCGCACCGTGATCGAACGGGATGACATCGACATCGTGGACATCTGCGCGCCGGGCTGGATGCACGCCGAGATCGCCATCGCCGCCCTGGAGGCAGGCAAGCACGTGCTGGTGGAAAAACCCCTCGCCAATACCCTGGCCGAAGCCGAACTCATGACCGCCGCAGCGGCGAAGGCCCGCGCCCGGGGTGTGCAGTCCATGATCGGTTTCAACTACCGCCGCGTGCCCGCCCTGGCCCTCGCGAAAGAACTGATCGCCGAAGACCGGCTGGGCACCGTCCGGCACGTCCGGGCCGCCTACCTGCAGGACTGGCTCGCCGACGCCCAGGCACCCATGACCTGGCGGCTGCGGAAGGAAACCGCCGGGTCCGGTGCCCTCGGCGACATCGCCTCCCACGCCATCGACCAGGTCCTGTTCCTCCTCGGCGGCCAGGTCACCGAAGTCTCCGGCCGGCTCAACACCTTCGTCAGCCAGCGCCCCGGGTCAGAGGGAACCGAGGACGTGACGGTCGACGACGCCGCCTGGGCTACACTGTCCCTCACCTCAGGGGCCATCGCCTCCGTCGAGGTCTCCCGGGTGGCCACCGGCAGGAAGAACAGCCTGCAGATCGAGGTCTACGGCGACAAGGGCAGTCTCCTGTTCGACCTGGAAAACCTCAACGAGCTCGGCTTCCTCGACGCGACACTCCCAGTGCGCGAACAAGGCTTCCGCCGCATCCTGGTCAACGAGCCCGAGCACCCCTACCTCGAAGCGTGGTGGCCGCAGGGCCACATCATCGGCTGGGAACACACCTTCACCCACCAGGTCCGCGACTTCCTCACCGCCATCAAGGACGGGACCCAGCCTTCGCCGTCGTTCGAAGAAGGACTGAACGTCCAATATGTCCTGGACGCCGTGGAGGAATCCGCAGCCAACAAGAGCACCCTCACCGTCGTCCGCCACTAGCGCCGCACACCAGCCGCGCCCGCCAGCCCAGCCTTCAGTCAAGGAGCCCCGCATGCCCCGCCCGTTCACCCTGTTCACCGGCCAGTGGGCCGACCTGCCCTTCGAAGAAGTCGCCAAACTTGCCTCCGGCTGGGGCTACGACGGCCTCGAAATCGCCGTCTCCGGAGACCACCTGGACGCCTGGCGCTGGGACGAACCCGGCTACGTCGACTCCAAACTCGAAATCCTGGACAAATACAACCTCAAGGTCTGGGCCATCTCCAACCACCTCAAGGGCCAGGCCGTCTGCGATGACCCCATCGACTTCCGCCACCAGGCCATCGTCGGGTCCAAGGTCTGGGGTGACGGCGACCCCGAAGGCGTCCGCACCCGCGCCGCCGAGGAAATGAAACACACCGCCCGGCTCGCCAAGGCCCTCGGCGTGGACACCGTCGTCGGCTTCACCGGCTCCGCCATCTGGCAGTACGTCGCCATGTTCCCGCCCGTCCCGGAAAAAGTCATCGACGCCGGCTACCAGGACTTCGCCGACCGCTGGAACCCCATCCTGGACGTCTTCGACGAAAACGGCGTCCGCTTCGCCCATGAAGTCCACCCCTCCGAAATCGCCTACGACTACTGGACCACCGTCCGCACCCTCGAAGCCATCGGCCACCGCGAAGCGTTCGGCCTGAACTGGGACCCCTCGCACATGATGTGGCAGGGCATCGACCCCGTCTCCTTCATCTGGGACTTCAAGGACCGGATCTACCACGTGGACTGCAAGGACACCAAGATCCGCCAAACCGGCCGCAACACCGTCCTGGGTTCCCACCTGCCCTGGGGCGACCCCCGCCGCGGCTGGGATTTCGTCTCCGCAGGCCGCGGCGATGTCCCCTGGGAAGCCTCGTTCCGCGCCCTCGCCGCCGTCGGCTACGACGGCCCCATCAGCGTCGAATGGGAAGACGCCGGCATGGACCGCCTCCACGGCGCCCCCGAAGCCCTCGCAGCACTCAAGAAATACGACTTCCCCGCCTCCCAAACCAGCTTCGACGCCGCCTTCAGCAGCAAGGACTGACCCGTGCGGAGGCTTCGGCCGGGCCAGCGCTGCGAGGTATGGATTGCAGCGGTTCCGGGGAAACCCGAGTTGGCATACTCCACGGAGAATATGCTTCTCGAGGCACCTAACTGGACGTTCGACGGCCAGGCACTCATCCTCAACGGGGATGGCAGGCTCTGGACGTTGAGCCTGGCTGACCGGTCCCTTTCCGAGGTCCCGCTCACCGGCGTCCCGGCCCTTAACAACGACCATGTGCTGGCACCAGACGGTGAGACCATCTTCCTTTCGGCTGACGACGGGCACATCTACCGTGCGCCGCTGGCTGGCGGCCGGGGCACCAGGATCACCGACGACGACGGCTGCTTCCATTTCCTGCATGGCGTCAGTCCCGACGGCGAGCACCTCGCTTATGTCGGGATTGAGGGTGGGGATTTCACGCGGCCGGGCCGCCTGATGACCACGGCGTCCGACGGCGGTGCTGCCGCAACGGTCGACGTCGGACCCGGCCACTGCGACGGGCCGGAGTACAGCCCGGATGGAACCTGGCTGTACCTGAATACCGAATCCTTCACCATGGTTCCCGGACACGCCCAGCTTGGCCGCGTCCGCCCGGCGGCAGTCAGTTCGAGCAGCTCCTGAAGAGCGGCACTGTGGACTGGTTTCCGCATCTCTCCCCCGACGGCCGCCTTGCGAGCTACGTCCGTTTCCCCGCAGGAACCCAAGGCCACCCCGCGGACCTGCCGGTCGACGTCGTCCTTGTCTCCACCAGTGACTGGGCCACGCCGCTGAACACCTGGCCGGTGTTCGGCGGCCAGGGCACCCTTAATGTCAACAGCTGGTCGCCGGATTCGGACCGTTTCGCGTATGTGGCGTACCCGCTGGACGCCTCGGGCGTGCCTGGCAGCGGGAACTGAGGCAGCCGCCGGCCCCTTTATTCTGGAAGGGTGACTCTTACCCAGGCCGTACTTTCATTCGCCGTAGTGGCAGGACTCCTGACACTGGTTCCCGGCATCGACACCGCACTCGTGCTGCGTTCGTCCATCACCAGGTCGCGGGGCTACGCCTTTGCCACCGCCCTGGGCATCAGCACCGGTGCCATGATCTGGGGAGTGGCGGCCGCCGTCGGCGTATCGGCCCTGCTGGCAGCCTCCGAAATTGCCTACCGCGCCCTGACCCTGGCCGGCGCTGCGTACATGGTCTGGCTGGGCGCGTCCCTGCTGTGGAAGAGCCGGGCAAAGGCAGGGGCAGAGGCAACGCCATCCGAAGCGGCCGCGGTCCAGGTGGCCGGGAACGGGCAGTTGGTGCGGGGCTGGGCGACCGGTGCCGGCACCAACCTGCTCAACCCCAAAGTAGGGGTGTTCTATATCGCCACCATCCCGCAGTTCATCCCTGCCGGGACCTCACCGTTGCTGTCGGGTGTGGTGCTGGCCGGTGTGCACTGCCTGCTGACCATGGCCTGGTTCACCCTGCTGATCTTCGGATCGCAGCTCGCCTCGAAGTGGCTTAAGGGTCCCCGCAGCATCAAGGTAGTGGACCGCATCACCGGTACCGTCCTGGTGGGATTCGGACTGAAACTCGCCGCCACACCCGGCCACTAGGGGCTGGTCAGACCGAGTCCTTCTTCAGGACGACGTCGTGGGCCTCCACCCGACGGTCCGTCACGGTCGTGGGCGACTCCAGGTGGACCGCGCCGGAGGGCAGGATGCCCGCACCGCCATGCCGTTCCATTACCTGCCACTGCGCCACCACGTCCTCCCCGGCGTGGTCAGCCGGGAGGCTGCTCCAGAAACGGAACCCGCCGGCGTCGTGCAATGCCTCCCTGCGGTAGAGCACGCAGCCGCCCAGCCATGCGACGTGGTACGGCACCCACTGGCCTGGCTGCAGCGACAGTTCCGTGCTGAGGTGGCTGAGGTTGGCGGCGCTGTGCAGCGGCCACTGTTCGAATTCCGGGGTGCCCGGACGGACGCGTTCCGGGGTCACGGGGCCGTCCCAGGCCATAAAGTTTGCCGCCTGTTCCGGCCTGTGGTCGTCAAGGAAGGACAGGCCCTGGGGCGCCATTCCCACAAAGCCGCACTGGAGTTCGTCGAGCGCCTGGCTCAGCCGTGCCAGGGCACCGGGTTCCAGCCAGACGTCGTCGTCCAGGAAGAGGCACTGGTCCGCGGTGGACTGGTCCAGCAGGAACTGCCGGTGTTCGGCAAGTCCACGGCGCGGGAGGTGGCGCAGCAGCGTGACGGGGCGGCCCTGTGCCTCAAGCACCCGGACCATAGCTGCGGCGGCAGGGTGTTCCCAGGCCGGTTGCCCCGCGGACTGGTCGCTGACCACAACGGCGAACTCAGGTTCCTGCTGTGCGGCCAGTCCCGCGAGGGTGACGGCGAGTTCGGCCGGCCGGTTGCAGGTGGGCACCAGGACGTCCACCGCCACCTTGCCCGGCCCGTCTGGTTGCCGGGCCCACTGCTCCGAAAACCTCATGCCCACGGTTCACCTTCCTGGCTTTGAAGTTGGCGCCGGCGGGCAGCACAAGGTGCTTGCGGCTGCCGCTGGCCGGCGAATTGGTTTCCCGTGTTCCGTACCCAGCGGGGCTGGATGTATGCCCGTAGGCCTGCCCTGCCGGAACGGCGAAAGGGCCCCGCTTCGGCCACCGTCAAAGGCGACAAAAACAGGGGCCCTGGCTCAGGCTGGCTTACCCGGCGTCGAAGCTTTCGTCGTCGTCATTGGGCGATTCCTCCTGCGGAAGGTCGTTTCCGCTGCCGTCCGGAATGCCCGTGGCCTCTTGGCCGGACTCGGATGAGACCGGCGCCGATCCTTGGGAATCGTCGTTCGACTCGTCGATCTCCGCGGCGCTGGAGGGAAGGTCCATGTCATGCGGGACCTGGCTCTGGCCCGTTCCCGCTTGCGGTTCATTGGTGTCCGCGCCGCCTGAAGAAGTGCCGCCGCTGGACTGCTGCGCTCCCCCGCCGGACTGCTGGCCGCCCTGGGTGCCTGCCGCTTCCTGTTCCGCGGTGGGGGTGCCGTAGCCGCCCGGGGCGGACTCGGGTTCAGCCTGCTGGTTCTCCTGCGTCATGCTTCCTCCTGTTGTTCGTTGCCGATGTTGCTGGTCTTCTTGGCACTGCCGCCGTGATGCTGCCCCGTCCTGCTCAGAGTCCCTTGCCGCCGGTGACCGGCAGGACTGCGCCGGAGATGTAGGAGCCGTCCTCGGATGCGAGCAGCACATAGGCCGCGGCGAGTTCCGCCGGCTGTCCCGCCCGTTCCAGCGGCGTGTCCTGCCCGAAGGACGGGAGCTTGTCCGGCCACTCGGTGGCAGGAATCAAGGGTGTCCAGATCGGGCCCGGGGCCACAGCATTGACGCGGATTCCCCTGGGGCCGAGCTCCTGGGCCAGGGCTTTGGTGAACGCCACCTGCGCCGCCTTGGTCATGGCATAGTCGATCAGCCCGGGTGACGGGTTGAAGGCCTGGATGGAGGCCGTGGTGATGATCGAAGCACCGGCCTTCAGGTGCGGTACCGCCGCCCGCGCGGACCACAGCAGCGAGTAAAGGTTGGTGCGGAAAACCCGGTCGAACTCCTCGGTGGGAAGTGACTCCAGGCTTTCGCGGTTCTTCTGGTACGCGGCGTTCAACACCAGGACGTCGAGGCGTCCGAATTCGGCCACCGTCTCCTCTACGATGCGGGTGCTGAATTGCTCTTCGCGCCCGTCCCCGGGAAAGAGAAGCACCCGCCGCCCGGCTTTTCTGATCCACTCTGCCGTGTCCTGGGCATCGTCTTCCTCCTCTGGCAGGTAGGAAATGGCGACGTCGGCACCCTCGCGGGCGAAGGCGATGGCTGCAGCTTTTCCAATGCCGGAGTCCCCGCCGGTGATGAGTGCCGCTTTTCCCTCGAGCTTGCCGTTTCCCTTGTAGCTGTGCTCCCCGTGGTCCGGTTTGGGATCCATTGGCGCCGTGAGCCCGGGCTGCTTCTGTTCCTGCTCCGGGAACGGGCCGGAGTGGTAGCCGCCGCGCGGATCTTTTGGCTGGTCTGTCTGCTTGTCCGTGTCGCTCATAGTCCGCCTGCCTGCTGTCGGTTGACCGGTGTCGATGTAGAAGAGCCCGCCGTGCTCCGGCCCTTTGAAGCTATCCCGGGCAGAAGACCAAGTCCACCACCGCGGGTAATAATCAGTAAACTTATCAAATGTTGGAGAAGGCGCAACGGCCTGCCTTGTTTCTGGGTACGGGAGGAGTAGAAAGAAGGCCTGGACCAGGCGGGAAGAGCGAGGAGGGCAGATGTCCGAAGTTGAGGACTACACCGGCCGAACGGGACGGAACGAGACCCGCGAGGAGCAGCTGGACCGTAACTGGGCGGAACTCCTGCAGGAGTTGCGGGTGCTCCAGACCGGCGTGCAGATCCTGGCCGGTTTCCTGCTGACCCTGCCGTTCCAGCAGCGGTTTGAAAAGCTGGACGACTGGGAAGTGGGCCTTTACCTCACCAATGTGGTGATCGCGGCCCTGACCACCGCGTTCATCCTTCTCCCGGTGAGTGTGCACCGCCGGCTTTTCCGCAAACGGCTGAAGGAAACACTGGTCTCGAGCGCGGACACCATCACCAAAATCGCGCTCGGAGGCATTGCCCTGTTGAGCGCGGGGACGGCAGCCCTTGTCTTCGACGTGGCAGTTGGACGTTCGGCCGGAATCACAGCCGGTGGCGCACTGCTGGGCGTCATGGTGGTCATGTTGGTGTTCGTGCCGCTGCGCCTGAATAAGCGGGCCTCGGGGAAAATGCTCCCGGCCGCCGAAGCTAAGGAGTGAGAAATGCGTAAATGGGCCAAAGAGCATGGGCTGTTGCTGGCCAACGCGGGCCTCTTCCTCGCGTTTTTCGTGGGGATGATCCTGTCCGGCGCAGCGTCCTACAGCGATGAGCAGCAGGCTCACGGGGAACCTGCGGTATCGGTCCTGCAGTTCCTGGGAACGGGCGCCTTCGTGGAGGCGACCTTTGAGAACTGGGAATCGGAGTTCCTGCAGATGGCCATGTACGTGGTCCTGACAGTGTTCCTGTTCCAGAAGGGCTCATCCGAGTCCAAACCGATGGGCCAGCAGGCACCGCAGGATGAGGATCCACGCCACGCTTCCATCAGCAGGGCCACCCCGTGGCCGGTCCGGCGCGGCGGCGCCGCCCTCAAACTGTATGAGCACTCCCTGTCGATCATGTTCTTCGTGCTGTTCCTGGCTTCGTTCCTCCTGCACGCGGCAGGAGGCGTCGACGAGTACAACCAGGATCAGCAAAGCCATGGCCAGCCCGCCATATCGTTCCTGCAGTATCTGGGCACCAGCCGCTTCTGGTTCGAGTCCTTCCAGAACTGGCAAAGCGAGTTCCTGGCCGTCGCCGTCCTGGTGGGCGCGTCGGTTTACCTCCGGGAAAAGGGGTCCCCGGAATCAAAGCCAACTGCAGAACCCCACTACGAAACCGGTGCTTGAGGCCCCGGTTCAACCCAACCAGCCACGCTCAAAGAGGAGAGACTGTATGCGAACTTTCGTGCGAACCACCCTGCTGGCCCTGCTGCTCCTGGCCGCCCCGGCCCTTGCTGCCGGCACGGCCACCGCTGCGGCGCCCGTGTCCGCCACCGGCCAGGCACTCCCGGAACGGGTGGCCTCGGGATCCTCAGGAGGGGCGTGGGCCGCTGCCACCTCTCCCACGCCTTCTCCCGGGGATACCGCGTCCACAGGTCCGGCCAATCCGGGGACCGGCGAGTCGGCGCAGAATGAGTCCACCCGCCTGAATTACACCCCGTGGGTGGTCGCCGGCGTGGCCGTCCTGGTGGTGATTGCCATCCTCATCTTCCGGCGGCGACGCAACACCACGATCGTGGGTTAGGCGCCCTCAAGTACCTGGCTGGTTGCCCAGGCCAGGTACTTGCCGGCGTTCGCCACAGCATCATCCGGGCTGGATGCCACATCCAGCAACTGGGCTGCGGCCACCACTCCGTGCCCGGCGAGGTCATCGAAGGTCACCAGGATCCTGCCGGCCACGACAATGACGGGGATTCCGCGTTCACGGGCCGCGTCGGCCAGCGCGATCGGCGCCTTGCCGGTCAGCGACTGGGAGTCCATGGACCCCTCCCCGGTGATCACCAGGTCCGCCTGGTCCAGCTGGCCGGCCAGTCCGGTGAGGCCGGCCACCAGTGCAAAGCCGCCTTCAAGCGTGGCGCCGGTGAAGGCAAGGAACGACGCCGGGAAGCCGCCGGCGGCGCCGGCGCCGGGGACGTTCACGTCCCGGCCTGTATTTTCCCGCAGCACTGACGCCCAGTTGCGCAGCCCGGCGTCGAGCATTTCCACGGTCTCCTGGTCCGCACCTTTCTGCGGGGCGAAGACGTGGGCGGCGCCGGATGGCCCGTACAGCGGGTTCTGGACGTCGACGGCGATGCGGAAAGTGGTTGCGGAGAGCCGGGGGTCCAGCCCGCTCATGTCCAGGGCGACGACGTCGGCCAGCGACCCGCCGCCCAGGGGCACCACGTTGCCCGCGGAGTCCAGGGGTTTCAGGCCCAGGGCGCGCAGGGCGCCGCTGCCGGCGTCGGTCATGGCCGAACCGCCCAGCCCCAGGACGATCTCGGTGGCACCGGCATCCAGGGCCGCGGCAATGAGCTGGCCGCAGCCGTAGCTGTGGGCGCGGAGGGAGTTTTCCGGGGTCGGCTCCATGTCCGCCAGGCCGGACGCCTGCGCCGTCTCGATCACTGCCGTCACCTTGCCGTCGCCTCCCTTGTGGATGGCCCAGGCGGCGCCGAGCGGGGCGAGGATGGGGCCCACCACGGCGTTCAGCCGCTCCTCATAGCCTGCGGCGACGGCCGCTTCCAGGGTTCCTTCCCCGCCGTCGGCGATGGGGAACTGGGTGGCGACGGCATCGGGGTAAACCCGCAGCGCCCCTTCGGCAATGGCGGCGGCGGCCTCGGCTGCGGTCAGGGACCCCTTGAACTTGTCCGGAGCGATAAGAATGCGCATGCGCTCCATCATGCCAGCACGGACTCGGAAAGCGCTTGCCAGATCCGCAATGCGGACTGCCTGGCGGCTGGAACCGCCTAGCCTTCCCGCCACTCGTTGCCCGTAAGGTGCGAACCCGCCTGGGGGCCCATCTGCAGCATGCCGCCATCGACCACCCAGGCGGCCCCAGTCACGTAGCTTGAGGCGGGCGAGGCGAGGAAGGCGATGACGTCTGCGATCTCCCGCGCATGGCCCGGCCGGCCCAGCGGCACCCCCGGGCGCTCCGTCGTCGTCGGATCCTGGTCCTCCTGCCCTGTCATGGGCGTGGCGATCTCGCCGGGCGCCACCGTGTTGGCCGTGATCCCGTACTGTCCCAGCTCCAGGGCCAGCGTTTTCATGAGGCCGCCCAGTCCGTGCTTGGACGCGTCGTAAGCGGAGGACCCGACGCGGGGCTGGAACTCGTGCACGCTGGAGACCGCCACCAGGCGCCCGCCCTTGCCGGCCGCGACCATCCGGCGTGCCGCGGCCTGCAGGCAGACGAATGCCCCGTTGAGGTTCGTGTCCAGGATCCGCATCCAGTCGTCGATGCCCATGTCCAGGAACCTGGTGTTGGCCCCCGTGCCGGCGTTGTTCACGAAAACGTCCAGCCCGCCCAGTTCTGCGGCAAGGTCGTCGATGACGGCCGCCGCGCCGCGGAGTTCGGTGGTGTCCAGTTGCCGGACCACGGCCCTGCGTCCCAGGTTGCGGATCTCTTCGGCCGTTCCCTCCGCACCCGCCTTGTCCGTATGCCAGGTAACGCCCACGTCCATTCCGGCGCGGGCCAGCGCAACAGCTGTTGCCTTGCCGATCCCCGAGTCGGAGGCGGTGACAATGGCGGTGGAGGGCGTGAAGTTGCTGGTGTCGGGCATGGCGGACCTTTCGGTAGGTCAGGCGGGGCGTCGGAGGTCGGGTTGGTAGGACTCGTCGTCGGCGGCGGTGGAGGTTTCGCGGCCTTCCGCCGCCAGGTTTCGCCGGTCTTCCTGCACGGCCATGAGGGGCACCGCGAAGGTCACGACGGGCCGGCCGTCGGCGTCGTCGGCTGACCTGATGGTCAGGCTCCTGGTGCCGGGGGGCACCGATGGGGTGAAGACCTGCAGGTTGCGGCTGCCGACGGTGGCGGATTCCTGCAGCGTGTATTCGGTCCCGAAGTGGTCCTGCAGCATAAGCCGGGGCTCGGGGGCGTCGTCAGAGGGAAGGTGGATGTTTACCACTAACCCGGAGGCCCATACCTCCACGGAAAGGATGGTGAATTCGGTGGCGGAGGTGACGTGCCGTCCGTAGGTGGGGGGCAGCAGCATCCGGCGGAGTTCGCCGGACGGAATGAGGCTGGTCATGATCGTTCCTGTGGGTCTTGCGCCGGCGGCCGGTGCAGCGGCCCCGGAAGGTAATCCGGTGCCCGGGGACGCTGGGGCGCGGGTGCGGCTTAGGCGTCTTCCCGGTTGGGGTTTTCCAGCCGGAAGAAGTTGGATTGGGTGCCGTCGCTGCGCTGTTCCTGGTAGATGAAGTTCAGTTTCCGGGAGTCGAAGGTGTCAAACCATTCCTCCCAGCTGACGTGGCGGAGCTTGTCGTCCTTGCCACCGAAGTCGATCCGGAGCACTCCGAGATGGTCGCCGTGCTCCGTGCCCTCCACCGTGGCCGGAACGCCATCGCGTTCCTCCGCCCACTGCCTGATGGCTTCGTGGTGGGTGGTGGCCAGGCTGCGGCCTTCGCGTTCCGGCTCGTCATCCGGCGAGGTGATTTCCTGCGAGTATTTCAGGGATTTCGAGGACTCGGGTCCACGCCGGATCTTCCCGCCTTCGGGACCGGCGCCCAGATCCTCTTCGTCCCCTTCCCCGCCCGGATTGCGGGCCCTATTGCCTTTATCCTCTGCCACAGCGGCCTTCCTTTCGCCTCGGCTAACTAGTAAGTCTACTTACCATGGAGCCTCTGGATCTGCTTCCCTGTCAAGGGGAAGGAAGGTGATCTGCGGACTGCCTGCGGAAGTCTGCGGGGATATTAATAACCCTGCGGGCAGGGTTACCTGCAGGGGCGGACGATGGCGTAGTAACCGGGCACCCGGTCCTGGCCGGGCACACCTGTCACGGGGTTGGTTTCAATGGCCGTGTGGCCATCTTCAAGGAGTTCCCAGTCCGACGCCGGGAACGCAAGTCCGCGCTCTTCGGGGCCGAAGTGCCCCGGCATGGGAAGTCCGCGGATGGCCAGCTCCAACGGCGCCGGAATGCCCCGGGTGGTTGCCCCGAGATGGGACACGTATTCCACCGGGTTCCCCTGGAAGTTGGTTTCCGCCATGAAGACGGTGCCGCGGCGGCCAGCCAGGAACCGGAGGTTCTCGACGAGCGCCATCTGGTGTGCCGGGGCCAGGACGTGCAGGACGCCGCGGATGAAGACGTTGGCCCCGTCAGTGTCAGCGTTGATGGACTCTGCCAGGGCTGCCCCGGCGCCTTCCGCCGTCATGTCCCGTGCCTCAAAGGCCATGTTGCCGGTTCCGGCGGACTCCACGCGGGCCCTGGCAACAGCGTGCGGCGACACGTCCACGCCGACCACCCGCGGAAAGACGCCGGCGAGGGCCCGGGTGAAGCTGCCGTGTCCGCAGCCGGCGTCCACCACGGGAAGCGCAGGGTCCAGGTAGCGCAGGAGGCTGTCCCTGTAGCCCAGGAACTCATGGTCGCTGCCCGAATCCCACAAGACCTCGCCGCCCGGACCCGTGGCCGTGATGCCCGCCCAGTACGCATCCCATGCCTTGTGCCGGTCCTTTGGCGCGCCCCGGGACAACCTGACCAGCTTGGGGATCATCAGGTACTTCTGCAGGACGGACCGCGGCGACTTCGTTGGGGAGGACACCGCTCAAATATATGGTCCACCCAGGCCAACCCACGCCGCTTCAGTCGCCTTACGGCGCGTCTCCCCGCGGTGGCGATGACGGAGCGTCGAACCGCGGGTGCGCCCGGTCTGGACCGGCTCGGCCTGCGTCCCCCTAGAATGTACTCAACTGGGAGGAAAGGAACACTGTGACGGCTGTGCCGAGTGGCGTGCGCCTGGCCCGCACCGCCGTCGTCGCCGATCCCGACGCCGGCCGGCTGGCCCGCAATGCCCAGGCACTGCGGGACGCCGGGTACGGCGTCCTGGAGGCAACGGACGCGGACGGCCTCGCCGCGCTGCTGGACGCGGGCCAACCCTCCGTCGTCGTCGCCGACGCGCTTCTGTCCCCCGCCCAGTCCGCGGTCCCCGTCCTGGTCATGGTGGACCTGGACAATCCGCAGGAGACAGCCGCAGCCAACCCCCCTGGCGTCCACGACTGCATCACCAAACCGCCGGAGCCCAAAGAGCTGGTGCACCGCGCATCCGTCCTCATCGAGCAGGTGGCCCGGCGCCGTGCCGCCCGGCAGGAGGCCGAGGGGCTCCGCGAGCAGCTGCGTGAGGTCTCCGCCGCGGTCCGCGCCACTAACGATCCGCAAGAAATCGCCAACCACGTGGTCTCCGGCTTCGGCCGGACCTTTAAGGCCGACCACGTTGTCCTGGCCACCTTCGAGGACCACCGCGTCCCGGTGATCACCGCCAGCTGGCACCGGCAGGGCTTGGCGGAACTGCCCCGGGAGGCCCTTCCCGGCGAGGACGAGGCGCGGGCCACGGCCGATGCGCTTTGGGCCGGAACAGAGACACTGTCCGCGGACGGCAACGAAACCGAGCCCAGGGCCGACGAAAAGCCGGCACGGGCCGTCGCGGGAGCGGCCTCCACCCTGGCGGTGCCCATCGGCGAAGGCAAGTCCTCCCTGGGCATCATCTGGATCGCGACAATGGACCGCCCCCGGACGTGGTCCAGCGCCGAACTGGGACTGATCCAGCACGTGGCCGGAAACGCGGCCTACGGGCTCATCCAAAGCCACCTGATCAGCAGCCAGCAGCAGGTGGTGAAGCAGCTGCGCGAACTCGACAAGGCAAAGACAGATTTCCTGGCCACCGTGAACCACGAGCTGCGCACGCCGCTGACCTCGATCATGGCGTACCTGGACATGATCCAGGAAAGCACCGAGCACCCGGTGTCCAAGGAAGTCCACCAGATGCTGGACATCGTGGTCCGCAACACCGAACGGCTCCGGACGCTCATCGAGGACATGCTCAGCGTCTCCCGCGGCGGCCTGGACACCGCCGAAATGCAGCTGTCGCCGGTGCGCCTGGGACGCACGCTGGACCTGGTGGCCGCGGCGCTCCGCCCGCTGGCGACCCTCCAGAACGTCACCATCGAGGTGGACCCGGTTCCGGAGGACCCGGAAATACTCGCCGATGAGGTGCAGCTGCAGCAGGTGTTCACCAACCTCGTCTCCAACGCCATCAAGTTCACGCCCAGCGGCGGCCGGATCGAGGTGGGCAGCGAATCCCATGCCACGGCCGATGGCTCCAAGTGGGCCACCGTGCGGGTCGCCGATACCGGCATCGGCATCTCGGAGGACGAAATCAACCACGTGTTCACCAGGTTCTACCGGGCCTCCAACGCGATGAACGGCGCCATCCCTGGAACAGGGCTGGGCCTTGCCATCTCAAAAGACATCGTGGACCGCCATGGCGGCCGGATCGACGTCGCCTCCACCCTGGGCACCGGGACCACCGTCACGGTCAGCCTTCCCCTCGGCACCGACCGCGTCCAGGCCAACTAGGCGCCGAAGGAGGACTGGCATGTTTGCCGATGACGATCCCCGGCTCTCCCAGCTCCTGGAAGGCATTGTCCGGCTTGCCTCCGGCGACCTTACGTCCCGGATAGAGGTGTCCCCGGCCCGGGACGAGCTCGATGCGATCATCATGGGCACCAATCTGCTGGCTGAAGACCTGCAGGTCATCTACGAGGAACTCGAGCAGCGGGTCCAGGTCCGGACCCAGCTTCTTCACGAGGCGCACCTTGAGATGCAGAAGATGGCCATGCAGGACCCGCTGACGGGACTGGCCAACCGGTCGGCGCTGCTCGAGGCCCTCCGCGCCCCGCTGGAAGCCCGGGCCGCGGCGGACGGCGAGCGGGCGGAGGAAGGGCCGGCCATCCTGTTGATGGACCTGGATGCCTTCAAATCCATCAACGACAGCCTGGGGCACACGGCCGGTGACCAGGTCCTGGTGACCGTGGGTGACAGGCTTCGGGCCGCGGTGCGCTCGTCCGACGTCGTTGCCCGCCTGGGTGGCGATGAATTCGCCATCGTCATGCCCTCCGCCTCGGCAGACCAGGCGGCCATCGTGGCGCACCGCATCCTGGCGTCCCTCAAGGAACCCGTTGAGCTCCCAGGCCGCAGCGTGCGCTGCGGTGCCAGCATCGGGCTCAGCGTGGGCAGCGCGGGCCAGAGCCCGGAGGACATGCTGATGGAAGCGGACGTCGCCATGTATGCCTCCAAGGCCGAAGGGCAGAACAAGCTGCACCGGTTCGAGCCCGCACTGCTGCTGATGCGCCGGCTCCGCAGCCAGCTGGTGGATGACCTGCGGGCCGCCATCAAGAACGACGCGCTGACGCTGTACTACCAGCCGGTGGTGGAGCTGGGCACCGGACGGATCGAGGGCGTGGAAGCGCTGGTCCGGTGGAACCACCCCACCCGCGGATTCATCATGCCCGATGAGTTCATCCCTCTTGCCGAAGAGGCCGGACTGATCTCGGAACTGGGCCTCTGGGTCCTCAGGACCGCGGTGAAGCAGCTGCGGGCCTGGATTGATGCCACCCTGGTGGACAGCAGGTTCTCCGTGCGCATCAACATCTCCGCCACCGACCTGCAAAGCCTGCAGTTCATCGAGGACGTGCGCAACACACTCCAGGAGACCGGGGTCAGGCCTGAACAGGTTGTCCTGGAGCTGACGGAAGTGGCCATCGTCAAAGGCAATGAGCTGGACCGGTATTCGCTGGGCGGCCTCCGCGGCCTGGGCGTGGGCATCGAGATCGATGACTTCGGCACCGGCTACTCGTCCATCAGCTACCTCCGCCGGCTGCCGGTGGACCGGGTCAAGGTTGACCGGTCGCTGATCACCGGGCTGGAGAGCGACCCCAACCAGCCCGCCCTGGTGGCAGCGGTCCTGCAGCTGGTGCGGGCATGCGGGCTGGAAGCGGTGTGGGAGGGCGTTGAAACGGCCGAGCAGGCGGAAATCCTGCGCGGCCTGGGCTGCCGGAGTGCCCAGGGCTACTACTTCAGCCGGCCCGTTCCCCCGGACCGGATTCCGGAACTGCTGGCTGACCAGCAGGAAAGCGCTAACCAGTAACGCAAAAACTGCTGCACTTTTGCGGCCGCCGTTATACGATCAGCGTGCGGTGTCTGGTTTTTCGCCGCCTTGGAAATCAGGTTGGCAGCACCGTTCTTTTATAAGGCGTTTGGACATTTGAACACTATTGGGCCATCGGGTCATTACTTCGTCAACTGGGGGCGTTGCTAATGTCGGTTCGGGTACAGGCATGGGGAATTATCGCCGCCGTGCTGGCGGATACGGATCCTGCGGGAGCCGCCGTCCGGCAGCGGCTGAGCAACACCCTCGATGAGAATCCCGGCGTGCCGGAGCGGGCCCTGCTGGAGTATCTCCTGGAGACCCGGCGCAGTGACGCCAACATGGTGGAAACGCTGGAGAGCGCCCGGGACATGCGCCTCACACCACCGGCGCTCCCGCCGCAGTTCGCGGAGCAGTTGGACGCCATCCGGAGCACCTCCCGGATCAGCGCGCTGCTCGAAAACCATATGCTGATGACCGCATTCCAGCCCATCTACGGACTGGAAGGACGAACCGTGGTGGGCGCCGAAGGGCTCTCCCGCTTCGTCAGCGACGACGGCGCGGCGGCCGAGCTGTGGTTTGCCGAGGCTGCCGCCGTGGGTTTGGGCGCCAACCTTGAGTTCTCGGCGCTGGGATCCGCGGCAGCGGCGGCCAGGGACCTGCCTGAGAACCTCTATGTGTCCCTCAATATTTCGCCCACGTCCTGCATGGACCCCCGGCTTCCGGAGCTGTTCGACCACATTGAACTGCCCATCCACCGGGTGGTGCTCGAATTAACCGAGGACATTCCGGAAGAGGAATACCTGCAGTTCCTCTCCGCAATCAATCCGCTGCGGGAGAAAGGGCTGCGCATCGCCGTCGACGACACCCACACCGGTGCCGGTGCGCTGAGCCGCATGGTCCACCTGCGGCCCGACTTCCTCAAGGTGGGACGCAACGTGATCGGCGACGTCGACAACGACGGTCTCCAGCGTGCACTGGCTGCCTGCCTGGTGGACTTCGCCGACCAGGTCGGCATCACCCTGGTGGCCGAGGGCATCGAAACCGTGGGTGAGCTCAAGGTCCTCACCGAACTGGGGATCAGCGCCGGCCAGGGGTACCTGCTGGGCCGGCCGTCGGTGCGCCCCAGGGACTGGGCCAACTGGAACACGCGCCTTGATATGGACGGACTGGAGCGCCATCTGGCAGGGCCGGGGGAATCACGGGCCATCCCGCCGGGAAAACAGCCGTCCTGAGAAGGTGACGCAGGCGCCGGGGCGGCGGGCCTTGAGCGCGCCGCCCCGCTCCACGCCCAGGAGTCATTCGGAGTGGCCCTGGTCCCTGCTCATCTGGTCCTCCGCCGGCGGCGTCTCTCCCGGCGGCACTCCCCCGCCCGGTTCCAGGCCGGTGACGTTCCCTTCTGCCGGGTCCGGGTTTGGCGAACCGGCCGACTCCCTGCTGCGTTGCTGCGCAAGGTGGGGCTGGGCGGCACCCACGTCTTCCTTCCCCGGACGGTCGGGGTTCGCGGGGTCATTTTCCGGATGGTAAGTGCTCATTGCCTTCCTTCCTTTCCGGCTGCGGTTCATTCCCCAGCACTGGACTAATTGTAAGCATGCTGATAATTCTGGAGGAGTAGGGCCGGTTCGCCGCTGGGGCGGCCGGCATGCAATGTCGAAAGGAGCAGTCACATGGGAATCGGCGACAGCATCGGCAAGGCAGCAGAAAACGCCATGGAAGACCTGGCCGGGACATCCAAGCCGACGGAGAAGACGGACGTGCCGGACCCCGCAGACCCCAATGATGACGTGGAAGTCCACTCATCCCTAAGCGAAGGCTCAAACGCGATGGAGGCGGAGAAGCAGAAGGCGCCCGGCCTCAAGACCGGGGCCGCCCCGGCTCCGGTATCCAACAGTCCGCTCGGCGGGGACGTCGATGAGACAGACAACGACAAGGCGCACAACGACCGGGAGCAGGGCGGCGGGACGGACGACGGCGGCCTGGCCGGCGACGCCACGGCGCCCACGGAAACAGACCGGGCCTAGGCAGCCGGCCCAGGCGGCGGGCTGGCACGCCCGGGCCTGTCCGGCCACTGGCCGCGGACCTGCAGCACGTCGCGGAGCAGGTCTGCCCGGTCCGTGACGATGCCGTCCACGCCCAGTTGGAGGAGCCGGTGCATTTCGCCTGGATCGTTGATGGTCCACACGTGCACCACCAGGTCAAGGTCATGGGCGCGCCGGATGAAGCCGGCGGTGACAACGGGGACACGTCCATAGTGGACGGGCACTTGCAGCGCGTGCACGTCCCGGAGCACCCGGCGCATCAACCGCCGGAACACCCTGCGGGGAAGCACAGGGCCCAGCAGGGTGAAGAGGGCGTTTGAGGCCACTCCGGCGGATGAGGCAACCGGCCTGCTGAGCAGTTTCAGGACCGCCCGGCGCCGGCGGTCCGAGAAACTGGTGACCAGCACCCGGTGGTGCACCTGGTGCCGCTCGATGGCGGCAGCAGTGCTGTGGACCGAGCCCCAGTCTTTGACGTCGAGGTTCAGCCGCGCTTCGGGAAGCTCGGTGACCAGTTCGTCGAACGTGGGGATGGGCTCGCGTCCGTTGATCCGGGCCTTGGCGACGTCCACGGCCCGCAGTTCCGCGACCCGGCCGTTGCCGTCAGTTACCCGGTCCAGGCTTTCATCGTGGAAGAGCAGCAGGACGCCGTCCGCTGTGGTGTGCACGTCCGTTTCAAGGTAGCGGAAGCCGAGTTCGACGCCGGCACGGAACGCTGCCATGGAGTTTTCCAGGCCCTCAGCCGAGAACCCTCGATGGGCCATGGCAATGGGGAGCTGCCGCCCGGCGTCGTCAGGGTGCTCAAAGAAAGGCAGGCTCACACCCCGAGCCTACCGCTGCTCAGGCGATTGAAACCTGCCGTCAGTCCAGGCAGGCGGTCTCCCCGCAGGGGAGGATGTCCACGCCGTCGCCGCAGTGCAGCAGCGTCCGCCCGCGGCCGCCGTCCAGGTGGATCCATACAGCTGTGTGGTCCGCGGTGATGGTGTCCACCACGCCGCCTGCCTGGAAACCGGGCGCGAACAGGACCCGGACCCGGTCACCCTGGCGCAGCTGCTTCCAGTGCGGAGCGGGCGTTGCTTTGCGCAGCGGCGCATCGCCCGCCTGCTGCCTGACGTTTCGTGCCATTATTGCCCCCTTTGAGCCGGCGGGAGGGTGCCTGCTCTCCAGGCTTCACGCTACGGAGGCAAGGTAAACGGCAGGTGAGCGCAAGCTGTGAAAATGGGGGCGCGGCATCCAGCAAAGGCAGGGGCAGGAAAGCAGGGTCAGGAAAGCTGGACGCCCAGGGCGGCGAGCCGGGCCTCCAGAACCTGGGCCACGCCGTCGTCGTCGAAATGCGGAGCCTGCTGTCCTGCCGCGCGGATGGCTTCCGGGTGGCCGCTGGCCATCGCGTACCCGTGACCGGCCCAGCGGAGCATCTCAATGTCGTTGGGCATGTCACCGAAGGCCACCACGTCAGCGGCTTCGATGCCCAGGGCGCGCGCGTATTCAGCGAGGGTGACCGCCTTGTTCACGCCGGGAAGCGACAGTTCCAGCATGGCTATGCCCGGCGAGGAGTGGGTGGTGGCGGCCAGGTGTTCGACGGCGGGCGCCACCTCGGCCAGGAAGTCGTCGGGGGTGCCGTCCCGGACGATGGCGAGGAACTTGACCACGGAATCATCGCTCGTGAGGGTGTCCCGCAGCGGGGCGGGGGTGAATTCGGCGAGGAGTTCGCTGGAGTCGTTTTCAATGAAGCCCGGTTCCAAATGGAAGCCGGTGAGCGTTTCCGCTGCGAACAGCGCGGCCGGGCGGAGCGCCTTGATGATCCGGCGGGCTTCCAGGACGGTGTCGATGGCAAGCGTGCGGGCGGAGACCAGGCGGTCGGCCTCGAGGTCCCAGACAACGGCGCCATTGGAGCAGATCACGCGGCCGGTGTGGCCCAGCTGTTCTTCAAGCGGGTGCAGCCAGCGGGGCGGGCGGCCGGTCACAAACACCAGTTCGACGCCGGCATCCCGGCAGGCGTGGAAGGCACGGATGGTGCGGTCGCTGATTTTTCCGTCGTGTCCGAGGATCGTTCCGTCAATATCGCTTGCTACCAACCGCATCCTGCAAGTCTACGTGGGCGATTGGCTCGCGTTCGCCGATTCCACGGAGAGGAGCCGTGCGTAGTTCAGGCACATGCTCAGGCTTTCATCGGCCGGCGCGCGAGTGCCCTTGAGGACTACCGGGGCGCCGGTGGTAAGACGCTGGCCGGCGGGCAGGAGGAGCGTACCCGCACCCCGCCAGTCCCAGCGTCATCGTCGCCGCAATCCACCTACGCCGTACTAATCGCATCGCTTCCCCCCAAAGCAGACGTGGCCTGAGCCTAGTCCCCCACGAGCGGGACTGCACGTTGTCGGCGCCCGGGGCTACACTGAAACTATCGAACATATATTCCCATTAGCTCTCGGCGCGCCTTTCCTTATAGGACATGGGTTCGAGAGCGAAGACACCTGTCCTTGACGGGCCTCCGGTGGAGGCTGTTGGAGTAGTCCCAGCGCTCGGTCAATGCCGGTGTTCTGAAGATGCTCCGGTGTGTAGTCTCTGCGGCCCCATAGCCGGGCAGTTTTGGGGGCGGTCTTACGGGAACCCAAGAGACTTTGGGCCGGCGGGAATTTCGATGAACGCTTCCCAGGACGGAATGCCTGTCGGTGGTGGACCGGCTTCCGGGCGGTGCCAAGTGGATGAGCAGGCGCACAGAAGCCCTCACGGGACTTACCAAACAACTGCCAAATCCTCGCAAGTAGCGCGATTAGAAATGCCTCGCCGTTTTGATGGAACCGCGGTCGGGGTGCCGGACACTTATAGACATGGGGGACAGCAAAGATTCATCTACAGACAAGGAGCTTTGGCAGCGCGCCATGGACGGCGACGGCCCTGCTTTTGCTTCCCTTTTTAAGCGCCACCGGGACCGGGTCTTTGTTCACAGCCTCCGGCTGGTACGGACCACATTTGAAGCTGAAGACGTGACAGCAATGGTGTTCCTTGAAGCGTGGCGATGCAGATCCAAAGTGCGACTGGTGGACGAGTCGATGCTCGGCTGGCTGTTGGTAACTGCCACAAATGTTGCCAGGAACAAGAAAAGATCCACGCTTCGCTATGAACGCCTGTTGCGGAAACTTCCACAGAGCCCGGCAGTGCCGGATCACAGTGACTCCGTCGCAGAAGCAGTTGACGAGGACCGCCGTTCCCAGCTTCTGCACCGCGCTTACCGCTCACTGGGTCGGCAGGACCAGGAGATCATCGCGCTGTGTGTCTATGAGGACATGAGTACGTCGCAGGTGAGCGCCCTGCTGGGAATTCCTCCAGGCACCGTGAAATCCAGGCTCTCCCGCGCAAAGAGCAAACTCTCAAGGCTGGTGAACCCACCTGCTGGGCTCCTGCCGCCGCGGACTGCATTGACGTCTGAAGAGGACTAGCCATGACCAACAAACCAGACTCACCGCAATTCACACCGGCCCGGAGCGCAGCCATCGAAGCGCTGGTAACAGCTGTTGCGCAGCGCGGAACCCCGGAAAACCGTCACCTTCAAAACACCAGGGGCAAACGGATCCTGCTGTCTGGTGTCGTAATTGCTCTGGCCGTCAGCGGAGCAGCCGTAGCACTGCAAATGCCCAGCACAGAGAATCCACCCAGCGCTGCCGATCACGGGATGAACCAGCAGGTGGAACAGGCTGCACCCGGAAATCCTCACGATGCGTACGCCGCCATCCCAATTGACCAAATTCAGGACTCCGAAAGCGACGCTGACTTCATGTGGGACGCGAGCGACCCGTACTACGGATATGACACCTACCCCATCGTGGCCCGCGTGCATATCGACTCAATAGACGGCGGGCGCACCTACAGCCCCATCTTCGATCAATACACCTTCCCCCAAACCATCGGGAAGATGACCGTCCAGGCCGTATACAAGGGAGACGTGAAGCCCGGCGCACAGCTGATTTACAACAAAGGCGGTGGAATCGTCTCCTTCGATGACTACTGGAAGAGCCTCAATCCCCAGCAACAGGACAAGTTCGCACACCTGAACGGCGGTCAGAAGCCAACAGGAGTCCAATACATCAAAAAAACCTATTCGGAGGACGCCGAAATTACTGTCGGGAAGGACTACATCGCACTCCTGTTGCCCCAGCAGCACAAAGATG
This sequence comes from Arthrobacter sp. SAFR-044, assembly GCF_059414985.1. Classification (NCBI taxonomy): domain Bacteria; kingdom Bacillati; phylum Actinomycetota; class Actinomycetes; order Micrococcales; family Micrococcaceae; genus Arthrobacter; species Arthrobacter sp. SAFR-044. The sequence continues at coordinate 23,433 of NZ_JBPFDN010000014.1, read as the reverse complement.
GTACGGCCGAGGAATATTCCATCCAGGGGTTCCAATACGGCTTCCGAGAAGTAAAAGGATCCGGTGCCGCGACCACCATCCTCAACAACGAGACCAAAACCTGGGAAAGCCTTGGCAGTTTTGTGAGACTGCCGTAGCCCCGGTCCCCTCATAACAGCAGCATGTTCTGCCGAGCGCCACAAGCCCGGTTAAGGATCGCCTACCGGACACTGACTCTCTAGCCGCTGCAAGGCGAAAGGCGTCAATGTCGGGCTTCGCGCAAGGCGCCGTGTGCTCGTGCCAGCCGCTCCTCCAGGCGTTTGTTTTCGTCGGTCAGTTGTCGGATTCGTTTGTGGGCGAGCTCGAGGCGCCGCTGGATTGATGCCTCGGATGCGCGAACATCTGGTCCCGTTGGGGCCATTTTGGCGGGTACTTTCCTTTGTTGGAACTGCTCCAGCAGGTCCGGTTGTGTGTATAACCACGAGCGTGAAACGCCTGATCTTCTCGCCAGTTCACTGATGGTCACGGGTTGTGTGGTTTGCCCGAGTTGTTTGAGTGCTTCCTCCACTTGTTGACGCGCCCTGTCGGATCGACGCCGCGTGGCTGCCAGGAGGTGCTGGCTGTTGTCAGTTCGCATCGATGTTGCTTCGCTCCCCGGTGCTTTGGATGGTGTCGATGATGTTTTGCAGGTTGGTCGCGACTTGGCTGTTCATCTCCACGACGCGGGTTTGTCCTGCCGATTCAGCTTGGGCGATGAGTCTTTTCGTGGAGCGTAAATGGTCGAGGTGATCGGAAAGGAAGTCGGGGGTGGTGACGAAGACCGGGCATGTTAGACAGGCATTGGCGTGGGGACAGGCCTGTTGCAGTGGCAGACCGCAGTAGCCGTTTGGTAGGGCCATGGTGACCCGGCCCAGGTTTTCCTTCATCCAGGCTGCATCGTTGATTGCGGCATCCTCCGATGGGTTCATGATCTCGCCGTGAATCGTGATTTTCCTGGCTTGTTCCCAGTGACGGCGGACTGTTTCGTCCTTTAGCCGGGCATATCGGGCGGTCATTTCGTGCGATTCGTGGTCGAGGAGTCGGCGGACCACTTCCTGCGGGACGTCGGCGTTGATGAGTCGAGTCGCATATGTGTGTCGGAGCTGATGAGCGGTGAAGCGGAACGGACGGCCTTGCTCATCGTGGAGTCCGATTGTCCTCTGCCAGGTCTGGATGTGGCCGGCGGCGGTTCCGGGGTTCCACGGCCGATCGCCGGTTTTGGAGTTGGGGGCGGGGGCCAGGTAGCGCGCGTCCGGCAGGACTGCTCGCACGGCCTTGGTCTGCTCGGTGATCGCGGCGGCGAGTTCGTCGTCGATTGGCAGGGTCGCTTCGCGGGACATTTTGTGGTTGAAGTAGCGCAGGTAGGGGGCGTTCTGGTGGTCGCTGAGGAGGCAGTCGATTTCCAGACGGTAGGTGTCGGAAAGGCGTAGGCCGGTGCGGGTAAGTATCTGCATCATTAGCCGGTGCGGTTGCTCCAGTTGCGCGAGAGCCTTGGTGTCTTCAATCTGGGCCATGATGAATTCCGGGAGCGCCCGGGGAAGAGCTGCAGTGCGGCGGGGGTGGTCGCTGGAACGGATTGCGGCAGATGGCGGCAGGTCTGGTTGCCAGTTGTTTTCGCGGATAGCGCGGAGGAACAGGGCTGTTGAGCTGAGCGAGTAGCTGCGGCTAGCCGGGCTCAGGCGGAGCCGAAGCAGGAGGTTGAGGTAGACCTCGATGCTTTCTCTGGTGAAATTCTGCACCGTTCCCTTGGCGCCGGCATGTTCGGTGAAAGCGTCAGCCAGGCGGTGAAGGGCTGTCATGTCCCGGTTGAGTTGGGAGTAGCTCGTGCTTGTTGAGATCCGCCACCGCATGAAACGCTTGGCAAGCATCTTTAGCCACGGCTGCGGGATGGTGCCGAACCGCAATATGCCCTGCTGGCCGGTCCGGCCTCGGAAGCCCATGATCTCGAGCCGCCAGGCATCGCGTTCGAACTCGGAGGACGCATTAGGCGGTTCCAGGAAGTGTTCCAGTGCCGCGTGCAGGGCAGCGTGCGCCCGTCGCATTTCCTTGGAACCCTTCTGGATTTCGGCGCTTTCTAAGGGCAGCTCCGTGAGCAATGACCCGGCCTCCAGTTGCCTCAGAACTTTGATCAGGTCGCGTAGGTCTTGTAACCGGAAGCGTCGGCCGTTCCGTGGGCTGGATGCCAACAGTTGAAGTGATAAGGCCAGCTCGACCCGGAGCCTTTCTGGCAGGCCGGTGAGGTCGATTTTTTCAGGATTGGTCTTGGGGCCCGACATGGTCCTGAATTCATCGAGTGTGGGTTGGCCGAGCTTGTTCCACCGGCCGAGGTGCGTCTGGCAGAGCTGTCTGGTGCTAAGGAACCGGGCGCACCCGTCGATGCTGCAGATCGGGTACAAATTTGCCGTCAGTTCCGGGTCATCAAGGACTATCACTGCGGCGTCGAAGCGTGGTGATAGGGCGACGCGCATGCGTGGCAGGGCGTCACCGGGGCCGGCAGAGACGCCCCTTGTTCTAGGCGGGTTCATCTTGTGCCCTGTTCCAGGAAGGGGATTCATTGCTGGTCTCCGGGCGTTGAGGAACCCACCCTGCCGCAGCCAGCGCCTTCCGCAGGTGCTGGACGTCAATATGTGAGTACGTGTCGATCGTAGTAGCGACGGATGAGTGGCCCAGAAGCTTCTGGACGACCTCCGATGGGACGTTGCTGCGAAGCAAGTCTGTGGCATAGGTGTGGCGGAACTGGTGCGGCGTGAAGTGGAAACCTGTGCGGGCACGCAGGCGGGCGACCAGATCAAGGACACCCTGGTAGGTCATGGGACGGCCCACGGGCTCGGCCCAAAGATTCACGAAAACGTAGTCGCAATCCAGTGTCCCGTACTCCTCGAACAAGTAGTCCGCGAACAGCCGCACCAGGCCGGGCTGGATGGGAATGTCGCGGTCACCAGTTTTTGCCCTGGCGTTATTGGCGTTCTGCCGGAAACGGACCTTCACGAGGCACTCCGCAGAATCCAGGTCACTGTGACGAAGGCCAAGCGCTTCACCGATCCGCATTCCCGTCCCGGCCAAGAGGGCGAACAGCAACCTGTCCCGCAGGTGGTCGCAGGCCTCCAGAACCGCCGATACCTGTTCTGGGGTGAGCATTCGTGGCGTTCTAGCCGGCACCCGCCGCTTCAATTCCTTCCCCGGCCGCCCCGGGCCGCCCAGATGCGCAAGCAACGGTTTCCATGATCTTCCGCCGCCATGACGGTTCGTCAGCGCCGGGAACTCCAAGACCTCCCCATGCTGATGATGGAACCGGTAGAACGACCCGACGGCGGAAAGCTTGCGATTGATCGTCGCGGCCGAACAATGCTGCGCCCCAACGGCCAGCCGCCGCATTTGTCCCCCTCTCTCACTGGGAGCCAACTGCAGCCAGTTAGCGAAGCGGCCAAGGTCCTCCAGCTGCACGTCACGCCACTGGACCTGGCACCGTTCAAGGAAGGTGAAAAAGTCTCGCAGGTCGAAGGCATAAGACCTAACAGTCCCAGGTGACCGATCAACCGCGTCCAAATGGGTCAGGAAACGGTCGACCGGAGCCACAACATCGTATGAGGGATCGGTGACGGTCCACGACTCCCCGCCATCGCGCTGAAGCACTCGCTGAACGGACCAGGGCATCGCGGCTCCTTGGAAGCAGGTTCGTGTGATGGCATCCGGTCTAACAGGCCCAATTGACTGAACCGTGAACTCGTGGACAACACTCCAGATAACACTCCGCGAAGCCGGGCGTGACTGTCGTAGGCCACCCGTAGGCTACGTCAAAGACATCCAGCCGAAGGCTGAAGGAAACATATTTTCGAATAAAGGTGTGTTGTGGGCGTTATTGTCGGTCCCCGCGTGATAGACGCGGGCGCCTCTTTGTTCTCGGTGCTGATCTCGCCGGTGGCGGTGGCGGCGGGTTTTCCGTCTCCGGCACAGGACTACTTCGACGGCAGGATCGATCTCAACGCGCACCTGATCAAGGACATCACTAGCACCTTCGTGGTCCGCGTCACGGGGATTTCCATGGAGGGTGCAGGCATCAGCGACGGAGACGAACTGATCGTCAACCGCGCCCTTGAGCCCAAGGACGGCTCCGTGGTGATCGCCGTGCTGGACGGGGAACTGACCGTGAAGCGCCTCCGCATCACCCCCACGGGCGTGGTGCTGCAGGCCGAGAACCCCAAGTACCCGGACATCCATGTTCCCGCGCTGTCCGAGCTGACCATCTGGGGTGTCGCCACCAGATGCCTGCACCACGTTTGAGGGCCACAATGGGTGGGAAGTGCTGTGGCTAAGCCTGTCCCCATGCGGCGGATGCCGCAGATCGCGCACGTGGACGTCAACTGCTTCTATGCCTCCGCCGAGCGCGCATTCGACCCCTCACTGGAGGGGCGCCCGCTGGTAGTGCTGTCCAACAATGACGGCTGTGCGGTGACCCGTTCCCCGGAAGCGAAGGCACTTGGCATCACCACCGGCGAACCGTGGTTCAAGCTCGCGCCCCGGGCCAAGGAGTGGGGCCTGGTGGCAAAATCCAGCAACTATGAGCTGTACGGGGACATCAGCGCCCGGGTGATGGAGCTGCTGGGCAGGTACTCCGCCTGGCTGGAGATATACAGCATTGACGAGGCATTCCTGGGCGTGAAGGGCGGCCCGGGAGAGCTGTTGGCCCTGGGCTGCAGGATGAAAGAGGCAGTACGGCGGCATGTGGGCGTTCCCGTGTGCGTGGGCATCGCACCCACCAAGACCTTGGCAAAACTGTGCAACAAGTGGGCCAAGAACAATCCCGCCTTCGGCGGAGTCTGCCTGTGGGAATCCGTTCCGGCGGAGGTGCGGGAGGGTTTGATGGCCCGGCTGCCGGTGGACGAGATCTGGGGCATTGCCGGGCGGCTGACAAAGCGGCTCAACGTGCTGGGAATCTTCACTGCCAAGGACCTTGTTGGGGCGGATCCGGTGATGATCAGGGACAAGTTTTCGGTGGTGGTGATGCGCACCGTCCTGGAACTGCGCGGCACGCCCTGCATTCCCATGGAGGAAGAGCGGATTGGCCGCGACCAGCTGATCTTCTCCCGCTCTTTTGCCACTCCTGTGACCACCGTCGCCGGGCTTCGGGAGGTGCTCAGCGTCTACGGGCAGCAGGCGAGCGCCAGGCTCTCAAAGCATAGGCTGCAGGCAAAGGTCCTGACGGCGTTCGCTGCCACGTCCCCCTTCCGGGATAACGAACAGTCCTACCCCTCGGTGTGCGTCTCACTGCCCATGCCCACGGCGGATCCGTTGCTGCTCACCAAAGCCGCGCACACACTGTTGCCCCACATCCGGGAAGGACTCCGGTATGCCAAGGCAGGCCTCATGCTCACCGACCTGCGGCCCACCGGAAACCAGCCGCCGCTGGAGCCGTTCGAAAACCCGCATGAGGAACGCGGCATCGGGCCGCTGCTGGAGGACGTGAGCCGTCGCTTCGGCCGTGGCTCGATCGGACTGGGGCACGCAGGGATCAGGTCCGGCCTGGACTGGACCATGAAACGGGACATGCGCTCGCCCCGGTACACCACGCACTGGGACGAACTCCCGTTGGTAAAGGCGGCCTGAAAGAGGCCCCGCCGCCGGCTGAAGGCGCGGCCTCTTTCCTGGAGGCGGGACCTGTCTAGGCTCGGGACCTGTTTTGGATGAAGTGGAAGATCAGGACGACCACTGCGACGACCAAAAGGATGTGGATGAGCCCGCCGCCGATGTTTGCGAGCAGGCCGAGAAGCCAGAGAACAGCGATGATAATGGCGATCCAAAGCAACATGAGAGTCTCCTTGACTAGTTTTACAAAGTCCCCATGCGGTGCACGTACCCACCAACGCGGCAGGCAAATCAGGGTGGCGGGTACTGAACACCCCGGCGGTTACCCGGGCACATTTCGGCCCTGAATCAAGACGTCCTGCGACGGGTGGTGACGTCCCGCTACGCCGTGTTGAGCGTTCGCGACGCCCTGTGAACGCCTGCTACAGCATCGATTGTGGGGTTTCCGGGTGCTCCGTAATCTCGTCTCAACATCGGCCCAGCAAAGGATTCCCCATGGCAAACCCGCAGGACAGCAATCCCCAGAACGCGCACGGCTCCACCCGCATCGTCGCCGGCCAGTCAGCCAGGCCCACGCGCCCCGTCGGCCTCAAGATCGGCATCGCGGCCGCCGTCCTGGCCCTCCTTGGCGGGGGCGCCGCCGTCGCCTCCTCCGTCAACAGCGGCACCCCGGCCCCCGCGCAGGACACTGCTCCTTCCGGCAGCCCCGCCGCCGAGCTGAAGCTCGGCTATTTTGGAAACGTCACGCACGCCCCCGCACTGGTAGGCGTCAACAAGGGTTTCATCGCCGACGAGCTTGGGAGCACCAGGCTCAGCACCCAGGTTTTCAATGCCGGCCCCGCAGCCATCGAAGCCCTGAACGCAGGTGCCATCGACGCCACCTACATTGGTCCCAACCCGGCCATCAACTCCTTCGTCAAGAGCCAGGGCCAGTCGATCAACATCATCGCCGGCGCCGCAGCCGGTGGGGCGCAACTGGTGGTCAAGCCGGAAATCAGCTCCGCCGCCGACCTCAAGGGCAAGACGCTCGCTTCCCCGCAGTTGGGCGGCACCCAGGACGTGGCCCTGCGCGCATGGCTCTCATCCCAGGGCTACAAGACCAGCGTGGACGGCAGCGGCGACGTCGCCATCAACCCCACGGAGAACGCCCAGACGCTCAAATTGTTCCAGGACGGAAAGCTCGACGGCGCGTGGCTGCCTGAGCCGTGGGCGTCACGCCTGGTGCTGAATGCCGGCGCGAAGGTGCTGGTGGACGAAAAGGACCTCTGGGACGGCTCGCTGTCCGGCAAGCCGGGCGAGTTCCCCACCACCATCCTGATCGTCAACCAAAAGTTCGCGGCAGACCACCCGGACACCGTCAAGGCACTCCTGAAGGGCCACGCGAAGTCCGTCGAATGGCTCAACAGCGCTTCAGTTGGCGACAAGGCCACCGTCATCAATGCAGCCCTCAAGGAAGCAGCCGGCGCCGAACTGAAGGCGGATGTCATCGACCGCTCCCTGAAGAACATCGTCTTCACCGTTGACCCGCTGGCCGGAACCTACCAGAAGCTCCTGGCCGACGGCGTGGCCGCCGGCACCACCAAGCAGGCCGACATCAACGGGATCTTCGACCTGCGGGCCCTCAACAGTGTCTCGAACGGAATCACCTCGGCCGCCGGGCTCGGCAAGGAGTAAAGCCTCATCGATTGCTCCGTAGATGTCGTTTTGACCCCTCATAACGACAATTACGGAGCAATCGATTTGCCGCGGGCCGCCTTTCTTGCCTAAATCCTGCGCCTTTCCCGCGCCAAGGGTGGGCAGCGCGCCAATAGGCTGAGGGGGTTGCCCTTCGGCGGGCTGCGAAAGACTGGGGGATGCCGGTGCACGGTTTTGGGACAGACAGGGATCAGTTGTCGGATACACCGGGCTTTCTGCCGGCAAATGTCCGCCGTTCCCCAACCGGACGGATCCCTCAGTGGGCCATTGATGAAGCATTGGGTAACACTGAGGCGCCCGCGCCGTGGCGCAATACGGAACCTCCTCAGCCCGGCCGCAAGAGGTTCCGCCGCCGGCCAAGGAAACTACGGCGCCAGCCCAAGCGGTCGGTACGGTTCAGCGCGGTGTTGGGGATCGCCCTGGTGGCCTGCCTGTACTTCACACCGGCGCTCTTCGACCGCATGGTTCTTCCTGTCTTGGCTCCATACCTGCCCGGGGCGAAGATGCCGCCGCCGGGATACGAAGCAGCTGCCGCGCCGTTGGGCACACCACCCGCAAGCACGGGCTCTACCGCCTTTGTGCTGCAGGAGTCGCCGAAAGAAGGCCAGCGGCTGGTCGCGTACGATCCGTGCCGCCCGGTCCATTACGCTGTCCGGCCGGACAACGCGTTGCCGGGTGGTGATGTCCTGGTCCGGGAAGCAGTGGCGGCAGTCTCCCAAGCATCCGGCCTGCAGTTTGTCGATGATGGACCAACCACGGAAGCGCCGTCTGATGACCGGTCAGCCTTCCAGCCTGACCGCTACGGAAAGCGGTGGGTGCCGGTGCTCATCGCCTGGTCAACACCCGTTGAGACGCCCGGCCTTGCAGGAAATGTTGCCGGCCTTGGCGGCAGCGGCTACGTGGAGGCCGCCGGGCAGCCCCTGATCCTCGAAGCCGGCCAGGTGCGCCTTGATGCTCCTGATCTTGCCGGCATCATGGCGAGCAGGCCGGACGGCGCGGCGGAGGTGCGCGCCATCATCATGCACGAGCTCGGACACGTGCTGGGCCTGGACCACGTCGATGATCCAACCCAACTGATGCACTCCGAAAACATGGGTGTTCTGGACCTCGCCGACGGCGACCGGGCCGGTCTGGCCCTGCTGGGCAGCGGACCCTGCGTCCCGCAGCTTTGACGAGCGCCTAACCCTCCTTTAACGCGGCCCCGTGCAGCTCCTCCCGGGTGGGCGGGTTGGCGCCCGGGCGGGACACCGTGACAGCGGCGGCGCAGGCGGCGTGTGCCAAAAGTTCAGTCAGGCCCTCGACAGGAAGATCGCGCAGGTCCTGCCGGTTCTGGGCGCCGTCCAGCTCCCGGTCCACCAGGCCTGACAGCAGCGCCGCCATGAAGGAATCCCCCGCCCCCACGGTGTCCGCCACCTCCACCTTTGGGGCGGCCACGGATGCTTCCCCGGCACGGCACACACCCCACGGCCCGTCCGCACCGCGGGTGACCACCACCATCGCCGGACCTTCTTCCCCGCCCAGCGCCAGCCACTTACGGGCCGAATCCAGCACGTCCTGTCCCGGGTAAAGCCAGGCCAGGTCCTCATCCGAGGCCTTGACCACGTCGGACAACGTGACAAACTTTTCAGCCTGCTCCCGGGCGAAGTCCACGTCCCTGATGATGCTGGGCCGGCAGTTGGGGTCAAAGCTGATGGTGGCGGACGGGTGCGCGTATTCGACGGCGGCCAGCACCTCGGTGGCACCGGGCACCAGCATCGTGGCAATGGAACCGGTATGCACCAGGGTGGTTCCCTGCAGCATGAAGCCAAGCCGGTCTGCCAGGTGCGGCAGCGCCCAGGCGAGGTCGAACGTGTAGGTGGCGGCGCCGTCGTCGTCAATCAGTGCGGTGGCCACGCTGGTGGGCAACTCGTCCGGGGGCAGCGGCAGCATGACCGAACTCGCGCGCAGGTGCGCGGCCACCGAGTCGCCGTACGCGTCCCGGCCGTAACGGCCGATGAACTGCACCGGGTGGTCGAGCCGGGCCAGGCCAACTGCGACATTCAGGGGACCTCCGCCCACGTGGGCCTCAATTCCCGAGGCGCGCTGGACAACGTCAACAAGGCCTTCGCCGATCACTGTGAGCATGGTCATACTCTGCCAGAAAGACGGCGGCGTCAGCAGTTCGTGTCAGTGCAGCAGCTGCCGCACCAGTTCCCGGCACGACACATACGCTTCCGCGGCGGGATCGATCAGTGCGAAATGGTCCCCCGGTACCGTGACCAGCTGCGCCGGGACGGGCCCGGAACGGCTTGCGTCCACGTAGGTCGTGGACATGACCAGGGGAACATCCTCATCTTCGGTTGTGTGGACGGCGTAGACGGGAACGTCCAGGGGCAGCGCCACCATGGGGTCGGCCATGCGGTGGCGCCCCGGGAAGTCCGACGGCGGCCCGCCCAGCAGATTGCCCACCGCACCGTTGCTGAGGCGCAGCCTTTCGGCCTCGGCCAGGTTGAGCACGCCGGACTGGCTCACCACCCCGGTGAGGCGCACGCCGTCGGCCCCGTTCTCCACCTCGCGGGCTTCCGCCGCCCCAAGCCGGTCCAACCGGTTCCGGCCCGCGGCCCACACCGCCAAGTGGCCGCCGGCCGAGTGCCCCAGCGCCACCACCCTACCCAGGTCCAGCGAGTGCGGCCCTGCGAGCGCGGCAAGCTTGTCGATGCCTGCCAGGATGTCCTGGAACGTGCCCGGCCAGCCGCCGCCGTTGCCGGCACGGCGGTACTCCAGGTTCCAGGCGGCCATGCCGTGTTCCGCGAGGTCTCTGGCCAGCGGCTCCCCAAGCTCGGCCCCGTACGTGGAGCGCCAGTAGCCGCCGTGGATCACCACCACCACGCCCCGGTGTTTACCGCCGGCCGGAAGATCCGGTAGGAAAAGCTCGCCCCACTGGCTGGGGTCCTGGCCGTAGTCATAGCGGTGGCGTTGCACCCTGCCGACACTACAGGCGGGCGCCGTGGCCACGGTGTCAGACTGGCCCACTTTTGGACGGCAGCCGGCGGCGGGACCTTGGATTTCCCAAGGTCCCGCCGGCATAACTGGGCCAGTGTGGGCATTGCCGCCGTTTCCGTTTAGCCGGTGGCCGTTGTGGGCACGGTTCCTGGCATGGAAGAGGCTGAAGTAACCACCCAGGAATCCACTGTTGAGGAGTGGACACGCGCGCTGGCGGAGTCCACGGGGTCGCCAGGTGGTGGCGCGGGGACCGGCCTGATGCTGGCGGTGGCGGCGTCGCTGACGTCGATGGTCGCCGGTTACAGCGGCGACGGGGAGGACGACGGCGGGGAGCCGGCCGGGATTCGGACGCGGGCCCAGGCGCTGCGCCGGGAAGCCCTGCGCCTGGCAGATGACGATGCATCCGCCTCCAAGGCTTTCGGTGCCGCCTTCCGCCTGGACCCGGGCGAGGAACGGGACGAGGCGATCCGCCGGGCATCCGTGGAGGCCGCGGCGTCCTCTGCTGTCCTTGGCGAGCGCGCCATCGGAGCCGTCGATGACCTCGCCTGGCTGGCCATCAACGGCAACCGTGCGCTGGTCGCGGACGTCGTGGTCGCGTTCGGTGCCCTCCGCGCTGCCGTGGCCGGTGCCCGCACGAATGTCAGTTTCGATCTCGGGTCCCTTCGGTCCACCGGGGCCACGTTGGAGCAGGTCCGTCAGCAGCATCCGGACTTGTGGGCCGCCGTCGAGCAACTCAATGAAGCCATGGACCGCATCGACAGCCTGACCGCCGGCATCGACCACCGCGCCGCCCCGACAGACGCGGCCTGAGCAGCGCAAACATCCGACCGCTTCCTGCTGATTGCGTTCTTGAAGTGGTTGGACTCTGCCGTACGGCTGTGCTTATGGTGGGCAGCATTGTTGCAGGTGAGCCTGGGGGAGGCGTTCTGGATGAAGTCAAAACTCACTGTTTGGGCTTTTCTCCGCCTCCTTTTGCTCGCCGTGGCGGCAGCCGCATCGTGGATTGCCTTGTCCGCCGCGGGAGCGTCCGCTGATTCCTCCCCTCCCGGTGGCCCGCTTCCGGTGCCCGGCCAGGCCGCGGTGGCATCGGTCACCACCGTCACCCATCGGGCCACTGACGTCCTGGCGCCAGCGGAATCCGGACCGGTAAGCGCTCCGGCCACTCCGCCACCTGCCGCATTGCCGCCCCTCCGCCCGGTGGTGGAGGATGTCAGCGCCTCGGCCGACGACGCGCTGCAGGCTGTTCCGGTGGTCAGTACGGTAGTGCCGGCAGGAGCCGTGGCGACGGTGGTGGATCCGGCCGTTGGCACTGTGGATGGCGTTATGGGCGAAACCGTGGGGACCGTCGTTCCCGTTACCCCCGGGCTTACGACGGCGGCGCCGCCGCTCCCGGCCGGTGCTGACGTTCCGTCGGCCAGTGATGGCGTGCCTGCACAGCCAGCTGAACTCGCGGCCGGGACCACCGGCGCTGCACCGGCTGCCGTGCAGTCCCTCCACGAGATTCCCGCGCCCCGCCAATCGTTCTACAGCCACGGCCCGGCGTGCGACCCCCGGATAAGGCCCGCTGCCGGGACTCCGCTGGCGTCGGGAGCGGATCCGCAAAGCCGGCCGTTCCACGGGCCGGCTGATCCGACGCCTATCGTTCCGGGTGCCACCGGCGCCAGCAGCGCGTCCGGCGGTGGTGTTACCGCCGTTCCCGCATGGCTCAGCGTCCATGACCTGCAGGTCCCGGCGGCCCGCACAGCCGCCATCAAGGGCGGTTCGAGCACTGCCCCGGCACCGGTGTCCTTCGACCCCGGATCATCTCCTGACTAGTTGAGGCCCCTTCCCGCCCAGCGCGAATGAGCCAATCCCCGGGCTAAGCAGTAGGCCCGAACCAACTTTCAGGAGAACTCCAAATGATGCACCGCACTATCCGTGGATGCCTGCTCAGCGCCGTCATCGCAGGCGGCCTTCTGGCTGCCAACGGCGCAGCCGCCCATGCCGCTGACCACACCGCGCCCTTCCCGGGCGGTGCCGCCTCTTACGTTGTCCAGCCGTTTGCCGGCAGTACCCGCGTCCCGGCAGCGGCCGGGACCGCCGCACCGGCAGTGGCCAGCGCCTCTGAGTCCAAGACCCTGGCCGACACCGGCGTCAACAGCGGACTGCTGGTGGTCGGGCTGCTGTTCCTGGCCTTCGGAGGACTGCTGGCACTGATCCTGGGCAGGAAGCGCGGCTGATCCAGTCCCGGCGAGGCAGGGACTGGACCGCGGGAGCGCCACGGGTAGCGTAAGGAGAACCCAGCTACCAGGAAGGGCCGCGAATGGCACGCGTCTTCATCACCGGATCCACCGACGGGCTTGGCCTCGCAACTGCAGACACGCTGCTGCAGGACGGCCACGACGTCATCGTGCACGCGCGGTCCTCCCTGCGGGTCCCCGCAGTACAGCACCTGCTGGACCGCGGGGCAAAATGCGTTGTCGGAGATCTCGCCGTCCTGGCCGAGGTCCGGCAGATCGCGGAGGACGTCAACGGGATCGGCGGGATCGATGCCGTCATCCACAACGCCGGCGTCCTCAGCGGCACGGCGCTGCTACCGGTGAACGTCGTGGCCCCGTACCTCCTGACGGCACTCATCCCCGGCCCCGGCCGGCTCATCTACCTGAGCAGCGGCATGCACCGGGGCGGCGACACCGGTTTGGACGGCCTGGACTGGACAGGGCGCACGACGACGGCCTCCTACTCCACCACCAAGCTGCACGTCACTGCGCTGTCGGCTGCGGTGGCCCGGCTGGTGCCGGGCGTCGCCAGCAACGCGGTGGATCCCGGCTGGGTGCCCACCCGGATGGGCGGCCGGTCGGCTCCGGACAGCCTGGAACTGGGCCACCGCACGCAGGAGTGGCTGGCCACCAGTGATGACCCCGAAGCATTGTCCAGCGGCGGCTACTGGTACCACCAGCACCGGCAGGCCCCGCACCCGGCTGCCAACGACCCCCAGTTCCAGGACGCCCTGCTCACGCAGCTCGCGCAACACACCGGGGTGACCCTGGACGCGCTTACCTAAACCCATCCGTTGCTCCGTAATTGTCGTTTTCACGCGCGAAAACGACAATTACGGAGCAATCGATGGGTGGGTCGGCGGGCAGTTGATGCGGTTAGGGCGTACCGAGGCGGCGTTCGACGTCGGCCGCTTCCGGATACGCCGCCTGCGTCCCTTTGCGGGTGGTCGCCAGCGCCGCGGCAACGGAGGCGAACGCGGCAGCATCCGCCAGCGCATCACCCGCTGCCAGCCGGACGGCAACTGCTCCGGTGAAGGCGTCGCCCGCGCCGGTGGTGTCCACGGCCCCCACCGTGGTGGGCTGGACGCGGGTCACCCGGGCGCCGGGAGAAGCCAGCGAATCCAGCACCACGGACCCCCGCGAACCCAGCGTCACCAGCACCTGCCGGATCCCCCGGCCGGCAAACCGCTCCCGCACCGCGTCCCACTCCCCGGCCGGAGCCTCCGCCCCGGGAATGGCAGAAGCCAGGAACAGCGCGGCCTCATGCGCGTTGACCAGCAGGACGTCCGCCAACCCGGCCAGGGCTGACGGAACCTCCGCGTAAGGCGACAGGTTCAGCAGAACCGTGGCGCCGGCGTCGTGCCCTGCCTGGGCAGCAGCCAGCACCGTGTCCATGCTGACCTCCAGGCAGAGGCTCACCACGGCGGCCCCCTCAAGGACCTCCGCCGCGCCGGCCACGTCCGCCGGGGACAGGGTGCCGTTGGCGCCGGCCGAGATGATGATGTTGTTCTCGCCGCGGGCGTCCACGGCGATCACGGCGACACCAGTGGGCTCGCTGGACGTGCGCACGTGGCTGACGTCCACGCCTGCGCCGGCCACCGAGGCCTCGAGCATGTTGCCGTTGGCGTCCTCCCCCACCGCACCCACCAGGCTGACGTGGCCGCCCAGCCGCGCTGCGGCCACGGCCTGGTTGGCGCTCTTGCCGCCGGGATTCACGGCGAACCCGTTGCCCTGCACGGTTTCGCCGGGCTGCGGAAGCCGCTCGCAGTAGATGGTGAGGTCCGCGTTCAGGGAGCCGACGACGACGATCCGGCCAGAAGCGGCGGCAGCACTCACGGTGCCACCTCGGCCTCAACCGGCTTGGGGATCAGCAGCGACGCCGCAAACGCTGCCACGGTCAGGGCCAGGCCAACCACCACGACGGTGAGGTATGACGCCGTCGCGTCGCCGAACGCCGACGTCGCCACCAGCACGGCGGGCAGGATCAGGAAACTCAGCCCTGCGCCCAGGTTGAAGGCGCCCGCGTTCATGCCGGGAAGAAAGCCGGGGTTGCCGGTGGGCGAGAGGACAACGCCGAGTCCATTGAGCATGATGTTGACCGTACCGGCGTACATGATGCCCAGCAAGACTGTTCCGGCGATCATCATCGGCAGGCTGTGCAGGCCCAGGAACGCGATGACGGCGAGCGCGGCGATGCTGCCCAGCAGCCCGATCCGCAGCACCTTGGTGTACCCGAGGACGGGTGCCAGCCTGCCGCTGAGCGGGCCCACCAGCCAGCCCAGCAGGGCGTACGGAGTAAGGATGATCAGCGACATCTCGGTGGGTCCCACGCCGAACCCCGGCGAGGCGGCCTGGACGTAGGCGGGCACGATGCCGTTGATCACGGCGAAGATGCCGGTCATGGTCAGGGTGGTGGTGAGCAGCGGGGCCCAGGTTGCGCGCTGGCGCAGGTGCACGGTTTCCACCATGGGCTGGGCGGCGCGCTGTTCGGTGCGCCAGAACGCGAAGAACGCGACGGCGGACACCAGCACCAGGGCGAGGCTCAGCATGAGCGTGCCGGAGTCGAAGCCGGCCACAAGCTTGGCGGCCTCGTTCAGCGCGGTCAGCAGGGCCCCCACGGCCACCACGATGAAGAACACGCCCCGCCAGTCCATGCGGGTGCCGGCGCCGGGCTTGCTCTCGGTGGCGAGGAACATGATGAGGGCGGTGGCCGCGACGGCCAGGACCACCATCAGCCAGAAGATGCTGCGGAAGCCGAAGTGCTCGGCGAAGTAGCCGCCCACGAACGAGTCCACACCGGCCACGCCGCCGTTGACGGCAGTAATAAGGCCCATCAGGGTGCCGTACTTGCGCGGGTTGCTGACGGCGGAGCGCAGCATGATCAGGCAGAGCGGGACGGTGGGTCCGCTGACGCCCTGGATGATGCGGCCCACGAACAGCCACGTGATGTCCGGCGCGAGCGCGGCGATGACGGAGCCCACGGCCATGAGCAGCATCATGCCCACCAGGACCTTCTTGCGGCCGATGATGTCGCTCAGGCGCGGCAGGAACAGGGAGAACAGCGCGGCGGCGGTGAAGAACCAGGTCTGCGAGAGCCCGATCAGGGCCTGGTCCGCCTTGAGTTCCCGGCCCATGGTCACCAGGGCGGGGCTGAGCATGGAGGCGTTGAGCTGGAACGCCACGCAGGCGGCCAGCAGGGCGGTCATGAGGGCGGCGATGTTGCCGCGGCCGGTCTTGGTTTCAGTCATGGTTGCGGTGGCCATCTACTTGACCCCTCCGGTGGTGAGGGAGGCACTTTCCGGGCGTACGACGTCGGCCGTGTTGCCTTGGGTGGGCGCCGCGCCTCGGCGCGGGTCGCCGTCGTCCGCTTGGGTGTTGCTGTTTTTGTCGCCGGTGCCGGGCTCGCCGATGCGGACCAGTGCGTCGGTGACGAGGTCCCAGAACCGTGCGTGGTCCAGGTCCACGGCCACGCTGGTGTGGCAGTCGGCGG
Organism: Arthrobacter sp. SAFR-044; assembly: GCF_059414985.1. Taxonomy (NCBI): domain Bacteria; kingdom Bacillati; phylum Actinomycetota; class Actinomycetes; order Micrococcales; family Micrococcaceae; genus Arthrobacter; species Arthrobacter sp. SAFR-044. Next base: position 7,407 of record NZ_JBPFDN010000014.1, on the reverse strand, counting down.
GGGCCGGGGCGCGGAAGTCCGCCACGGTCATGCCCAGGGTCAGCGTGCCCTGGAGTTCGATGTTGACGGGGACCTTGCGGGTGCTGACGATGCTGGGGTCGATGACGTACGCGACGGCGCAGGGATCGTGGACCGGCGGGTAGTCGAAGCCCTGGGCGTCCTTGTAGGTGTGGGCGAAGAAGTCCATCAGCTCGGTGACGAATTTCGCCGGGCCGGTGCCGATGGCGGCGATCTTCTCCACTACCTCCGGGGTGGCCAGCGCCTGGTGGGTGAGGTCCAGGCCCACCATCACCACGGGCCACTTTTCGTTGAAGACGATGTGCGCGGCTTCGGGGTCGATGATGATGTTGAATTCGGCCACGGCGCTCCAGTTGCCCACGTGGTAGCCGCCGCCCATGAGGACCAATTCCCTGACGCGTTCCACGATGCGCGGTTCCTTGCGGGCAGCCAGGGCGATGTTGGTCAGGCCGGCGGTGGGGACCAGGGTGACGGTGCCGGGCTCGTGCGCCATGACGGTGTCGATGATGAGGTCGACGGCGTGGCGCGGGTCCAGCTCGATGGTGGACTCAGGGAGGGCGGGGCCGTCCATGCCGGACTCGCCGTGGATGTCCGGTGCGGTTTCGATGCTGCGGACCAGCGGGCGGGGGCAGCCGGCGGCGAAGGGGACGCCGGTGATGCCGGCGATGGTGCCGACGGCCAGGGCGTTGCGGGTGACTTTTTCGAGGGTCTGGTTGCCCACCACCGTGGTGACGGCCAGCAGTTCGATGTTGGGGTTGCCGTGTGCCAGCAGCAGGGCCACGGCGTCATCGTGGCCGGGGTCGCAGTCCAGGATGATCTTCCGGGGTTCAGGCTGGTTCTTCCGGGGCTCGCTGGTGCTGGTCCGGGGATTTGGTTCCACGATGGTGCTCCACGTCATTGGGGCCCTGCCTCACGGCAGGGGTTCTAAGTCTTCCGCGAGTGATCATGGCAGGGTTTTGCGGTGCACGTCAAGCGCTTAACGTGACGTCCGCTGTTGCCGCACGTCAAACGCTTGATGCCATATGCGACAAGGAAGGGAACGCTGCTCGCCTTGCAAGCCTTTCGGGGCCGGGACCTGTGTGCGCCGGTGCCTACTACGATCAAAGTATGGATTCCGGGGAACAGGTGCAGCAGCAACGGCCACGGCCGCGGCGGGTGACGGCGGCGATGGTCGCCGCGCGGGCCGGCGTTTCGGTGGCCACGGTGTCGCTGGTGGCCAACGGCAAGACGGCCGGCCGCGTGGCCGAGGACAACATTTCCCGGGTGCGGGAGGCCATTGCGGAGCTGGGGTACGTGGTGGACGGGATCGGCAGTTCCCTGGCCAAGGGCGTCAGCTCGATCGTGATCCTGGTGGCGCCGGATATCTCCAACCCGTTCTTCGCCAAGGTGATCGCAGGTGTGCGGGAATCGCTGGGCCCGCAGTACCAGCTGCTGCTGTCCGTCACCGAGGCCGGCGAGTTTCCGGAGGCCGACGACGTCCGGCGGCTGATGTCCCTCCGCCCGGCGGGGCTGCTGGTGGACGCACCCAACGCACGGTTCCTCGAAGACCTCGCGTCGCCGTCGCCCCTTGTCCTGCTTGATGCGCCGGGGCTGGAGTCCTACGCGCCCTCCGTGAACCTTGATGTGGCCAGCGGGGCGCGCCAGCTGGCGGCGCACCTGGCTAATGCAGGGCACAGGGAAGCGGCCTACGTGGACAGCGTGACCGGCACCGAGACGTTCGCGGTCCGGCGCGCGGCGTTCCTGGAGGAGGCCGCCTCGCGCGGCATCTCCGTAAGCCCGGAGCGCATTATCAGCACCACCATCGACGTCGGTGCGGCTGCGGGTGCGTTCGCCGAAGCGTGGCCGGAGTGGCAGCGCGCGGGGGTGACCGCCGTCGCCTGCGCCACCGACACCCACGCATACGGGGTGCTGCAGGAAGCGCGCGTGGCAGGGATCCGGATCCCGGAGGAGCTGGCCGTGGCCGGGTTCGACGATCTGCCCTATTCGGCCACCAGCAATCCGGGCCTGACCAGTGTGCACCTGCCCGCCACGGCCCTGGGCCAGAAGGCCGGCGAGCAGCTGCGCGGCCTCATGGAGGGGAAGTCGCTGGGGCACGGCGGCGTCACCCTGGAGACGTCGCTGGTGGTGCGCGGGTCCACTACGGCATCGCCGGCCGGTTCCCTTCCCGCAGCCAGTCATTGAAGAACGCGTCAAGCTCCAGGCCGGAAGCCGCCTCCATCACCTGTTCAAAGTCGTCCGTTGTGGCCGAGGAGTTGCTGTAGCGGTCCAGCCAATCGCTGGCTCCCGCAAAGAACGCCTTGTCCCCCACCTTGGCTCGCAGGGCATGGAGGGCGGCGGCACCCCGGTTGTAAACCTCCGCCGCAAAGAGGTTGTCCCGGCCGGGATCGGCAATGTTCACCGCCCAGAGGTTCTTGCTGTCCAGTTCCGCCACGGTGTCCGCGAATTGCTGCGCCACGGTCGCGTGGCCCGCATGGTCGGCCCACAGCCACTCAATGTAGGTTGCCCAGCCCTCGTTGAGCCAGATGTCCTTCCAATCTGCCGGGCTGACGTCGTTGCCGAACCACTGATGTCCCAGTTCATGGACGACGGTGGCCTCATCGGCAGCCCCTGAATAGAGCGGCCGGGTTTGGGTCTCCAGGGCGTAATCCACGGAATCATCGTCCACAACCGCGCCGAAAGCCTCGAAGGGGTACCGTCCGAACAGGCCGGACAGGAACGTGATCATCTGGGGCTGCAGTGCGAGGGCTGCGGTGGTTTTCTCCAGCTCGGCTCCTGCCACGCCGTCATCCACCGCATTGATGATCGGCAGGCCGTGGGGTCCTTTGGCGTACGTGAGGGTGTAGTCACCGACGCTCGCCGTTGCAAGGTAGCTGGCCATCGGATCCGCCGCTTCCCAGGTCCACGTTGTCCACCCGGCATTGGTTTTGGGCTTGCCGTCGGGCAGGCCATTGGCCACCGCTGTTTTCCCTTCCGGGACCGTGATGTGGAAGGAGTAGGTGGCTTTGTCTTCGGGGTCATCATTTACGGGAAACCATGTGGGCGCGCCATCGGGCTCGTTGACCACCATGGCCCCGTCAGCGGTGGTGACCCAGCCGTAGAGAGCCCCCGTGGTATCTTCCGGCCGTCCCGTGGTCCCGCCGTAGTCGACAGTGATGGTGGTTTTCTGGCCTGCCTTCAGTTTTGTCCGGAGTCCCACGGTGAGCTCCCAGGTGCGGTTGGCGTCATCCTGCACCTGTGTCCAGCCGGAAGGGCCCGCACCGTGGCTGACGTCCTTGCCGTCCACCTCCACCGCCGTCACCGCAAGGCCGCGCAGGTCGAAGTTAAGGCTGTCCAGGTCCTGGGTGGCGCGGAGGGTAATGGTTGCCTCCCCTGCGAGCTTCCCGGCGAGTGCGGCCGGATCCGCCGGCAGAGTGTATTGCAGGGCCAGGTCATAGTGCAGGACGTCGTACCCGCCGTTGCCCGCGTAGGGAAAGTAGGGGTCGCCGCTTCCCGCGGCGCCGTGCCCATACCGGGCCGGGCTGTCCTGGGGTGCTGCCTGCGCCGCGTTGATCCCGGCCGCACCGGCCGCCATAAGTGCCACTGCTGCCGCGGCGATGCGGCGGGTCTTCGTCTGGTTGGTCATGGTTGCAGTCCTGGAAAGTGCGGGCGGCGGGGGTCCCTGCTCACCGCAGCGACGCTCACGCCGCCGGAGGGGAATTGTCGTGTGCCTTCGCGGCGACCAGACCGATGCCGGCGGCTCAACGGCCGCTGCCCCCAGTTGGGAAGGAATCTAGGCCCGCCCGCGCGGCGGGTCAACACTTTGGCCTCCCCCCGGGGCCCCCTTTCGCGTCCCAGGCCCCACCGGGTCGGGAGGCCTGGCGATAGGGGCATCGCGCGGGGCACCCCGGGAGACCAGCCGGCTCCGCGCCGCCGTCGTTCTGTCATACCCCCGCCGTAAGCTGGGACCATGGCGAGTAACTGGGAAAGTCTGGACGCACCGCTGCGTGAGTCGGTGCAGCACAACGTGGAGATCTATGAGCGCGTCCGGCCTGCCCTGAAGCTGGTTACCCGTGATGTCCTGCTGGTTTTGCGGGACATGCTGAAGGACAGCGAGGTCACGCCGCTGTTCGTCACGGGCCGCACCAAGACGGTGGAATCCTTCAAAGAGAAGATCTCGCGCACCGAGGAGCCGCTTGAGCCGGGCGGGCGGAGGCTCCTGAAGTTTCCGGACCCGTTCCGCACGCTTAATGACATGGTGGGCATCCGGGTGATCACCAAGCTGCCGGCGGAGAATGCCGCGGTGGCCAACATCATCAAGCGCCAGCGGCAGCTCTTCGACTGCCGCGGCGACCGTGAAAAGGACATCGGCTCCATCGAGTCCGGCACCTACGGGTATTCGAGCCGGCACCTGATCCTGCGCACCATCCAGAATGAAGCCGTCAAGGAGTACCAGCAGGTCTTCAACCCGGATCTGCAGCCCAACGGCAGCTACTTCTTCGAGTGCCAGATCCGCACCATTTTCGCCCACGCGTGGAGCGAGATTGAGCACGACATCCGGTTCAAGGCAGAGGACCCGCGCGCCTGGACGCCGCACTTCGACCGGCAGTTCACCGCCACCGCGGCCATGCTGGAAACCGTGGAGACGGCGTTCGCTGACCTGCACGAAAGCTACGAGGAAGTGCGCAGCTTCTGGGACATGGATGGCGAGGGCGCGGCCCCGCTCACCCCCAACCGGATCCGGGACGTCTGGCGGACCCTGCTCCCGCACGTGGACCGCAAGGTGGACGATGACTGGGGCTGGGCGGCCGAGCTCCTCGCCGCGCACGGGCTCAACCAGACCATGCAGCTGGCGGGACTGCTCAGCGCCAACCGGATCACGGAGGTCCGCAAGGCCCTGGACCACCGCTACTCCCCCGGCCCGGACCGGCTCCTGGACGACCTGCTGCTCTGGCAGTACGGCACCAAACACATCGATCTCACCGCGGAAGAGCCCGACGCCGTCCCGCACCCGCGGCGCGACAGCCTCCTGCGGCGGTTGCGGCAGATCGAGCGGTACAGGATGACGAAGAAGTAGGGGGGTGGTGGAACCCGTGCGGCTGGTTCTGTCCGGCTTCGGTGCCGTGGGCCGCGCCTTTGCCGATGCTGTCCAGGAGCAGGCTTCTCCGCTGCAGGTTGCTGCCATCCGGGGCCGGGCGGCCGAAGTCTTGCTTGCGCCCGGCGGTGGTGTGCCGGGGCGCTCCTCCTGGGCGCCGGTGCGGTCCATTGAAGAGACGCTGGCCCTTACCCGGGCTGGCGTCCTGGTCCAGGCACTGCCATCCTCGCCCGAAGCTCACTCGCGCGCGTTGCAGGAGGCGCTTGCTGCCCTGAGGGGTGGCGTGGATGTGGTGACAGCCACCAAGAGCCACATCCTGAGCCACTGGCGGGACCTCGAACGTGCGGCCGGGGAAGGTGGGAGCCGGATCCGTATTTCCGGAGCCACCGGAGCGGCGCTTCCCACTGCGGACATGGCCCGTGTTGCCGTGAGGGGCATGGGTTGCAACGCCGTCCGGGCCTGCCCCAACGGCACGTCCACCTTCATCCTGGACGAGCTTTCCCGCGGCGCGGGGCTGGAGTCCGCCGTGCTGGAGGCACAGCGCCGCGGTATTGCGGAGGCAGACCCTTCCGCAGACCTTTCCGGGAAGGACTCGGCCACCAAGGTACGGCTGATCGCCGGGCTTCTCTGGAACTGGGATGTTTCCCGGATTGCCGTGGAGGCGGAGCCGATCGGCTCCACCACGCCTGCCAGGGCGGTGGCCGCCGCTGGGGCAGGACTTCGTTTGCGCGCGGTGGCCGGCGCCTCCCTGGCGCGACCCATGATGGTTACTGTCCGCTTGGAAGAAGTTTCAGCAGCTGACCCGCTTTTCTCCATTGCCGGCCCGGAGAAGGCTGCGGTTTTTAGCTGCCCGGAGGCCGGGGATGTCACTGTGCAGGGCGGGCGGTCCAGCCCGAAGGGGGCGGCACTGGCCATGCAGAAGGACGTACTTAACCTGATCGGGTTGAACGCGCGCGGCTTCCGCTAGCTAGGGGCGTCTTGCGGGCGGTGGCCACCTCGCTGGGGAGGGCCCATCCAGTCTTCATCGGGGCTGCGCCGAGGGCTGGCTCCTGGTCTCGGGAGATCCAGGAGCCAGCCCTCCCTCGGCGGCGGTTTTGGCCGCCACCGGCGATAGCTTCTGCGCTGCTACAGAAATCCCCGACTGCTTCAGGCGCTCACTGACGTTGCCTCGCCTCAAATAACTGTGTGCACCTGTATCAGCTGATGGCGGTCATGACGTTCCAGCCATCGCCCACCTTGATGCGCCACCCGAACAGGCCGTTCCCCTGGCCCGGGTAGGTCCACAGGCTCCCGTTGGTGTCACGGGCAACGAGATCGGGCTCCCCGTCTCCGGTCAGGTCACCCGCCGCGCTGATGGCCGTCATGACGTTCCAGCCATCGCCCACCTTGATGCGCCACCCGAACAGGCCGTTCCCCTGGCCCGGGTAGGTCCACAG
>NZ_JBPFDN010000014.1:0-782 GCF_059414985.1 Arthrobacter sp. SAFR-044 | reverse complement strand
GCTCCCGTTCGTGTCACGGGCAACGAGATCCGGCTCCCCGTCTCCGGTCAGGTCACCCGCCGCGCTAATGGCCGTCATGACGTTCCAGCCATCGCCGACCTTGATGCGCCACCCGAACAGGCCGTTCCCCTGGCCCGGGTAGGTCCACAGGGTGCCGTTCGTGTCACGGGCAACGAGATCCGGCTCCCCGTCTCCGGTCAGGTCCCCTGCGGCGCTGACAGCGGTCATGACGTTCCAGCCGGGCCCCACGTTGATTCGCCAGCCGAAGAGGCCGTTGCCCTGGCCCGGGTAGGTCCACAAGTTCCCGTTGCCGTCCCGGGCCAGCAGGTCGGCCTTGCCGTCACTGGTGAAGTCCCTCGCTCCCCCGGCGGTGGTGAAGGTCCACGTCTTGTCCGAGGCCAGCGGGTTGCCGGCCGTGTCCTTCACGCCACTGGTGCCACCTTTGATGGTTGCCGTGTATGTCGTCCCCGCCGCCAGGTCAGCGTTCGGGTTCAGCGTCGCCACTTTGTTGGTGCTGTCGTAAGTCACGGTGGCCGGGACGGCAGTCGCGCCCGCCGCCAGGGTGAAAGTCGTCGACGTGACAGTGGAGGGGTCTAAGCCCTCGGAGAACGTCGCTGTCACATCGGCAGTAACCTCCACGCCGCTGGCGTCCGCAGCGGGAGACAGGTCCTTCACGGTCGGAGCGGTGGTGTCACCGCTTCCACTGCCGCCGCTGCTGGGACTGTAGTAGTGCCAGTACCGGCTGGTGGCGTTGACATCCGCGAGCACCAGCAGGCCGCTGT
>NZ_JBPFDN010000013.1:0-110292 GCF_059414985.1 Arthrobacter sp. SAFR-044 | reverse complement strand
GCGAGCTTGCCCTTGATATCCCACAACGCCATGTCCACCGCAGCGATCGCCGCCATCGTCACCGGACCCCGCCGCCAGTACGAGGACCGGTACAGGAACTGCCACGTGTCCTCGATCCGGTGCGGATCCTTCCCGATCAGCAACTGCGCCACGTGCTCCTTCAAGTACGCGGCAACCGCGAGCTCACGGCCGTTCAGCGTGGCATCACCAATCCCGGTCACACCATCCTCGGTAGTAATCCGGAGGGTCACAAAGTTCCGGGAAGGGCTGGTGACGAAGACGTCGGCGGCAATGATTTTCATGGCTGGCTTTCGGGTCGGGTTTCTGAAGGTCTGGAACGTGAAGGCAGGAGTCAGCGCACGGTGCTGCCCCGGGCGGCATCAAGCAGGGCCAGTTCGTCGGGCCGGGGCAGCCCTTCCCAGTCACCTCGTGTGCTGACGGCGAAGGCGCCGGCAAGGATGCCGTGGTGCAGGCGGCCGGCGGTATCGACGTCGTCGAGCCGCGCGGAGAGGTAGCCTGCGGTGAAGGCGTCCCCGGCTCCCACGGTGTCCACGCAGGTCACGGCGAGGGCTGGTGCTTCCAGGCGCCCTTCGGCTGTATAGACCGCCGCGCCCGCTGCGCCACGCTTCACCACCACTTCCCTGACCCCGGCGTCGAGCAGCCGTGCCGCTGCGGACGCTTCGTCTGCAACAGTCCCTGCCGCCCCGTTCCCCTCGTGCGGCGGGGCAATCAGGTCGAGCTCGTCGTCGGACGCTATGACGACGGCGGCATGCCGGGCCAGCGGGCCAAGCACGGCACGCGCCTGGTCCCGGGACCAGAGCTTGCTGCGGTAGTTCACGTCGAGGCTGACCACCATGCCTTCATGGGGGGCGCGTTCGGCCGCGTATTCCACGGCGTCCCGGGCTTCCGGGCTCAGCGCTGCCGTGATGCCGGTCAGGTGCAGGATCCGGGCGCCGGAGTCCAGCGCGGCCGCCACGTGCCCGCGCGAGATGCTGGCCCCCGCCGAACCGGCGCGGTAATAGAAGGCCCGGCTGAGGTCGGCCGTGCGCTGCTCCAGGAACATCACGCCGGTGCTGCGGTCCGGGTGGACGCTGTGGTGCAGCTGGATGCCTTCGCCCCGGAGTTGTTTCAGGATGAACTCGCCGTGCGGATCCGCTCCCACCAAGCCGGCCCAGGCGGCCGTGTGGCCAAGGCGTGCAACACCGATGGCAACGTTCGATTCCGCCCCGGCCACCTGCATGGCCAGGGTCCCGCCGGAAGCCAGCGGGCCGGTGGACCGGAGCGAGACCATGGACTCGCCGAAGGTCAGCAGGTCCACAGTCACGAAGGGGTCCCGGTACGGGCAGCGAACTCGGCTGCGAGGCCAAGGAAGCTGCGGGCGCGGCCGCGCATCTCCTCGAGGTCACCACCTGAGGCTGATGTCCCGAACAACGGACCGCCCAGTCCGACGGCGATGGCGCCGGCTTCCCAGTACCCGGCGGCTTCGTTCAGGCCCACCCCGCCGACGGCGATGAAGGGGATGTCCGGGAAGGGATCCCGGACGGCCTTCAGATAACCGGGTCCGCCGATCGAGGCAGGGAACAGTTTGATGGCGGTGGCGCCGCGTTCCATCGCTTCATAGGCCTCGCTGGGCGTCAGCGCCCCGGCCAGGACGGGGATTCCGGTGCTGGCCGCTTCACTGATCGAGGGGGCCAGGGAGGGCGTGACGATGAACTGGCCACCGGCAGCGGTGACGTGTGCGACGTCGGCCTCGCTGAGGACGGTGCCGGCGCCCACCAGGCAGCCCGGCGGGGCAGCCGCGCGGACTTCGCGGATGGCGTCCAGCGCGTTGGGCGTGGTGAGGGCGATCTCCACGTACCGGAAGCCCTCCTCCATCGCCGCGAGCGCGGCCTTGGCGGCAGCACCGCCGTCGTTCCCGCGGACGATGCCGACGAGTCGTGCCTGCCGGATGCCGTCCAGCAGGCTGGCTGACGCAACAGCATTGTGGGATGTCATGGGGTTCACCATTCTGCGAAGGATCCGTCGGGGTGGCGCCATACCGGGCCGCGCCAGGCGTGGCCGCGCTTGTCCGCTGCCCGTACCACTGCCTCGTCGATTTCGACGCCCAGTCCGGGCCCGGTGAGCCGCTCAATGTGGCCGTTCACGAATTTGAACGGCGTCTTGTCCACCACGTAGTCCAGGACTTCGGCGCCCTGGTTGTAGTGGATGCCGATGCTTTGTTCCTGGATGAGGAAGTTGGGCGTGGCAAAGCCCACCTGCAGGCAGGCTGCCAGCGCCAGGGGACCCAGCGGGCAGTGCGGCGCCAGGGGACCCAGCGGGCAGTGCGGCGCCAGCTGGACTTCGTAGACCTCGGCCAGCGCGGCGATCTTGCGGACCTCGGTGATGCCGCCGGCGTGCGACAGGTCCGGCTGGGCCACCGCGATGCCTGCCTGCAGCGCCGGCAGGAACTCCTGCCGGTTGTAGAGCCGCTCCCCCGTGGACACCGGCGTGGTGGTGGAGGACGTGAACTCCCGGAGCAGGTGGGTGTTCTCCGGGACCACCGGCTCTTCGAGGAAGAAGGGCCGGAACGGTTCCAGCAGCGGCGCCACCCGTCTGGCGTTGGCCAGGCTGAAGCGGCCGTGGAAATCGACGGCGACGTCCCGGTGGTCGCCCAGGACCTGGCGGGCAGCGGCAACACGGCGGATGACGCCGTCGATCTCGGCAACCGAGGCGACGGGGCTCATCCGGCCGCTGGCGTTCATTTTGACGGCGGTGAGCCCCACCTCGAGCTGGGCGCTGATCTGGTCGGCCACCTCGTTCGGCTCGTCGCCGCCCACCCAGCCGTACATTCGGATCCGGTCGCGGACGTGGCCCCCCAGGAGCTGGTGCACGGGGGTGTTGAAGTGCTTGCCCGCGATGTCCCACAGGGCCTGGTCCAGGCCGGAGACGGCGCTGGCGAGGATGGGGCCGCCGCGGTAGAAGGAGCCCTTGGTCATCACCTGCCAGTGGTCTTCGATCCGGAGGGCATCCCTGCCGATGAGCAGTTCCGAGAGCTGCCCGACGGCGGTGCGAACCGTCTCGCTGCGGCCCTCGCAGGTGGCCTCGCCCCACCCCACGATGCCGCTGTCGGTCTCGACCCGGACGAAGAGCCAGCGAGGGGCAACGATGAAGGTCTCAATCCTGCTGATGAGTGTCATGTGTTGAAGCCCTAGCCCTTGGTGGCGCCGGCGGTCAGGCCGGAGACGATGTACTTCTGCGTGAAGAGCGCAATGATCATGATGGGAATGGTGACAACGGTTGCGGCGGCCATCAGCCCGCCCCAGTCGATGCTCGCGTAGGAGACGAAGTCGAAGATGGCCACCGGCAGGGTCTTGGTCTTGGAGCCGGAGAGCACCAGGGCGAACATGAAGTTGTTCCACGAGAAGATGAAGGACAGGATGCCGGCGGTGGCGATGCCGGCCACGGACAGGGGCAGCGTGATCCGGCGGAACGCGCCAATGGGGGTGAGCCCGTCCACCTCGGCCGACTCCTCGAGTTCCAACGGCAGTGAATCGAAGTAGCTCATCATGATGTAGACGATCAGGGGCAGGGCGACGAACATGTGGCTGAGGATCAGCACTTCGAAGCTGCCCACCATCCGCAGGTTGGAGAAGACGTAGTACCAGGGCACCAGGAGTGACACACCCGGAATGACGCGTGCCATCAGGACCACGAGCGCGGAGCGGTGCATGGTGAAGCGGCTCATCGCGTACGCCGCGGGGACGCCGAGGACGATCGACAGTGCCGTGGAGACAAAGGCCACCCAGAAGCTGTTGAAAATGAACACGAAGTAGTTGTTGCGCTGGAGCACGTTGGCGTAGTTCTCGAAGGTGGGCGAGAACACCACTGCCTTGGCCGTGTCATAGATGTCCACGTTGGTCTTGAGGGACGCGAGCAGCATCCAGAACAGCGGAGCCAGCAGGAACAGCACCACAACGATCAGGGCCACAACCCGGAACACCTTGTAGGCGCGGGTGGCAAGCGGCTTGCGCCGCCGCGGGGCCGGCGTGGCGGCGGCGGGAGTGCTGGAGTCTGTCACGACGGTCATTTGCTTACCGCTTTCTTGCGCATGGTCAGCAGCCACATGATGCCGATGATGATCATGAAGAACAGGATCAGGACGGCGGAGGAGAGCCCGTACTGGTTGTAGTCGAAGCTCAGCCCGTAGGCGTACACGTTCAGCGTCTCCACCTCATGGAACGAACCGCCGCCCTTGCCCTTGGTGGCGTACAGGATGTCGAAGGTCTTCAGGGCGTCGATGCCCCGCAGGAGGATCGCCACGATCACGGTGGGCATCATGAGGGGAAGAGTGATGTAGAAGAACCGCTGGAAGGCGTTCGCGCCGTCCACGCGGGCAGCCTCGTCCGGCTCGTCGGACAGCGAGGTCAGTCCGGCGAGCAGGATCAGCACCACCATCGGGGTCCACTGCCACACGTCCATGAAGATGGTGGTCCCCAGCGCGGTGTCCTGCCCGGAGAGCCACGGCTGGGGCGGAATGCCGATCGCGCCCAGGAGCTGGTTGGCGAAGCCGATGTTGGGATCGAAGATGAGGCGCCACATCATGCCGACAGCCACGGGAGTGGCCACCAGCGGCAACAGGATTGCCACCCGGACCCACTTTTCGCCCCGGAAGGGCCGCCACAGGAGCAGCGCTATGCCCATGCCGAGGACCACTTCGAAGGCCAGCGCGACGCCGGTGAAGGCAAGCGTGCGGCCCACGGCAGGCCAGAACCGTTCCATGTCCGTCAGGACGGTGAGGTAGTTTTTGAGGCCGATGAAGTCGGTGGCTGCCCGGACGGAGCCCTGGGAGTCGGTGAGGCTCAGGTAGAGGGTCCAGGCCAGCGGGAAGACGATGAGGACGCCGACGAAGATCATCGCCGGTGCTGCAAACAGCCATTTGCGGTGCCGGTTGGCCCAGGCGGAGAAGCTCCGGCCGGTGCCCTTACGGCCGCTGGCATTGCGGGTGCCGGCGCTGCGGGGAGGGTTCAGAACAGACATGGTTCACCTAAAAAGTTGGGGGTGAAGATGGGCCGCGCCGGGACGGTGATGGGACCGTCCCGGCGGGCTGGTGCGGCAGGCGTGCGCCGCGGGCGCTACTTCTTTTCGCTGTCCAGGAAGGTCTGGAAAGCAGTCTGGGCCTCGTTGGCCGCGGCGGCAGTGTCCGCGCCGGTGATGCTGGCAACAATGGGCCCGCCCACGATTTCACGGGCCTTGCCGACCGTGATCACTTCGGGACGGTCGTGTCCGACGCCGTTCTTGGCGCTGGCGGCAATGGCGTCAGCAAGGTCCTTCGGGTAAGTGGAGGTTCCTTCCGGGTTGGACCAGACAGAGGCACGGGGTCCGGGGACGCCCGCCTTCTGGGCTTCCAGGGTGCGTTCCTTGCTGGTGGCCCACTGGATGAACTTCCAGGCGTTGTCCTGGTTGCTCGAGTTCTGGTTGACGCCCAGGGCCCAGGAGGGGATGTTGTAGGGCTTGCTTCCGGCGGGGCCGGCGGGGAGCGCCGCAAAACCTACCTTGTCCGCGACCTTGGACTTTGCCGGGTCCGTGGCGTTCTTGTAGAGGGAATCAGCCTCGGTGTAGAAGGCGGCGCCGCCCTGGGTGAAGATGGCCATGGCTTCCGGCCAGCTCATGTCGGTGCTGACGTTGGCCGGCCCGTAGTTGCGGATCAGGCCGCCGTAGTAGGCGTAGGCCTTCTTTGCGGCGTCAGTGTTGATGGAGGCCTTGCCGCTGGAGTCGATGAAGTCACCGCCGAAGCTGTACAGGAAGCTGGAGAACTGCGTGACGGCCGTGGACTTGCCGGTGCGGGCAACGAAGCCTGCAGTGTCAGGCGAAGAAGCCTTGATGGCCTTGGCTGCGGCTTCAAGCTCTTCCATGGTCTTGGGGACCTGGAGCCCTGCGGCCTGCAGCAGGTCCTTGCGGTAGTAGAGGACTTCGCGTTCGGTGATGATCGGCACGCCAACCACCTTGCCGTCGGCAGTGGTGGCCTTGACGGGGCCTTCCTGGTAGTCCTTCCAGTCCCAGCTGGAGTCGGAGGACACCTTGCTGGTGAGGTCCGCCAGGTAGCCGTTCTTGGCGAAGGCTTTGCCTTCCTGCAGCGGGCGGTACATCATGACGTCGACTTCGTCGCTGCCTGCGTTGAGCTTGACGTTGTACTGGTCGGAGAGCTGGTCCTCGCCCAGCTGGGTCAGCTCCACCTTGAGTCCGCTGGACTTCTCGAATTCCGGGATGGCGGCCTTGATGCCTTCGGTCCAGACGTGGTTGGCAAGGGTGACCCGGACGGTACCGGCCTCCTTCGCCTGGTCGCTGCCGCCTCCGCCGCCGCTGCAGGCCGTCAGCCCCAGCGACATCGCCGCGGCCACTGCCGCGTACTTCACAATTGAACGCCGCTTCATTACGACTCCCTTTGTTCAAGGCCGCGGACTTAGCCGGGCCGGGTTGCACACGCCTCTTTACGTCTGCTCTGTTTAGCGAGCATAAACAAATAAGGCAGACATATACAAGACCTTGCCATGTCCCCATATGATTTATTCATGACCATCCCAAAGGCGGCGTTGTCCCCCGACCTGCATTCCTCGCTGGTCGAGAACCTGGGGCTCGCCATTGCCGAGGGAACCCTGGCGCCGAATTCGATCCTGCGCCTGGACGAGCTCGAGGCGCAGCACAAGGTGTCCCGCTCCGTCATCCGTGAGGCCACCCGCGTCCTGTCCTCCATGGGGATGCTCGAGTCCCGCCGGCGCCTCGGCACCGTGGTGCAGCCCGAGGCCAGCTGGAACCTCTACGACCCCCAGGTAATCCGGTGGCGGCTGGCATCCGCCAAGCGGCTGGAGCAGCTGCGGGCCCTGAACGAACTCCGCGGGGCCATTGAGCCGCAGGCCGCCCGCCTGGCCGCTGAACGTGCGTCACTGGACGAGGCCAGCGACCTTGTCTCGATGGCCGCGCGGCTCTGGGCGGCGGGGCAGCGGGGAGACCAGAATGAGTTCCTCCGGCTGGACATTGAATTCCATGCAGGCGTCCTCAATGCCTCCGGCAACCTGATGTTTTCCCAGTTGCACAACCTGGTGGCGGAGGTGCTGGCGGGACGGACCCAGCACGGCCTGATGCCGCACCTGCCGGACCACGAGGCTCTGCAGTTGCACGTTGATGTGGCCAGCGCCATCCAGCACCGCGACCCAGGTGCCGCGCTCGCGGCCATGAGCAGGATCGTGGAGCAGTCCACCGAGGAGATGGGCGATATCTGGTCCAGCAGCCACGCGGCCGAAGAGACGCCAGGGAAGCCCTGACTGCCCGGCCGCTCTCGCGTCCAGGGAGCACCAGGCGCCGGAGGCATCAAGGCCTCCGGCGCCTAAGCCCTGCGCACCGCCGCCAGCTCGCCCGCCAGGAAGTCCAGGGCCGCCTGTCCTTCCGGCAGCCCGGCGGTGTGGTTGAGGTGGCCGTGGACTGCGCCCTCGGCAAGGAAGTAGGACACCGGAACCCCTGCCCGCTCCAATGCCGAGGCAAACTGCTCGGTTGAGCCGCGGGCGTCGTCGTACTCGCAGGCAAGCAAAGCGGTGGGCGGAAGTCCGGCAGGGTCCGCGTAGCCGGGCATGGCGTAGGACGGTGCCATGCTGACCGGACCGCCCACGTAGTTCTCCGCCGTCCGGATGCAGTCCTCCAGCGTGAACCGCAGGTGCCGCGGCAGCCCGGCCATGACCTCTTCGTCCAGTCCCCCGGCGGGTGGCGGGAGTTCGGCGTCCAGGAAGGGATAGGCCAGCAGGAGTTTCGCGGGCAGTGGCTTGCCGGCGTCGATCAGGTAGAGCGCGGCGCCCACGGCGAGGTTGCCGCCGGCACCGGCCCCGCCCAGGTAGAGCAGGTCCGGATCCAGGCGCAGTGATTCGGCGTTCTTCCGCGCCCAGAACCATCCGGCCAGGGCGTCATCATGCGGAATGGGAAAGGACACGCCATTGCGCGCCAGGCGGTAGTCCACGGACAGCACCGGCGTCCCCTGGGCCGCGAGCACCCGTGCCAGGTAATCCGATTCGGGGATGTCCACGCTCCCGCTGACGAAGCCGCCGCCGTGCAGCCACACCAGGGCAGGGCTGCCGGCAGCGGCGGCCTCCCCGTAGATCCGGATGGCCACCGGCCCGTGCCGGCCATCCGCCGTCACCGTGCGGATGGGAACATCGGGCCCGGGCGAACGCACGGCGTCCGGGTTGAGGAACTGCGGGCCTTCCGGCCTGGCCAGGTACTCCGCGAACCCCGCGTCGGGCGCCTGGGCGTCGTTCTCCGGGCCGGCCGCCGGCGCGGAGGCGGCGGGTTTGGTGGGTGTCATGGCGTGCCCAGCTTCCGTGAGAAGTAATCGACGGCGGCTGCCAGGATGGTGTCCATCTGGTCCTCCGCGCCGAAGAAACAGTGGTCGCCGCCCTCGATGGTCACCACGTCATGCTCGACGCCGGCCTCCGCGAGCGCGGCGGCCAGGAGTTCAGTCTGCGAGTGCGGGACCAGTCCGTCACTGTCGCCGTGGACCAGGAGGAACGGTGCGGCGTCGGGGGTGACGTAGCTGACGGGGCTGGCAGCGGCCAGCAGGTCACGGTCGTCCGAGCCGCCCACCAGCATATGTTCGGGTTGCAGGGACATGCCCGGCGGCACGGCAGCGGTCAGCGCGGCGGGGAACAGCCCGGCCGGCCGCTGCATGGGCGGGATGTCCGCCAGGGAGGAGACGCCGTAAAAGTCGACGACGGCGCTGACGCGGCTTGGGTGCCCCTGCGCGCCGAGGCCGCCCTCCAGGTCCGGGCGGCTGCCGGTGAGTCCGAGGAGCGCTACCAGGTGGCCGCCAGCGGATTCGCCCCAGGCACCGAACCGTTCCGGATCGATGTTGAGCTCGGCGGCGAATTCGCGGAGGTACCGGACGGCGGATTTGAGGTCGTGAAGCTGCGCGGGGAACGGGGCCTCCAGCGAATGCCGGTAGTCGGCGGTGGCGCAGGCGATGCCGGACTCGTTGAGCATCCGGAAAACAGAGTTGGGCGCGAAGGTGGGCGGCAGTTCGCGGCGGTCGCCCAGCTGGAACGCGCCGCCGTGCACCCAGAGCACCAGGGGCGTCGGTCCGGCGGCCTCGCGGGGCAGCCAGATGTCCAGCTTCAGCGGGCGGAAGCCGATGGCCCGCGCGTACGTCACTTCGCGGTGCACCAGGGAAACGTCGCCTGCCAGCTCCGGCGTGCCGGGGGCGTCATAGACCGGGAACGGCGGAACGGTGCGCCCTCCGGGGCGGGAAGCATCGCGGGAAGCGTCAAGTACGTCGGTAGCGCGGTCCACTGTCATAGTGTGCTCCTCATCAGGTCAGGTTGGGTGCTGTCCCCGCCGGCGGCGGCAAGGAAAGTATGGTGTCCGGGTCCGACGACGGCCGCCGCCGCCGCAGGCAACATAAGGCTTCCGGGCAGCAGCACCTCGGCGGTGGTGCCGGCGGGGATCGTGGCGGTGAGCGTCAGCACGCCGTCGTCCGCTATGTCCTCAGGCGCTGCCGCCTCAGACGCAGTCCCCGCTGAAATTGCCCACGCCACCTCGATCAGGCCGCGCGGCCCCACGTGCGAGGTGGCGGCGGAGGTGAGGCCGGCGCCGGGGCGCGGTTCGATGACGATCCGTTCCCAGCCCGCGCTGCCGGGCGCCTGGCGAAGCCCGGCTGTGCAGCGGTGCAGGAAGGACACCACCGCGCCCTTGCTGTAGTGGTTGAGCGACTGGTGCGGGACGCCGTCCGCGTCGATGCCGTTCCACAGTTCCCAGACCGTTGTGGCGCCACGGTCCACCATGGCCAGCCAGGACGGCTCCGAGTCCTGCATCAGCAGTTCGTAGGCCAGGTCCAGTTCGCCGTTGTCCGCCAGGACCGGCAGCAGGTAGGGCGTGGCCAGGAAGCCTGTGCCGAGGTGCGTGCCGGCGTCGCGGATCAGTTCCACGAGCTGGGCGGTGACGGTGGCGCGGCGTTCCGGGCTGACCAGGTCAAAGGCCAGGGCGCGGACACAGTTGGCCTGGCTGGCCTGGGTGAGGTGCCCGGCGGCGTCCAGGTATTCCGTTTCCCACGCCTCGCGGATGTTCGCCGAGAGTTCCGCCAGTGCGGCCGCTTCCACGGACAGACCCAGCACCCCGGCAATCCGCGCCATCAGGTCCGTGGTGTGGCGGTAGTAGGCCGTGGCCACAATGCCGTTATCTGCCATGCGGGCGGCGAAGAGGTCCGGTTCGGGGCCGTCCGGCTCCATCCATTCGCCAAAGTGGAAGCCGGTGTCCCACAGGTACTTTTCGTGGCAGGCAGGGACAGGGCTGGCAGCTGCGCGGGCTGCGTGCCGCCGGGTTTCCGCGGTGGTGCGGACGAAGCCCAGCCAGCGCTGCATCGCCTCCCAGTTTTCGGCGAGGATGGCGGCTTCCCCGGTCGCGAGATAGATCTCCCACGGCACCATCACGATCGCGTCGCCCCAGCCGGACGAGCCGTTGGTGAAGCCCATGAATTCGGCCGAGGTGACCTCCGGTCCGGGCGACGGCGAAATGTTGGCGATGACGCCGTTGTCCCACTGGTCGGCCCGCACGTCCCGGAGCCACTTCCGGGAGAAGCCGGTGACGTCGTACAGGTACGCGGCGGTGGGGACGAACAGCTGCCAGTCCCCGGTCCAGCCGGCTTTTTCGCGCTGGGGGCAGTCGGTGGGGACCTCGCAGGAGTTGCCCAGGAAGCTCCACTCCACGATCCCATGGAGCTTGTTCAGCCGCTCGTCGCTGCAGCTGAAGGTGCCGATGCGTTCCAGGTCCGTCCGGACCAGGCAGGCGGTGATGTCCTCCGGCTGCAGGTCCGTGGCGAGGCCCTGGACGGAGACGTACTGGAACCCGTGGGTGGTGTACCGGGGCTCAAAGACCTCACCCGCGGCGCCGGAGGAGATGACGGTGTCCACCTGGCCGGCGTCGCGGAAGGCGCCCGGCGTCCGGAAGTCGAGCGGACGGAGGTGGTCCCGGGTGACGTCGCCGTCCGGGCCAAGCGCCTCGCCGTATTCCAGGGTGACGGCTTCGCCCGGGGCCCCAAGCGTGGTCAGCCGGACCCAGCCGTGGATGTTCTGGCCGAAGTCCACCACCTGGTGGCCGTTGGGCAGGCGGGCGATGGACACCGGCGCCAGTTCCCGCGTCACGCGGGTGGGAGGGGCCAAGGGGCCGGCCAGCTGAGCGAAGCTGCCCGGACGGACGACGGCGGGACGCACGCCCGGTGCCATGCCTGCGGGCGGTGGGCTCCCGCCGTCGTGCGCCCGGAAGTCAACCCGCTGGCCCGCCATGAGGTCCGCGCTGGTGATCTCCGTTGCGGACACCAGCCAGGAGCCGTCGGTGCCGATGACCTGAGTGCCGCTCCCTGACTCCACCTCGAGCTGCGCAAGGAACGCCGTCCGGGTTCCGTACATGTCGGCGTAGCGTGTGTACCCGAAGGTGCCGCGGTACCAGCCGTCGGTGAGGACGGCGCGGACGGTGTTGGGTCCTTGGCCGAGCAGGGCCGTGACGTCGTGGGCCTGGACCTGGAGCGTGGTGTTGTAGCTTGTGGAGCCGGGGGTGAGCTGCTGGTCGCCCACGCGGCGGCCGTTGATGAAGAGCTCGTAGATGCCGTGGGCGGTGGCGTAGGCTCGGGCTTTGTGCGGGGCTGCGTCGAGCGTGAAGGTTTTGGTGAAGGCGTAGCCGGGGCGTTCTCCCGGCGCCGGGATCTCCGGCTCGTCGGCGCCGATCCACTGCGCTGTCCAGTCGCTGGCGTGCAGGAGGCCCAGTTCCAGCGGCATCGGCTGGGACCAGCCGGTTGCCGTTTCGGTGCCGTTCCCGGCGGTGTTCCAGGTGCGGACGCGCCACTCGAACCGGCTGCGGGAGTCCAGCGCGGGGCCGGTGTACGGGACGGCGCATGCGGCTGATTCCTGCCGGCCGGTGTCCCAGCCGTTGCTGGCGGAGATCCGGTAGGCCGTCTGGCTGGTGGTGCCGGCGGGCGGCGTCCAGCTGAGCCGGGGTTCCCGGATGGTCAGGCCCATCGCCTCAGCCAGGTGTTCGGCCCGAAGCCGGGTGGGGGCGGTCATGCGGAGGGACTCCTGGGGTGGGGGTGCTGGGAGTTCCAGCTTCGCGTTCCGTGACTTCCCCTCCACAGGGAGCTTTCAATGGTTGGAATAGTATTGTGGTTCAGCTCACCGCTTTGCCCGTGGGCCACAGGATCTGCCAACGGCGCTAGGAACCACTGCCATGACTGCCACTCCGGATACGGATGTCCCGCCTGCCCGCGGAAAGCGGCCCAAACAGGGCGAACCGGTCATCGACCGCGCGCTGAGCCTGCTCGCCGTCTTTTCCGACCGGCGCCGGGCCCTGACCCTCTCCGAGCTGGCCCGCCACGCGGACATGCCCGCCCCCACGGCGCTGCGGCTGATAGCCCGGCTGGTGGCGTGGGGCGCGTTGGAAAGGCTCGACGACGGCCGGTACGTGGTCGGGGTCCGGCTGTGGGAGGTGGCCTCCCTGTCTCCGCGCGGGCACGGCGTGCGGGAGATCGCGCTTCCCTACCTGGAGGACCTGTTCGAGGTCACCCGGCACCACGTGCTGCTGGCGGTGCGGGACAACGAGGAGGCGGTGCTGATCGAACGGCTGTCCGGGAAGGACGCCACCGAGGTGGCGTACCGGGTGGGCGGCCGTGCCCCGCTGAGGTCGACGGCCATCGGCCTGGTGCTGCTCGCCGGGGCAGACCAGCAGTTCCAGGAGACCATCCTGAAGCGCCCGCCGGAAAACGAGCCCGGCGTGCCCGAAATGCCTGAAGGCCAGCTGCGCCGGACCCTGTCCGATGTGCGGCGGACCGGCATCGCCATGATCCGCAGGACCGTCCCGTCCCGTACGGTGTCCGTGGCCTCGCCCATCTTCGATGCGCAGGGCGCCGTGGTGGCCTCGCTGTCCATCGTGGTTCCGGACGGCGCCACGCCGCCCAATGTCCTTGCCCCGGCGGTCCGGGCCGCCGCCCGTGCCGTGTCCCGCAATCTGGGCTTCCAGGCGCAGGCAAGCTCCGGGGTGTGGACCCACTCCCGGGGGTAGACCGGCTATTTTGCCGGGGCCGGGGCGTTCCGGGCGAAGGAGCGGGCAGCCCGTGAACCGGCTGCGGCACTTGCCCCGATAGTGATGAGGGCGCCCAGGATCAACGCCGAGGCTTCCCCCGGTTCCAGCAGATCCAGTTGGGAGCCGATGGTGGCAGCGGCCACGGGCACGCCCAGTTGGGATGCGGACAGCACGGCGAGCGGCAGCGGCTGGCCCAGCAGGCGCAGGCTGCCGTGGACCAGCAGGGTGCCCGCTCCGAGGCAGACCCCGAGGAGCACCATGCCCGGCGTGCCGGCGAGCGCGCGCAGGTCCAGCAATGCGCCCAGCCACACGAAGAACACCGGCCCCAGGAAACCGTCGCTGACCGCGAAGAGCTGGTGCGCCAGGCGCCGGGGTTCACCCACCGCCGCCACCACGAGTCCGAAGGAGAATCCGGCAAGCATGACGGACACGTGGCCTGCGACGGCAAGCCCGGACAATGCGAAGAGCAGGGCAAGCTGGATCCGCAGTTCCAGGGCAAACTTCCGCTCCTCGGACACGTCGTGCACCCGCCCGCGGGTGCCGCTGCGCTCCAGCCAGCGCAGCACGAAGAAGAGCACCACGGAGCAGGCTGCGACGGCGGCGGCCCCCGTCGCTGCCCTCGGCGCGTTGGGTGGGTCCACGGCTAGCGGAAGCGCCACGATGCAGGCGATGTCCGCCACCGCCACCTGCGCCATCGTCGTGAGGACCTTTGGTCCCGTCAGCTGCAGGGAGTGGACGATGGGCAGGACAAGGGCCGCCGAAGAGGAGGCGAGCAGCACAATGTAGAGCGGTGCGTGTCCGGTGCGGAAGGCGAAGGCGAAGGCGATTCCGACGGCGGCCGCGAGGACCGCTGCGATGGCGGCCCGCAGGGCGCCACCGCCCAGGGCGGCGCGGATGGCCTTGTCCCGCACCGGCACGTGCGTTCCGGCGACGAACATGATGAGTGCGAATCCGACGTCGGCAACGAACGTGAACGTCGGGTCCGAGGAATCCACCAGCCCCAGTCCGGTGCGACCGATTGCAATGCCTGCGAGCAGTTGCCCAAGCACCATGGGAAGGTGCCAGGTCCGGGGAAACGCCAGCAGGGGCCCGAGGAGCGCGACGGCGGCAATCAGCGAAAGCTGGAAGAACGACACCTGCCTCCTTTTGCCGGCGCGCCCGGGCCACCGGCCGCCACAGCCATCGGCAGCCTGCCGGCGCCGCGGACGGATTGTGCGCCCACAGTACTCATGCCCTTGCAGGTGGTCAACGGCACAGCAGACTGCCCACCAGGGCGAGTCAGGATGCCGACCGCGTGTCGAACGCCGCCGCTGATTCGCGCAGGAGCCGCGCAACAGTGTCCACCGGGGTGCTGGAACGCCGGCGCCCGTCGAACCGACGCAGGACGATGCGCCGCGTCCCCAGCCCGGGAACGTCAAGGATGTCCACCCCTTCATGCGCCACTCCGGCCAGGGCCAGGGTGGGCAGGATGGCAACCCCTTCGCCGGCAGCGACGAGGGCGAGCGCCGTCAGGGTCTCCTGGTACTGGTGCGCAGTCTCCATGCTGGCGCCCGTCGAATGGCGCAGCCGCCCCAGCACTGCTGAGTTGGCGGCTGCGGAGTCCACCCCGAGCCAGGGAAGGGGCAGCCGGGCTAGGTCCACGCTCTCAGTGCTAAGCAGTGCTCCGGTCGGCACCGCCAACCTCCACGGTTCATCCAGCAGTGGTTCCTCGATCATTCCTGCCCCGAGTGAAAGCGGGCCGGCGGTGGTGGAGTCATGTTCCACCACGACGGCGTCGAGCTGGCGTTGCCGGAGCAGCCGCATCAGCGCGGGAAAATCATCCTCCACGATGCGGATCTGAAGCTGCGGATACTGGCTCCGCCACTCGGGCAGACGGGGAATCACCACGGTGCGGACAAAGCTGGTGAAGCCGCCGAGCCGCACCACGCCTGAAATATTGGCCCCACTCTCCATCCGGGTCCGGGCGACGCTGAGGGCGCGTTCAATTTCTTCGCCCGCTTCTGCCATTGCGAGGCCTGCGGGCGTCAGCACAGAACCCTTTGGCGTGCGGACCATCAGCGCGTGCCCGGTTTCCCGCTCCAGCTTGGTGATTTGCTGGGACACCGCGGAGGGCGTCAGGCGCAGTTCATCGGCGGCGGCCAGCACGCCTCCCGTCCGGGCAACAGCGAGAAGCACGAGCAGCCGGCGCGGGTCCATATCCATGTTAAGTAGTTCTAAACCAGGCCTGCAGAAGAATGCAATTGAACTACATGCCTTTGCCCCGCAGAATTGCCATCAGGTAACGATTTACGAAAGGACACCAATGGAACTCGTTTGGGAAATTTCCGGTTGGGCCGGCGCCGCCATGATTCTGACTGCGTTCCTGTCGGTCTCCATGGGGTGGGTGAAGGCCGGCCGGGCGTTCCAGGGCGCAAACCTCCTTGGGGCCGCTGCTTTCATCCTCAACGGCGCCTTCCATGAGGCGTGGCCTTCAGTGGCCACCAACGCCGCGTGGCTCCTCATTTCCGCCGTTTCGCTCCTCCGCATGCGTAGCGCCCGGGGCGCGCAGGCCGGCGCCGAGATCCCTGCCATCCACCTTCCCGGCGTCCCGGACACCACCGGCCAGCTCGCCGTCGTAGAACCGGCGCGGGCAGCGTGCACGGCCTCGGCCGGCCACGCCGCACAGCCCGGCACCGTGGCCGCGTAGCGGGTCAGTCCCTGCCGCGGTAGGAAAGCCGGCGGACCAGGACCTCGCCGTCCACGGCGAAGACGCCGAAGGCCCGGCCGGTGAAGCCCTTGGCGGTCTCGAAAGCCCAGTGCCTGCCATCGAGTTCGGTGAGCAGCTCATCGTCTGGGTTGCCGCCTGGCCCGGAGGACCGGACCAGGAGGCGGATCCTGTCGCCGCCCACGGCACCGGCGCTGAAATCCGACGGCGGCTGGCTGGCCATGATGGCGAGTTCAACGTCTCCGGACGGAACCGTAGTTTCCCAGGTGCGGTCAAAGCCTGCGACGACGGCGCGCGCCGTGATCCTGACGGATCCGCCGTCCTGGCTGGCTTCGATGCCGAACCAGTTGTCCTCGGCGTTCCGCACGGCGAGCCCACCCGCGCCGGCGGCGACGTCAAGCACGGCCCTGCATTCCATCCCGAGGTGGCGCTGGCGTTGGGCGAGGAAACAAGGCCTGGGCGAGCCCATGGTGCTGCCTTCGCCCCTGAGCAGGAGCCCTTTGGAGGTGGGGGCGGAGAACTCCGCCGGTACCCTGCGTACGCCGACCCATTGCGGGTCCTCCAGCCCGGCACCGTTGCTGAAGTCGTACTCATGTTCCTCGGGCCGCGCGCCAGCCACACGGGGAAGCCGCGCGTGCGGCCAGCCGTCCACCCAGTCCACTGCGGCCAGGAAGGTCTCACGGCCCAATGGTGAGAATGACTTCGCCAGCCCCAGCGGGCGGACACCCAGCAGGACCATGGCCGTTCCGCCGTCGGGCAGTTCAACGAGGTCTGCGTGCCCGGTGTTCTGGACGGGCGAACCGGTTCCCGCGGCGGTAAGGATGGGATTGTGCGGCGCGGATTCGAACGGGCCGTCCGGGCGCCGCGAGCGGGCCACCGTCACGGCATGCCCGCGGTCCGTTCCGCCTTCCGCCGCCACCAGGTACCACCAGTCATCGCGCCGGTACAGGTGCGGGCCCTCGGGTGAATACAACCCGCTGCCGGACCACAGTGTCCGCGGCTGTTCGAGGGCTTCCCCGGCTTCGAGGTCCACCCGCACCTGCTGGATCGCGTCTGGGTGGCGGGCGAACGTCACGTACGCAGTTCCGTCGTCGTCCCAGGCGAGGTCCGGATCGATGCCGTCCACCGCGCCGATGACGGTGCCGTCACTCCAAGGCCCGGCGGGGTCGGTGGCCGTGAACACCACGCAGCCGCGGCCGCCAAGGAACACCGAGACGATCAGGTAGAACACGCCGTCCCGGTAGCGGAGGGTCGGCGCCCAGACGCCTCCCGGCGTGGGGACGTCGGCAATCCGTACCTGTTCCTCCCGCGTGGCCACGTGGCCCACCAGTTCCCAGCGTTCCAGGTCCGGGCTGTGGTAGACCGGCAGGCCCGGCAGGTATTCGAAGGACGAGGTGACCAGGTAGTAGCCGTCCGGGGTGCTGGCGATGCTCGGGTCAGGGTTGAAGCCCGAAAGGATGGGGTTGGAGTTCATCCCGCCATCGTGCCGCGCAGCGGCGCCCGGGGCAGGGCCTGGTTTCAATCGTTGGAAGGCGTTCTTCGGCGATCTGGCCCTAGTACTGGCCCTTGACCACAAAGTAGGAGCCGCGGATGGTGCCCGCGAGCTTGGACTTCTGGCGTGCGAACTTGAAGCTGGAGGCCAGTTCCTCCGGGACCTCCATGCCGTCGGACAGCTTGAAGCCCACTGCCCGCTTGCCGCCCTCTTCAACGGAGTACATGACATTGATGGACAGCCCGGATTCGTAGAAGACGTACGCCATCCGCAGCCCGTCCACTTCGAAGGAGGACACCTCAAGGGGCTTGGACCCGATCACCAGGTTCCGCTCCGTGGACAGGATGTTGTGGATGTATGCCAGCGTCTCCGCATCGTCTTCCGCTGGCGTGACGGTGAAGTCGTGATCGTACTTGTTCTTGTAGTAGCGCGCCTCGTTGGCCCGCAGCCCGGCCAGCGCCTCTGCTACCGGTGACGATTCCAGACCGGTGGTGGAGACGTTTTTGAAATCCACGGTGTACGGCATGAGTCCTCCTGGGTTTGGTCCTGAGGCACATCGTTGCAGATCAGCGCCCCGGTTGCACCCGGCACGGCGGGGTTCCCCCATCACAGGATCCGGATGCCGTCCCCGCTGATGTCCACTTCAGTCAGCCTGACACGTTCATCGGGGGTGCTGTTCGGCCAGTGGAAACCCAGGTAGTCGCGCCCGCCGGATGTGCGGAGGACCATGCCGTGGCCGCCGTCGCTGGCCCACAGGGGTTCAGGGTGCTGGATCCAGGGACCCGTGACGGTTCCGCCGGTCGATTCGGCGATGCCCATCGCGTATCCGGCCTCACCGTGGCTCGACCACAGCATCAGGAGGCTCCCCCCGGCTCCCCGAATGACGAACGGTCCATCGGTGAAGAGTGGGTCTTCGGAGAGGTTCAGGCCCTCCGGGGGTTCCACGCCCTCCGGAAAACGCAGCGGCCGCGTCCACGGGGCTGAAGATGCGGTAAACAGCAGGACCGGCCCGTCAGCGGCCAAGCGCAGGTCCGCAGAGAGGCGCAGCGCGTACATTTCGCCGTCGCTTATACCCGCCGCGCCAGCCGCCCCCTCCGTCCCGCGGCTGTAGATGAGCCAGCGCGTCCCGTCATCTTCCACATGCAGGGTTCCGTCCAGGCACGGCTGGGTTGTCGGGGTAACCGGGCCATCGCTCCATGGCTGGTACGGTCCCGTGGGGCTATCGGAGACGAGTACCGACACCCCGCGCGGGCGGGAGCCAGAGGACGCCGCCAGGGTGGCGAGCATGAAGAACCGGCCGTCAAGGGCGTACACCTCCGGTGCCCAGAACTGGGTATCCGCCCAGAAACCGGGCGGCGGGCGGAACGCGGCGATGGGACCGTCCCAGCGTTCCAGGTCGTGGCTGGTGTAGCAGTCAAAGCCGGTGGCGGGTCCACCCCAAACGTTCCCGTCGCTGGTCCCGAACAGGACGAACTTCCCGGGAGCAGCCTCCAGGATGAAAGGGTCCCGCATCCTGATCTCACTGAGCCGCAGGTGCTGGCCTGTCTCCTGGTAACGCATCAGCGGCTCGCCTGGTAATCGAGTGTGGGAGCAGCAACGCCGGCAGTGAAGGAGTGAGTCCCGCCTTCCACGCAGTGCCGCGCGCCGTCCGGAAGGACGACGTCGGCCGCCACCCCGGCAGGGACGGTCGCCTCGAGCCGGAACTCCCCGCCGTCGGACGTCCATGCCACGCGGACCTCGCCGTGCGGGGTCTTCAGGGACGTCCTGGCCCAGCTGATCCCCTCCCCTGGCTGCGGCTGGATGAGAACGCGCGCGTACCCGGGTTCCAGCGGCCGGATGCCGCCGATCGCCTTGTGCATCCAGTCCGCCACAGCGCCCAGGGCGTAGTGGTTGAAGCTGGTCATTTCGCCGGGGTTGATGGTGCCGTCCGGGAGCATGGAGTCCCAGCGTTCCCACACCGTGGTGGCGCCCATGGTCACCGGGTAGAGCCAGGACGGGCAGCCCTCCTCCAGCAGCA
The DNA here is from genome assembly GCF_059414985.1 of Arthrobacter sp. SAFR-044. Lineage (NCBI taxonomy): Bacteria > Bacillati > Actinomycetota > Actinomycetes > Micrococcales > Micrococcaceae > Arthrobacter > Arthrobacter sp. SAFR-044. The sequence goes on along the minus strand of NZ_JBPFDN010000013.1, from coordinate 90,999 downwards.
GCCGGTAGGCCTCGTCCACGTGCCCGGTATCGGTGAGCGCATGGGTGATGAACGGCGTCCCGGCGAACCCGGTGGACACCCGGTAGCCGTTGTCCCGGACCAGTTCGGCCAGGCGGGTGCCGGCGGACTCCCGCAGCTCCGGGGTCTGCAGCACATCAAAGGCGACGGCCAGCGCGTACACGGTGGTGCAGTCGCTGCGGATGGTGCCGTCGGCCGCTACGTAGTGCTCGGCGAAAGCTGTACGCACCCGGGCGGCGAGCGCCTCAAAGTGCGCTTCGTCGTCGTGCTTTCCCAACAGCCCGGCGGCCTGGGCGGTGAGCCGGGCGGTGCGGTACATGCAGGCGGTGGCCACGACGGCGGTGTCTGCCTTGGCTGCCCACGGTTGGTCCGGCGCGGCGTCAGGATCCAGCCAGTCGCCGAACTGGAAGCCGGAATCCCACAGCCCGGACGGTGAGAGCTGACCTTCGACGCGGCGCGTGTGCGCGGTCATCGATTCGTACTGGTTCCGCAGCACGGAGAGGTCCCCGTACGCTTCCCACAGCGCCCACGGTACCCAGACCGAGGCCTCGCTCCACAGCGCGGAGGACTCAGGGGCGGGGAATTCAGCCGGCTGCGGGCAGTATTTCAGGGCGTCCGGCACGGTGATGGGGACTAACCCGTCCTGTGCCTTCTGCTCCGCTGCGAGGTCCAGCAGCCAGTCCTGCAGGAACCCCTTCACGTCGTACAGATAGGCGGCGGTAGGGGCAAACACGGCGATGTCCCCCGTCCAGCCGAGCCGCTCGTCACGTTGCGGGCAGTCGGTGGGCAGGTCCAGGAAGTTGCCGCGCAGGCCCCAGACGATGTTGCGGTGCAGCTGGTTCACCAGTTCGTTGGAGCATTCGAAAGTGCCGGTGCGCTCCAGGTCCGAATGGACCACCACGGCTTCCAGGTCACCTGTTTCGAGGGTTCCGGGCCAGCCCGTAATTTCGGCATACCGGAAGCCGTGGAAGGTCTTGGTGGGTTCGAAGAAGTCCTTGCCGCCGGAGAGGATGAAGGTGTCCGTGGCCTTCGCCGACCGCAGCGGCCGGACGCCCAACTCGCCGTCCTCCAGCACCTCGGCATGCCGCACGGTGATCACCTTCCCGGCCTCGCCCTGGACCGTGAACCGCAGCCAGCCCAGCAGGTTCTGGCCGAAGTCCACGAGCGTCTTCCCTGAGGGTGAGGTGAGGATTTCCACGGGACGGACGACGCCGGTACGCACCACGGGCGGCCCCACCGGTTCGGCCAGCCGGCCGCCGTCGAACGCCAGCTCCCGCACGCCGGTCCAGCCCTTGCCGGGAGCGAAGCCTGGCTCCGCCCAGCCGGCCTGGAGCCTGCGGGCGTCAATGGTTTGCCCGTCGTACAGGTCGTTGACGGTGGTGGCGGACGGCCCTGCCTGCCAGGACGAGTCCGAGGCGACCGTCTGCACGTAGCCGTCCTCAAACTCGATATCGAGTTGCCCGAAGAACCCCAGTTCACTGCCGTACAGGTTGGACAGTCCGTGCCAGGCCAGCCGGCCGCGGTACCAGCCGTTGCCCAGTTCGATGCCGATCACGGTGGAGGGGCCCACCAGCGATGTGACGTCGTAGCTGCGGTAGCGGAGGCGCCACTCGTAGGAGCTCCAGCCCGGACTCAGCACATCCGGGCCTACCGGGGCACCGTTGATGAAGGCCTCGTAGACGCCGAATGCCGTAGCCCGCAGGGTTGCCTTCACAACCTCTCCGTGGCCCTGGTCGAGCCGGAACTCCCTGCGGAGGCGCGGGGCGCCGTCTAAGTCCTGCTCGGGGGTGATCATGGCGGCCTGCCACGGTTCCTGTGTCATGCGGGGGGGTATTCCGTTCTGCTTTGTCCGCGAGGGACGGGGTGTTTCTGCTGTCAAAGGGTAATGATGTCCAGTGCGGCCGGGGCGATGATCTCTCCCGTGTAGCCGGCCAGGGTGGCCTCGGGCAAGGCCATCGCCAGCCATGCCTCCGGCGGCTGCGCCATGGGGGTGTAGTGACTGAGAACGAGTTTCCCGGCCCCCGCAGCGTGGGCAACGGCGGGCAGTTCAAGGACACTGGAGTGCGCCTCGAACAGGTGCTTGATCAGTTCGGCGCCGCGCGGTTCCGGGAGGCCCGCCGCGATGCGCTCGATCGCCGAATTGTCCTGGGCTTCGTGGACAAGGACGTCGCAGTCCCGTGCCAGTGCTATCAAGTTGGCGTTGTGGGCAGCGGTGTCTCCGGAGAAAACTACAGCCTTCCCGGTCTCTTTGACGGTGAACCTGTAGGCGTAGGCGTCGGCGACCTCCGGACCGTGGAAAACACGGGTGGCGGTCACGGTAATATGGTCGTCCTCCATCACGAATGTGATGGCGCCGTCGTCCGGAAGGTCCAGGTCGTGCCCCGTCACTGCAGGGAAGGACCCGAAGCCGCCCCCTGCCGCGAAAAGGGCGATTTCGTCGTCGAAGCCGGCCAGCAGCTTGGCCGCTTTGGCCTCGGCCCCCGGCGGGCCCCAGATGTCCAGGGACGGAAGGGCGGGGCGGGCCGTCCAGCCGTGCAACATCACACCGGGCAGCCCGGAGGTGTGGTCAAGGTGGTGGTGGGTGATGAACACGTTCCTGACACCGCCAAAGCCCAGACCTGAGTGAATGAGCTGACGGGCGGTGTCCAGGCCACAGTCCACTAGGTAGACGCCGCCATTGACCACTAGCGCAATGGCGGGTTGGGCCTCCTGCGGGGTGATCACCGGCCCGCCGTTGACGCCCAGCATGACCAGCCGGTCGCCGTGGCCGCCCGCTGGCCGGTCCGCGGGCAAAGTGCCGCCCATCAGGCGTAGTGGCAGGCGACGTCGGAGGCGCCCACCTGCCGGAGCGCCGGGCGTTCGGTGGCGCACAACTCGGTGGCGAGCGGGCAGCGGAGCCGGAACGGGCAGCCGCCGGGTCCGGGAACGGCGGCGGCGCCTGTGCGGACACCCAGCGATTCGCGGGCTTCCCGCCGGGCGGCCTGCTCGGCAGGCCTCGGCACGGGGGACGCGGCCACGAGGGCCTGGGTGAAGGGGTGCTTCGGGTTCCCGGTGACGGCGGCGGCCGGTCCGGTTTCCATCACCTGGCCGCGGTAAAGCACCACCACGCGCTCGGCCAGGAACTGGACCACGGCGATGTCGTGGGCAATGAAGAGGTAGCTCAGGCCGCGTTCGTCGCGGAGGTCGGCCAGGAGGTTCAGGACCTGGGCCTGGGTGGACAGGTCCAAGGCGCTGACGGCCTCATCGCAGACCACCAGCTGGGGGTCGCAGATCAGGGCGCGCGCCACGGAGATGCGTTGCCGCTGGCCACCGGAGAACTGGCTGGGGTACCGGTCCACGGCGTCCCGCGGCAGCCCAACGCGTTCCAGCATGTCTTCCGCTTTGGCTCTTGCCTCCGCGCCGGAGACGCCGCGGAGGCGGAGCGGTTCGGCGAGGGAGGTGCCGATGGTATTGCGCGGGTTCAGGGACGAGTTGGGGTCCTGGAAGACGGCGCGCAGTTCCCCGCCCAGGGCCCGCCGCTGCGCGGCATTGGCCCCAGTGATGTCCCGGCCCTGGTACGTGATGGACCCGCCGGAGACCTTCTGCAGGCCAAGGATGGCCTTGCCGATGGTGGATTTCCCGGAGCCGGACTCCCCCACCAGGCCCAAGGTTTCGCCGGGTGCGATGCTGAAGGTAACGCGGTCGACGGCGGCCGGTGCCGTGGCTGCCTTGCGGCCCTTTCCGTAGCGGACCACCAGGTCCTTGACCTCCAGCGTGGGGGTGGCTGCGGTGGGCGGTGAATCGCGGCGTTCCGTGACTGTGGTGCTCATGCCAGGTCCTTTTCAACGATGTGGTCTTGCTTGGGCGTGACCCGCAGGGTGCGGGCGCCGGGCACGTCCGTAGCCAGCCAGTCCATGCCTTCGACGGCCAACTGGTCTGCCTTGACGCAGCGCACCAGGCCGTCGCCGGCGCCGGAGGACAGCAGCGGGACCGGCTCCAGGCAGGCGGAGCCGGCGAACTGGCACCGGGCGGCAAAGCGGCAGCCGGAGGGCCAGTCCTTGGGTTGCGGGACCTGGCCGCTGATCGTGGCCAGCCGTCCGGGCATGGTGTCCCCGTGGTTGGCGTGCGGGTCGGCGGCGAGCAGGGCCAGGGTGTAGGGGTGGCGCGGGTTGTCCAGGATGGCCTGGGTCTTCCCGTTTTCCACCACCTGCCCGGCATACATGACAGCCACCTGGTCGCAGATGTCTGCCACGACGCCGAGGTCGTGGGTGACCATGACCACGGACATGCCGGTGTCCTTCACCAGGGTCCGGAGCAGGGACAGAATCTCGGCCTGGACCGTGACGTCAAGGGCGGTGGTGGGTTCGTCCGCCACCAGCAGCTTTGGCTGGCCGGAGAGCGCCAGGGCGATGGCCACGCGCTGGGCCATGCCGCCGCTGATCTGGTGCGGATAGGTCTTCAGGATGCGGGCGGCGTCAACGATGCCCACCTTTTCCAGGAGGGTCAGGGCCTCCTTCCGGGCCTCTGCCCTGCCCATCCCCCGGAGCCGGCGGATGGTGGCGGTGAGCTGGTAGCCCACCGTGAACATCGGGTCCAGGGCCCGCATGGGTTCCTGGCTGATCAGCGCGATCTCCCGCCCGCGGACGGCTTCCATGTCCTTCTCCGTGGTGGCGCCCAGGTTCCTGCCGTTCCACAGGATCTGGCCGCCGGTGACGGAGACGCCTGAGGGCAGCAGCCCGAGCAGGGACAGCGCCGTCATGGTCTTGCCGCAGCCGGATTCACCCACCAGGCCCAGGACGGTTCCGGGCTGGACGTCGAAGGAGACGTCGGTGACCAGGCGGACGCCTCTGCCTGTACCCGCACTGTCGACGCCGACGGAGAGGCCACGGACGCTGAGCGTCCCCTTTCCGTAGTTGTCCGGCGCTGGCACGTCCCCGGCGGAAGGGGCCTTTGCAGGTTCCGCTGCGGCGATGGCGGCGACGGCTTTGGCGCGCTGCCTCCGGGCGGCCGCCGAGGGCAGGTGCGGGGCGGCTGCGTTGGGTGCCTTGCCGAGTGCGTTGCCGATGGCGTTCGCTGAAAGAACCGTCAGTGCCAGCACGGCACCGGTGGGCACCATCATCCACGGGGCGTCGTAGACGTGCTGGGAGGCGCCCTGGATCATGCCGCCCCAGCTGGGCTGCGGAATGGGCGGGCCGAACCCGATGAACGCCAGGCCGGCCTGGATCAGCATGCCCACGGCAAAGATCAGGGCTGCCTGCACCACGATGGTGTTGGCCAGGCCCGGGAGGACGTGGCGGAGGCTGATCCCGAACGGACTGGTGCCGTCCACCTTGGCGGCGTCCACGTAGAGCTGGGACTGCAGGGACTTGGCCTGGCCCAGGATCACGCGATAGATCCCGGCGGACATCAGGATTCCCAGGATGGCCATGACCACCGGGATGTTGGTGCCTACGGCGCCGATGACGGCCAGGATGATCACGGTTCCCGGCAGGGACATCATAATTTCGGTGACCCGGCTGATCACGGTTTCGGTCCGCTCCCCCGCGCCTGCGGCGAGCATGGCCAGGACGGTGCCAAGTCCGACGCCGACAATCACCGTGATCAGCGACGTCCCCAGGGTGCCGGCCGCGGCAGCGAAGATGCGGCTGAGGATGTCCCGGCCGAGCTCGTCGGTGCCCAGCCAGTGCGCGGCGGTGGGGCCGGAGAGGACGGCGGTGAAGTCCTGGTCCTCGGTCTTGAACGGCAGCCACAGCGGCGCGGTCAGGGACGCGATAACCAGCGCGGCCAGCCACACCAGGCCGGCTGCGGCTCCCGGCGAGCTGAACAGGCGGTGCCTGGAGAACCTGGCGAGTGCCGCCCTGCCGGGGCTTGGCGCGGACGCTCCTGCCGCCGTCGTGCTTCCTGTCTGGTCCGCGTCCGCGGGAGCCGGGGCAACTGTGGGAATCATGAGGCACGCAACTTCGGGTCGAGGAACTTGGTGGCTAGTTCCAGCACCAGGTTGACGGCGACCACCACCACGGTGGCGATCACCACCACGCCCTGCACGGCAGGGGCATCGTGGGTGCTGACGGAGGACTGGACGGCCTGGCCCAGGCCGGGCATGGCGAACAGCTGTTCCGCGATGACGGAACCGCCGAACAGGCCGATGAACTGCAGGGCGATCCCGGCCACGATGGGCAGGCTCGCGTAGCGCAGGGCGTGGACGTAGAGGATCTTCCAGGTGGGGGTGGCCGTGGCCCGCAGCGTCCGGATGTGCTCCTGCTGCAGGGCCTCGAGCATGGACGCCCGGGTCTGGCGGGCAATGAACGCGGCGCCGCCCACGGCCAGCGTGATCACCGGCAGCGCCAGGGACTGCGCCCAGTCCTGCGGCGAGACCTCGAAGGGCACGTAGCCGGTGGCCGGGAAGACAGAGGACTGCACGGCGAAGAGGTAGACGAAGATGATGCCCACCCAGAAGGCCGGCAGGGCTACGAGGAGGCCAACGAAGCCACCGATCACCTGGTCCAGCAGGCCGCCGCGGACGGCTGCGGTCACGCCCAGGGCGATGCCCAGGACGGCGCTGAGGATGGTGGCTCCGGCGGCGAGCGAGGCCGTGACGGGCAGCCGGCTGGCAAGGTCTGCGCTGACGGAGCGGCCGTCGATCAGCGAAACCCCCAGGTCGCCCTGGACGGCGGATCCGAACCAGGTGGCGAACTGGGTGACCAGGGGATCGTTCCAGCCGAGCCGCTGGTTGACCTCGTCGATGGCTTCCTGTGAGGCGCCGGCGCCGAGGGAAACCGCTCCGGGGCTGCCGGGCATGGCGTGTACCAGCAGGAATGCCAGCACCGCCACCACCAGCACGGTGGCCAGCGCCATCAGCAGGCGCTTGGTGATGAATAGTGCCATGGTGACCTCCATCGGTCAGGCCCTGCCCGTGGGCCCTCCCCTTGCCGGGAAGGGCCCACGGGACGGTGCGGGTATTAGCTGGCCGGGGTGTAGGACGAGAGGAGCGGGTAGGCGTTGGTGCCGGCGAACTTCACCGGGGACACCTTCTTGGTGTTGTAGCCCTGGTTGGTGAGCGCTTCGTACAGCGGGATCATCCAGCCGGACTCCACCAGACGGGTGTTCAGCTTGGTGGCGGCTGCCTTGACGGCGGCGTCGTCCTTGGCTGCGGCAAGTTCGCCTGTGGCTGCGCTGAGCTGGTCGTCGGTGGCCTTCTGGACGTTGGTGAAGCCGTTGAGGATGGCGCCGTACATCACGCCGACGGGGTTGTCCCAGTTCAGTGGCGCGTATCCCAGGGGCGTGGTGGCGACGGCGGCGAAGGCTTCGTCGGTGGAGGCGGCCATCTTGACGTTCATGGTGATGCCCACCGCGGCGAGGTCCTTCTGGACGGCCTGCAGGTCCGTCTGGGTCTGGGCGCCGGCAATGATGGTGAACTCGAAGCCGTCGGCGTAGCCGGCCTCGGCCAGCAGGCTCTTGGCCTTGTCCGGGTTGTATGCGAACTTGGTTTCGAGGTCCTTGCTGAAGCCGGCAGAGTCCTTGGGCAGGGCATTCCAGGCGGGAATGTCACCCTTGTGCAGGGCGTCCACCAGGGCCTGGCGGTTGATGGCGTACTGGATGGCCTGGCGGACCTTTTCCTGGGCGAACGCCGGCGCGGTCTTGCCGGTCTTGTCGAAGGAGATCATGGTGTTGACGGTGCCGCCGATCTGGGTGACACCGACGCCCTTCGACTTGGCGAAGTCCACAGTGTTCGAGGTCAGCATGGCAACGTCGGCCTGGCCGGAGACCAGGGCGTTGGCCCGGGCCTGGGGATCCATGACAACGCTGAAGACCACCTTCTTGTAGGCGTATTTGGAAGCGTCCGCGCTCTTGTCGTTCTTCACCAGGACGTACTTGTTGCCCTTCACGGTGGAGGGGTCCAGGGTGTACGGGCCGGAACCGTCGGGGGTGGCCCCGAGGCTTGCCGTGTCCGTGACACCGTTCTTGCCTACGATCATGCCCGTGGTGGACGCCAGGTTCTTTTCAAAGCCCGGCTGAGGCTTGGCAAAGGTCAGGGCCACCTGCGTGGGGCTGACCACGTCCACGGACGTGATTTCCTGCGCGCCGCCCTTGGCTACGGCGGAGTAGGCGCTCAGGGCCGGATCGGAGCGGCGGTCCAGGTTGGCTTTGACCAGGGCGGCGTCGAGCTTGGAGCCGTCGGTGAACGTGACGTCGTCCTTGAGGGTCAGCGTGAGGATGGTGTTGTCCGCGTTGTAGCTGAACTCCTTGGCCAGGCCGGGGCCTGTGGAGCCGTCCGGCTGAAGCGTCATGAGGGAGTCGTAGAGGCCTTCGAAGAACTGGCGCTGGGCGGCCGAAACGCGCAGGGGGTCGTAACCGAAGGATGCCGAATCGCTGTCGATTGCCAACGTGAGGCTGCTGGTGTCAGCCTTTGCGGCGGCTTGGCTGGACCCGCCGCCGCAGGCGGCCAGGGAACCGATCAGCAGGGCACCGGCCAGGACGGCAGCGCTGCCGCGCGCGGTGGAGGTCATAAGTTTCATCTGGTGCGCCTTCGCATTCTTCTATGACGGTGACAAACGGAGGAAATTCGAGGGGCCGGAGCTGTCCGGCTCCCTTCAAGAATCCGTTGGAGCCTGCGGGGCCAAACATGACAATGTCATTGATTGAAAAAGTATTGTGGCGGCGGTCACGCTACTCGACAGGATGGATTTAGGCAGTGAGGCCTGGGACGCCGCCGCGCGTCCATCATGAGAGGAATCCCTATGACCAACCCGTTTCCGCGAACCTTCCTTTGGGGGGTGGCCACCGCCGGCCACCAGGTGGAAGGCAACAACGTCAACAGCGATATCTGGTTCCTGGAACACCTTCCGGGCACCATCTTCGCCGAGCCTTCAGGGGACGCCGTAGACCACTACCACCGGTACCGGGAGGACATTGCGCTGATTGCCGGCCTGGGTTTCACCACCTACCGCTTTTCCTTGGAGTGGGCACGTATCGAACCGGAGGAGGGCCACTTCTCGGTGACTGGGCTGGACCACTACAAGCGGGTGCTGGAGGCCTGCCTGGAGCACGGCCTCACCCCGGTGGTCACCTTCCACCACTTCGCGTCACCGCGCTGGCTGCTGCGTTCGGGCGGCTGGGAGGGCGAACGCACGCCGGAGCTCTTCGCACGCTACTGCGACCGCGTGATGGGGCACTTCGGTGAGCTCATCGGCGTCGCCTGCACCCTGAACGAGCCCAACCTTCCCTGGCTGCTGGAATCCTTCGGCATCGGCGGCGAAGCACCGGAAAACCGCAGCAAGGTCCCCATGTGGGCTGCCGCTGCCGAGCGTCTTGGCGTGGACGCCAGCACGGTCGCCCCGTTCCAGTTCTGCTCCACCGAGGCGGGTTTCAACGTCAAATTGGCCGCGCACCGGGCCGCCACTGCAGCCATCAAGGCGCACCGCCCGGACCTGCAGGTCGGCTGGACCCTGGCGAACTCCGATATCCAGGCGCTTCCCGGCGGCGAGGAGATCGCGGACCGGGTGCGCCGCGACGTCAACGAGCGGTTCCTGGAAGCATCCCGTGGCGACGACTTCGTGGGCATCCAGACCTACGGCCGGACTGTCTACGGAGCGGACGGGCACGCGCCCGCCCCGGAGGGCGTTCCCACCAACCAGATGGGCGAGGAGATCTACCCGCAGGGCCTGGAGGCAACCATCCGGGAGGCCTGGCGCGTGGCCGGTATCCCCGTGATCGTCACCGAGAACGGCCTGGCCACGGAGGACGACACCCAGCGGGTGGCCTATCTGGAGACAGCGGTCGACGGCGTTGCCTCCTGCCTTGCCGACGGCATCGACGTGCGGGGCTACATCGCATGGACCGCTTTCGACAACTTCGAGTGGATCTTCGGCTACCGTCCCAAGTTCGGCCTGATCGCCGTCGACCGTTCCACCCAGGAGCGGACTCCGAAGGAAAGCGCACGCTGGCTGGGCAGCTTCGCCCGGCAGCACGCCGAGGCGGGAGCGGCGCAGCCCGCCTAGCATCAGGCAATGGCCCGGACCACTTTTCAGAGGTCCGGGCCATTGTCCTGCTTACTGATGCAGCCGCAGCTTCGCGAGGAAGTCCGCGATGATCAGCCGCGTATCCACCGAGGTGTAGGTCCGGCGGGAGGGCTGGGTGCCGATTTCCCTGAAGGTGGACGTAACGTCGTCGAGCCCCGTGACCACCAGGGGCGCGCTGTCGCCCAGGCACCACAACGGCCCGAACTTCACGAAATCAGGCACCTCCAGGCGGTTGAAGAGCTCCCACAACCAGGCACCTGCCCGACCTGAGTTCCTGAAGGCATGGTCGAGTTCAGCCACCGGGGCAACCACCTGCCGGTACGTCTCCGCCGGGAACTGCCACACCGCCAACTCCTGGTTTCCCAGCACAAAGTCCGCAGCGGCGGGATCCGTGAAGTAGTTGTATTCTTCCTCGTTCGCCGCAGCTCCGCCCACCCAGGCCAGGGTGAGGGAGGACGCGACGGCGGGATGCAGCAGGAGCGCGTCGGCGACGTTGGTGAGCGGGCCGGCGCAGACAAGGATCAGGGGCAGTTCTCCCCCGGCCGCCGCGGCGTCCACAATGGCACGGGCAGCAGCATTGTTCCGCGGTTTGCCCGTGAAGGGAAGGTCGGGCCCGGCCTGGGCCACTGCCAGCTCCGGAAACTTGAGGACGCGCAGCAATTCCGTGGCCAGGTCCGCGCCTCTTTGGGCCATGCCCTCCGGCAGGCCGAACATCGGGTTGGTCAGTGAGCTGGTAACCGCCACGATTTCGTTGGCGGGCGACATTGCGTGATGGGCCAGGGCAACCAGCCCGTCCGGGTCCCCTGCCCAGTCATTGTCGATTACCACCCGGCAGCGCGGCTCAATGCGAATCATGTCCATCCGGCAAGCCTCGCAGCGGCGGCAGATTCGCAGGACGGCACTTTCCAATCACCGAAAGGGAAAGGTGTGCCGGCGGCTAATCCGCGTCCGGCTCCCGGATCACCAGCACCGGGCAGTGCGCGTGGTGGATGGTCTGGTGGGACACGGAGCCCAGCAGCATGCCGGTGAATCCGCCGTGGCCGCGGGACCCGACTGCCACCAGGTCGGCATCCTTCGAAGCGTCGATGAGCGCAGAGGCCGGGTTTCCCTCCACGATGCGGCCGGTAACGGTCACACCCTGGTCCTTCACGCGTTCGAGCTCTGCTTCAAGAATGGCCTGGGCGTCCTTCTGGAAGATCTCATAGTCCCACGCCGTCCCCATGGCATCGCTGACGTAAGGGAAGCTCCAGGCCGTCACGGCCTGGACTTCACCGTTGCGCAGCCTGGATTCCTCCACCGCCCAGTCCATTGCCGCCTTGGACTGGTCGGAGCCGTCCACCCCCACGACGATCCTGAAGCTTCCGTTACCGGCCACGACTCTCCTTTAGCTCACCTGGTGCCGTCGGGACTAACCCTGGTCCGTCGTCGCACCGTGCGCCGGAACGGCCACTGTGGAATGCTCCGGCTTGGCAGCCTGGTGTGGATTTCCGGCTTCCCTTGCACAGTGGACGCAGCAGTAGATGCCGGCTTCGCTCTCAACGGGGTGGCCCAGGATCCGGCAGCCGCAGTGCTCGCAGGCGGGAGCCATCATATGGATGGCGCATTCGAAACTGTCGAACGTGCCGGTCTGGTTTCCCATGCTGACGGTGAACATACGGCCCTCGCTGCTGCCGCAGACATCACATGCGCCCATGGTCCTTGCCTCCTGTTGTCGTCCCTGCTCCAGACACTCAAGTTGACTGCTTGGGCCGGTTCGCTGCCTAGGGGCAAAGGTCCCCCTGCGGGGCACGCGGTGCAGTCAAAAAGTTTCTGATTCTTTTCCCATCCACCGGGCCGGCCGTTCCGAAGACCAAGTGTCGGAGTGCAACCAAGGCTAGGACGGGACGATGGATGCCATTGACCAGCAGGCCCTGACCGGTGCCGTCATCAAGGAGCACCGGCTGGACCTGGCCCAGCTGTGGCTGGAGTTCGTCGGGCTGGGTGGTGACGCCTCGGAACAGCTCATCCGCGACTACTGCGACGGCCAGGCCACCCTCTCGCCGAAGGAGCGGGACGCGCTGGCCCAGGCCGTCAATGAACACTGCGCCGCCGAAGGCCTGCTGCTGCGCGCTCCCCTGAGCAGTTATGCCCTGGTCCTCTGCCAGCCGGGGCCGCAAGGCCCTGAGCGGAAAGGCCCCTACTCGTCGAAGTAGGTAAAGGTGTCGGCGGCGCCGGCAACGGACGACACCACGACAGCCGCCACCTCCCGGAGTTTCATGTTCCGGGTGCTGGACGCGTCCCGCAGCAGCTTGAAGGCGGCTGCCTGGCTGCAGCGGTTCTGCGCCATGATGGCACCGGTGGCAAGGTCGATCACGGTGCGCGTCCGCATGGCTGCGGTCATGCCATCCCTGGTTTCCTCCAGTTTCAGCATGCGCAAGGCAAGCGTCAGTCCTTTGGAGGCCTGCCGGACAAACGTCTCGGCGACGTCCACTTCATTGCTGCCCAGGGCCACGGGCTGTGAACAGTAAAACGTCAGCACGCCCTGCGCATCACCCTCCAGCCCTGCAGGGATGCTCACCAGCGAACGGAACCCCAGGCCCCGAACAGCCTGCACATACTCCGGCCAGCGGTTCTCCAGCCGCAGGTCGGCCACCAGGACGGTCGTGGCGGTCCGCATGGCCATCAGGCCCGGACCGTCCCCGTGTTCGAATTCCAGCTGGTTCATTCCCCCGGCGCCGGGGTTGCTGCAGGCCGTGGTCAGGGGTTTTTTGGGGCGCAGCACCGTAACTTCACAGCAGCACTCGCGGCCCGGGCTGCCAAGCCTGGACGCCGCGTATGCTGCCAGGTCCTGGAGAATTGCCCCCACCTCGGGGTTTTGGAGGAACGACTCCTGAAGGTGCAGGGCAACATCAGGAAAGTTTTCGGCACCAGAGACGTCGGCGTTGGACACGCGACTTACCTCCCGGACAGTATTGAAAAGCCACAGCTTCGTGGCCGCCCACTGCCGGACGGTGATGCCAGCCTACCTTCGCAGAGGCCGTAACCTGTCAACCATGACGCGCCTCTCCACCCCCGCAGGATCAGTCCGCGGCAGCTCCCTTGATGCTGACGGGACCACCATCCACAGGTTCCTTGGCATTCCATACGCTGCGCCGCCGTCGGGCGCCAACCGCTTCCGTCCTCCGGTCCCGGCCGCTCCGTGGGCCGGCGTGCTGGACTGCACTGCAGCTGGTCCCGCTGCGCCGCAGAACCCGGAAAACCCCGCGCCGCCCGGCGCCAGGCCGCGCACCTGGAGCGAGGAAGGCTGCCTCAACCTGAACATCTGGACACCGGCCACGGATGGCCCGGGCAGGCCGGTCATGGTATGGATCCATGGCGGCGCATATCTTTCGGGCGCCAACAGTGACGGCATGTACGACGGCGCCCGGCTCGCCGCCGCGGCGGGCGTGGTGCTGGTGTCCATTAATTACCGCCTGGGCGCCCTGGGGTTCCTGCACCTGGCGGACCTGCTGGGGCAGGGCTACGAGGATTCGTCCAACCTTGCCCTGCTGGACCAGCTGGAGGCCCTGCGCTGGGTCCGCCGGAACATCGCCGCGTTCGGCGGCGACCCGGACAACGTCACCGTCTTCGGCGAGTCCGCAGGCGCGGCAGCGATCGGCACCCTGCTGGGGATGCCGGCGTCGGAAGGGCTGTTCCGCCGGGCCATCATGCAAAGCGGCACCGTCGAACGGTACCGCCGGCCGGAGGAGTCGGCCCGCGTCAGCGCCGGGTTCCTGGGGCTGTGCGGCCTGGACGGACCGACCGCGAAGGAACTGCTCACCCTCCCTGTGGAGCGGCTGCTGGAAGCCCAGGCTGCCCTGGAGCGACAGCTCGCAGCCAAAACCTTCGCCGTCCCGCTGCCTTTCCAGCCCACGGTGGGGACGCCGTCGCTGCCGGTGCCGCCGCTGGACAGTGTGCATGCCGGGCTCAACAGCGGGGTGGACCTGCTGATCGGAACCAACCTCAACGAGGGCTCCTTCGCCGTCGAGATGCGGCCGGCCGCCGCCGGCGACCCGGACTACCCTGACCGCGCCGCCGCCGTCCTGGCCTCAGCCGGGGTGCCGTCCGCGGATGCGTCGGGCTACACAGAAGCGCTCACCCGGGTGTTGTCGCGGCAGCCCGGCGGCAAGGAACTGTTGGAGGCCGCCATCGCCGATACCGTCTATCGCCAACCCAGCAACCGGCTTCTGGCAGCGCGCCAAGAGGCTGCACGAAACGGCGCCGGAAAGACCTTCGCCTACCTGTTCACGTGGCGCAGCCCGGCGATGGGCGGAAAACTTGGCGCCTGCCACGCACTGGACATCCCCTTCGTCTTCCGGCACCTGGACGCACCGGAGGCTGCGTTCCTTACCCGGGGCATGGCGCCGCAGTCCCTCAGCGACGCCATGAGCGGAGCCTGGGCGGCCTTCGCCGCGACCGGAAACCCGGCATCTGCCGGACTTGATTGGCCCGGGTTTGGGGCAGCGCGCAGCACTATGGTGCTCGACGACAACGCCCGGGTGGAAGAGGATCCGCGCGGAGAGATCCGGGAGTTCTTCGAGGGCGTCAGGCCGCTGCCAGCGCGTTAAGCGTGTCCCGGATCCCGTTCAGTGCAGGGTCGCGCAGCGACATGAAGGCAGGCTTCAACAGCGGCTGGATGATCTTGGCCGGCCCGTTGATGCTGAACTCGGCGGTGTACTTCACCACCGATCCCGCTCCGTTGGGGCTTACGTCGATGGAATCAAAGGCTGTGACCGTCTTGTTCTCGCCGCGCAGCTTGATGTGGTTCTCCGTCAGCTCGATGACCTCATAAACCAGGGTCTGGCGCTTTCCGCGGAACTCGGACTCGGCGTGGTATTTGTGGCCCACCGCCACGGGCCCCGGGGTCATCTTGTCCATGACAGGGGTGTTGGGGTCCCACTTGCTGGTGTTTTCGAACTCACTCATGAAGGCAAAGGCCTTCTCCGCGGACAGGTTGGTTTCCACACTTCCGGTGACTGTGATCATCACCCCAGTGTAGGAGTACGGTGCGGCCGGGCGGCAGCTGTTCGCTGAACAACTGCCGCCCCGCGCCCGGACTCTTGCTAGCAGCCCTCGAAGTCGGTGAGAACCTTGACCTTGCCCGCCGAGGCCGACGACGGATCGAACGTGTACCCGATCCATTCCTTTGCCAGGCGGCGGGCCAGCTCAATGCCCACCACGCGCTGGCCCATGGTGAGAACCTGGCAGTCGTTGGACAGGATGGAGCGCTCGACCGAGAACGAGTCGTGCGCGGCGGTGGCCCGGATGCCTTCCACCTTGTTCGCGGCGATCGCCACGCCGATGCCCGTGCCGCAGAAAAGGATGGCCCGGTCCGCTTTGCCGTCCCGGATCATCTCACCGGCAGCGATGCCCACGTAGGGATAGGGCCTGGTGAAGTCGTCCGCGGCGTCGGTGCGGTTCACGCCAATGTCGATCACCTCGCTGACGCGGGGATCGTTGCGGAGGTCCGCGAGGACCTTGTCCTTGTAGTCCACGCCGGCTTCATCCGCGCCGACAATGAGCCGCAGCCCCATGGGGTGTCCTTCCGTCGTCATTACTTGGCTCCTGCCGGTGCAGTGCTGGTGGTGGTGGTGAAGTGGGGCCCCATGACGGCGAAGACCATGGCAAGGGACGTCGCGCCGGGATCGGCGGTGCCCAGGCTCTTCTCGGCCAGCGGGCGGGCGCGTCCCTTCAGGGGCAGCAAATCGGCGGTTGCCTCCGCGGCGGCTGCCGCGTCGCGGGCGGCATCCTGCCAGGCCAGGCCCGGCGCCGTCCCGTCGGCCACCGCACGGCTGAAGGTGGAGGCGAACGGCAGCAGCGCGTCCACCATGGTCTTGTCGCCAATTTCAGCCTTGCCCAGCTGGACGATCCGGTCTGCGAACGCCGTCACACCGGCGGCAAGGACGGCGGTTTCAGGCGCCGAGGAGTTCCCCACCGTCTCGCCGAAAGCGCGGAGCCCGGCTCCCCACAGGACACCGGAAGTTCCGCCGGCCTTGTCTGCCCACGCGTCACCTGCGGCGGCCAGCACGTCACCGGCGCCGGCGCCCCGGCCGAGCGCGTCGGCGGCTGCTGCGGCTGCGGCATCCACGCCGCGGACCATGCCGCGGCCGTGGTCGCCGTCGCCGGCGATGGCGTCCATCCGGCCCAGCTGTTCCTCGGCGCCGTGCAGCAGGGCGCGCGCCGCACCGATGGCCTCGACGCAGGCCGCGGCGTACCCACGGGAGGCGTCACTGGCGACGAACGCCTCCGCGGCCGCGCCGGCGTCGGCCGCTTCTTCCTGGGCGGAAGTTCCCGCCTGGGCTGACACTGCACCGCGGCGGTATGCCGGGGTTTCTGCAGGGGCCGCCCACAGCGGTTCCAGTTCCTCGTCCAGCCAGGTCACGGTCAGCGAGACGCCGGCCATGTCCAGGCTGGTGACCAGCTCGCCCACCTCAGGCATCACCAGCGTGTAGCCGGCGGCGCGCAGCAGCGGTGCAACGGTCCCCCAGAGGACAAACAGTTCCTCGTGCTTGGTGGACCCGAGCCCGTTAAGGATGACCGCGATGCGCTTGCCGGCGTTCGGCGGGGTTTCGGAGAGTACCCGGGCTACCAGTTCCTGGCCCAGGTCCTTCGCCGAAGGCAGGTCGGTATCGTGCAGGCCCGGCTCGCCGTGGATGCCCAGGCCCAGGCCCATCTGCCCCTCGGGGAGGGTGAACAGCGGGGCTTCGGCGCCCGGGAACGTGCAGCCGGCAAACGCACTGCCGATGGTGCGGGTCAGGTCGTTGGCCTTGCGGCCCAGGCGGACCACCTCGGCCAGGTCCGCGCCGTTCTCCGCGGCCGCACCCATCACCTTGAACACTGTGAAGTCACCGGCGATGCCGCGGCGCTTCGCCGATTCCGACGGCGGGGCGCTGGCGATGTCGTCCGTCACCAGGACGTTCTCCACGGCGATGCCCTCGGCAGCCAGCCGCTCGCTGGCCATGCCGAAGTTCATCACGTCGCCGGCATAGTTGCCGTAGGTAAAAATGACGCCGGCGCCGGACTCTGCAGCCTTGGCCACGGAGTAGGCCTGCTGGGCGGACGGCGAGGTGAAAATGTTGCCCACCACCGCGCCGTCGGCAAAGCCGCTGCCGATCAGTCCGGCGAAGGCCGGGTAGTGGCCGGAGCCGCCGCCGGTAAGCACGGCAACCTTGGGCTGCGTGGGCCGGTAGCGGCGGACGGCGCCGCCCTGGACCTGGCGGACCAGGTCTGAATGGACGTCGCAGAAGCCTGCCAGGGCCTCCTCGGCGAACTCTGAGGGGTCGTTGAAGATTTTGGTCATGGTGGGTTCTCCGGCGTCCGGGTGCTGTCAGTGCTGGGGGCTGTCGGGGGTGGCTGCTAGTGGATGTGGCTGCCGCCGTTGATGTCGATTGTGGTGCCGGTGAGGTAGGCCGAGTCCTCGGAAGAGAGGAAGGCGATCACGGCGGCCACTTCCTCGGTGGTGGCGTTGCGGCCCAGCGGGATGCCGGCGTTGATGGCCGCTTCCTGCTCCTCGGTGCTGCCCACGCGGATGTTGGTGTCCACGGCGCCGGGGGTGATGGCGTTGACGGTGACGCCGGTGGTGCCGAGTTCACGGGCCAGGGCCTTGGTGAAGCCCAGGATGGCTGCCTTCGCGGCGGAGTAGGGGACCTTGCCGAAGACGCCGCCGCCGCGCTGGGCGGAGACGGAGGACATGTTCACGATCCGGCCCCAGCCATTGGCGATCATGTCCGGCAGGAAAGCCTTGGTCACCAGGTAGGTGCCGGTGGCGTTGACGTCCATGACCTTGTGCCACAGCTCAAGGGTGGTCTCCAGGAACGGAATGGGCGAGGTGATGCCGGCGATATTGGCCAGGGCGCCGACTGGCGGGAGGTTGCCGGCGGCCACTTCGGCGGCGACGGCTGCCTGGGCGGCGGTCACGGAGGCTTCGTTGGCGACGTCGATCTCGTGGCCGAAGGCGGGGACGTTGAATTCGTTGCCGATTTCGGCCGCGACCTTGGCGGACTTTTCGCCGTCGAGGTCCAGGATCACGATGCCCCAGCCGTCACGGGCGTAGCGGCGGGCGGTGGTGATGCCAATGCCGCGGTCTGAGGTTGCTCCGGTGAGGACGGCGGTGCGCTGGATGGTGGTCATGGTGGTGCTCCTTGAATTGTTTTGGTGGATCGATTGCTCCCTACCGGCTCCCAACCTTCGCAAGCTCAGGTCGGGGCCCTCGCCGGCAGGGGCCCACGTAGTTGTCGTTATGGGGTCCCAACGGCATCTACGCAGGTGGGGCTCAGATGAGGTCGGTGATGAAGCTTGCTGCCTTGGCGGCGGCGGCCGGGCGTTCGTCGTTGGTGACGTCCCGGGTTTCCAGTTCGAGCGAGAAGTGGCCGGTGTACCCGTCGGCGGCGAGCCGTTTCAGGCCCCCGGCGAAGTCGGCGTCCCCGTTGCCGATGCTGAGGTTGATGTTCCCCGGCACGGCATCGCGCAAGTGGACGTGGACGAGGCGGCCCTGGTGCCGGTCCAGGTAGGCCTGGATGTCCTCGCCGGACGCCACGATGTGGCTGAAGTCCATGACGATTCCGACGCCGGAACCTGCAAGGCGGTCGGCCAGCAGTTCCGCGCGCTCCAGGTTCCAGCAGAACCGCAGGAAGTGCAGGGATTCGGTCCAGAGTTCGACGCCGAACTCCGCCGCCCGCCGCCCGGCACCAATGAGCTGGGCGGCAACGAGGTCCAGGTCCTCGTCGACGCTCCGTACAGGGGTGTGGTCCAGGGCGCCGCAGGGCAGGACCAGCGCCTTCGCACCGATGTTGGCAGTCAAGGTGAGCAGGGCGTCAAGGTGGCGCTCCCGCGCGGCCCGGCCCTCGTCGTCGAGCACCCTGTTCAGGTCCCCGATGTCGCCGTTTACCGAACGGACGCGCAGGCCCGAAGCGGTGACCTCGGCGGAAACTGCGGCGACGGCACCGGCGTCGAGCCCGAACGGTACGTGGTCACATACTCCGGGCAGCGCGCCCAGATCGATCTCTTCGAAGCCCAGCCCCTTCATGGTGCGCAGGGCGCTGCCCAGGTCCTGGTGCCGGAAGCTGATGGATGAGCACCCAAGTCTGGAATGGAACATCGTTGATCCTTTGGTTCGTGCCGGGCAGTAGTGATGAGGACCACAATAGGGACGTTAACTGTCAACAGTCAACTCTGAAAGTCGACTGTTGACAGTCGGAATGATGTGGGTCACACTGGAACCCATCATTTGTTAACAGTCGACAGCGCGGACTTTCTTCGGCCGCTTTTCGAAAGGGAACCACCATGAGCAAAGATGCTCTGACCATGCGCGGCCCGGTCCACGGCACCAAGGATGCGCGCCGAGTTGCCATCGGATCCGGCGTGGGGGCCGTGATTGAGACGTATGACTTCATCGGCTTCGGCACCGCTGCCGCACTGTACTTCGGCACTGCTTTCTTCCCGGGAACCGATCCCGTGACGGGCACCCTCGCCTCGTTCGCCACCCTGGGGGTCGGATTCGCAGCCCGCCCCCTTGGCGGCATCATTGGCGGGCACCTTGGTGACAAGGTGGGCCGCAAGCCCGTCCTCGTCGCCTCCCTCATCCTGATGGGCCTGGCCACCTTCGCCATCGGCCTGCTCCCCACCTATGCCGCAGTCGGGCTGCTCGCCCCGGCACTGCTCGTCTTCGTCCGCATCGTCCAGGGCCTGGCCTTCGGTGCGGAATGGGGCGGCGCCATCCTGATGAGCTACGAACACGCACCCTGGAAGGCCAAGGGCAAGTACACCGGCATCGTCCAGGCCGGCTTCCCCGTGGGCCTGCTGCTGGCCAACCTGACCTTCCTGTTCAGCGTCCAGCTCGGCAACGAACTCGCATGGCGCATCCCGTTCCTGGCCAGCATCCTGCTGGTCATCGTTGGCCTGATCATCCGCTCCAAGGTCCCCGAGTCCCCCGTCTTCGATGAGGTCAAGGACAGCGGCGCCATCGTCAAGGCACCCATCGTGGAGGTCATCAAGACGGACTGGCGCAACATCGTCAAGGGCATCGGCCTCCGCATCGCCGAGACCGCCGGCTACGCCGTTTCCATCACGTACATGATTTCCTACCTCAACAGCCAGCACCTGGCGGACAAGAGCCAGACGCTGATCGCGCTTTGCATCGCTTCGGCCATCGGCATCTTCGCCACCCAGGCCTGGGCCGCACTGACGGACCGCATTGGCCGCCGCCCGCTGTACGTCTGGTCCACCGCCTTCGCGGCCCTGTTCGCCATCCCGATGTTCCTGCTGGTGAACACCGGCCTGTTCATCGCCATCATCCTGACCATCGTGATCTCCTACGCCGTGTGCCAGAACTCGCTGGCCGGCGCCCAGGGCGCCTGGTTCCCGGAGCTCTTCCAGGCCAAGACCCGCGCTTCCGGCGCCAGCCTGGCGTACCAGATCTCGGCCATGGTGTCCGGCTTCACCCCCTTCATCACCACCCTGCTGTTCGTCAGCTTCGGCTGGATGGGCCCCGCGCTGCTCTTCGGCGCGTACGCCCTGATCGGCCTCTGGGCCGCCGTCGCCACCCGGGAAACCTGGGGCAAGCGGGAACGTGAGCTGGCTGACGAGGCCACCAAAAGCACCCCGAACACCGTCAACGCCTGAATGACCACCACGCACGAAACGACCACGGAGCCAGTAATGCCTACAGATACCGTCCAGGACGCCGCCCCGCAGGGACAAACACTGCAGGAACAAACACTGCAGACTGCGGTGACTCCGGAACGGCTGGAGAAGATCAGCGCCGCCGCCTACCGGATCCGGCACCATGCCCTGAACATGGGCGAGGTCCAGGGCCAGGGGTACGTGGGCCAGGCCCTGGGTGCCGCGGACATGCTCGCCACCGTCTACGGTGACCAGCTCCGCTTCCGCGCCGAGGACCCGCACTGGGAAGCCCGCGACCGGTTCCTGCTCTCCACCGGCCACTACGCCATCGGCCACTATGCCGCTCTCGCCGAAGCCGGGATTGTCCCGGTGGAGGAACTGGAGACCTACGGCTCGGACGATTCCCGCCTGCCGATGTCCGGGATGTCCACCTACACGCCCGGCATGGAAATTTCCGGCGGCTCGCTGGGGCACGGCCTGACCATCGCCGTCGGCATGGCCCTGGGCCTGTGCTACCAGGGTTCCTCCGCCCGGGTGTTCAACTTCCTCTCCGACGGGGAACTGGACGAGGGCTCCACCTGGGAAGCCGCGATGGGCGCGCACCACCACCAGCTGGGCAACCTCACCGCCATGGTGGACATCAACGCCCTGCAGGCCGACGGCAAGACGGACACGGTGCTCCGCACCGAACCGGTCACTGAAAAGTGGGAATCGTTTGGCTGGTACACCCAGCGGGTGGACGGGAACGACGTCGGCGCGCTGCTGGCAGCGTTCGACAACGCAGCCGCCCAGGCCGCCGCCGTCGGACGCCCCTCCGTGATCCTGTGCGACACGAAGGTGGGCCGGGGCGTTCCGCTGCTGGAAGACCGCGAAAAGGCGCACTTCATGCGCATCGAAGAGAACGAATGGCAGATCTGCCGCGAACAGCTCACCGCCGGCTACGAAGGAAAGGCTTCAGCATGAGCACCACCACCGAGGCCCCGGACACCGCAGCAGCCGCTGCAACACCCGCCAAGCCGAAGCTGAAGACCTCGGCGATGATCGCATCCTTCGCCGATCCCGGCCAGAAGACCTCCTCCGCGCCGTTCGGGCACGCCCTGGTCAAGGCCGCACAGGAAAACGACAAAATCGTGGGCCTGACCGCTGACCTGGGCAAGTACACGGACATGCACATCTTCGCCAAGGCCTTCCCGGAGCGGTTCTTCCAAATGGGCATGGCCGAGCAGCTGCTCTTCGGCGCTGCTGCAGGCCTGGCCGAAACCGGGCTGGTCCCGTTTGCATCCACCTACTCGGTGTTCGCTGCCCGCCGCGCCTACGACTTCCTCTGCCTGGACGCGGCCGAACCGAACCTGAACGTCAACATCGTGGGCGGCCTGCCGGGCCTGACCACCGGCTACGGCCCCAGCCACCAGGCCACCGAGGACATGGCGATCTTCCGCGGCATGCCCAACCTGACCATCGTGGACCCCTGCGACTCGATCGACATCGAACAGGCCATCCCGCAGCTCGCCGCATCGGAAGGACCCACCTACCTGCGGCTGCTGCGCGGCAACGTGCCCACGGTCCTGGACGAGTACGATTACACGTTCGAACTCGGCAAGGCCAAGGTCCTGCGGGGCGGCAACGATGTTGTCTTCATCTCCTCCGGCCTGATGACCATGCGCGCCCTGCAGGCAGCCAAGGCCCTGGCGGCGCACAACGTGGACGTCGCCGTCGTGCACACCCCCACCATCAAGCCGTTCGACGCCGAGACCGTCCTTAAGGAGATCAACACGGACCGCCTGGCCGTCACCCTGGAGAACCACTCCGTGGTGGGCGGGTTGTTCGAAACCGTCGCCTCCGCCGTCGTCACCGCCGGAGTAGGCAAACGCGTGGTGCCCATCGGACTCCCGGACCAGTTCCTCGATGCCGGCGCCCTGCCCACCCTGCACGAGCGCTACGGGCTCTCCGTGGACCGCATCGTAGCCAAGGTCCTCGCCGAACTCGGCTAAGGGCAGTTGTCGGATGCAGAAAGCACGGCACCGGTCCTAAGCCGGAGCCGTGCTTTCTGTCGTAATATCGGAACCACTACCGACTGTAAACAGTCGACTTATGACAATGAGGACAAGCCATGGCCGGACTGACCGCCCCGCTGCTGGGACTGGAAAAGAAAAGCCTGCGCGAGCAGGCGCTCTCGGCGCTGAGGACCGCCATCACCAGCGGCGAGCTGGAACCCGGACGGCACCTGGTGGAAACCGAATTGTCCGAGATGCTGCAGATCAGCCGCGGCACGCTCCGTGAGGCCCTCCGCCAGCTGGAACAGGAGGGCCTGCTGTCCGCCGGACCCCGCGGCCGCCTCTCCGTCCGCCACCTGGATGAGAAGGAAATCCGGGACATCTACGCTGTCCGCGCCGCCCTGGAATCCCTCGCCGCCCGGACGCTCTGTGAACTGCCGGACCGGCAGCATGTCACCGAATCGCTGCACAAGGCCATCGACGCCATGACGGACGCTGGAAACGGGAGCCTGGAGGAACGGATCGAATCCGACCTTGAATTCCACCGCACCCTCTGCCGGCTCACCGGCAACGAAACCCTCCTCCACTCCTGGGAGTCCTTGGAAGGGTCCATCCGGATGTCCATCATGTTCGCGGGCCTGGAAAAGGGCGTCAGCAACATGAGCGTGGACCGCCACAAGGACATCGTGGGCGCCATCGACACCGGGGACGCCACGTTGGCGCGGAAGACCATCCTGGAACACATGGACACCGCCGCCGCGAACCTGGTGGCGTAGCGTCCTTTCGAGTCCCTGTTCGGGAATCCCGGCGCCCTCCCGGCCGTTAACTTACTGCGCGGTAAATAACCGCGGTGTTAACGAGGGACGGTATGACCGCAAAGTTTGTGTCAGTCGAGGACGACGCCGGTAAGGTCACCCGGTATGCCCGCCATGACAACGGCGGCGGGCTCATTGCACCGGGAGCCAGCGTGGCGGACAGCGCCCGGATCGGCCCCATGACCTACGTGGAGCACGGCGCGCAGGTGGGTTCAGGCTGCCGGATTGGACACGGCAGCTGGATCGACCGCGGCGCGACCATCGGTGACCGGACGGTCATCGGCGACGGCGTGCGGATCGGCCGGGGCACGGTGATCGGCAACCGCGTCCACATCGGCAGCCACTCGCGCATCGGCTCCAGCGTCCTGATTGAGCACGGTGTGCACCTGGACTCCGACAGCACGGTGCCGGACGGCAGCGAGGTTCTCGCGGGCGCCCACTCACGCCTGGCCCCGGCACGACACCGGACGCACCGCAAGGTGAAGGGCGGGCTGGCGGCGTAAGTTGCGGCAGGCAATTGGCAGTGGCCGCTCCGCAACGGGCTACAAAACAGTGCTTCCGCGCACCACCAGTTCTGCCGAATAAATGATGGGCTCCCAGGCCTCGCCGGGGTTGCCGATGGCGCTGACCAGCAGCTTTCCGGCCGCAGCCGCGATATCCGCCACGGGATGGGCCACGGTGGTGAGGCCCAGGCCGTTTGCCGCCTGGATTGGGTGGTTGTCGAAGCCCACCACCGCCACATCGTCCGGCACCCGCCGCCCGGCGGTGCGAAGAGTGTCCACCACGCCGAGCGCCATAAGGTCGGAGGCGGCGAATATGCCGTCCACGTCGTGCGTCCCGGCGAGGAGGCTCTTGGCAGCGGCGGCACCTCCCGCCGTCGTGAAGTCCCCGTGCATGACCGGTCCGGGCTCAACGCCGGCTTCCCTGAGTCCCTGCAGCCATCCTTCCAGGCGGTCGACGGCGGCCGTCATGTCAGGAGGGCCGGCGACGGTCGCGAGCCTGCTGCGGCCGATGCCCGCCAAGTGCCGTGCAGCCAGCCGGCCGCCCTCGAAGTTGTCCAGGTCCACGTAGGGAATTCCGGACGACGTGTCCCACGGCCTGCCGATGAAGACGGTTGGCAGGCCGGTGGCCCCCAAGGTTTCCACCCAGTCGTCGGCGCGGTGGTGGGACACTACGATCGCCCCGTCGACGTGGCCGCCGCGCAGGTAGCGGATGGTCCGCGCTGAGTCGTCCCCTGCCCGGGACATCAGCAGCACCAGCTGCAGGTCGGTGTCGCGCAGTGCTTCATTGACTCCCGTGATCACCGCGGCGAAGTACGGGTCCATCATGACCCTGGCGTCGGGTTCGGGGATGACCAGCGCCACCGAACCCGTGCGCCGGGTCACCAGGCTTCGGGCCGCACGGTTTGGGGTGTAGCCGAGTGCCACGATCGCGGCATCAACGGCAGCCTGGGCCTGCGCACTCACCTTGGAGCCGCCGTTAATGGCACGGGAAGCGGTGGAGCGGGACACCCCGGCAGCTGACGCCAGGTCCTCGAGCGTGGGACTGGCCGATCCCGCGCCGGTCAGGCCGGGCCGGCTGGTCTTTTCCTTCATCACATCGACAATACGACACCCCGACACAGTGGGAGCGCTCCCGCGAAACCCTTGCCGGGGCAAAAACCCGATGCTACGCTTCCCCGACGGGAGCGCTCCCATCACTCGACCCGGGCTGCCTGTTGCAGCCGTTATGGTCGTCCAGCCCCTCCACTGACAGGACCAGCAATGCCGCTAGCCTTACGCCCTGACGCACCCAGACCCCTTCCGGCGCGCCGCCGGCCCCATGCCGGCACCGTTGCGGCCGCCACGGCCCTTCTCCTTGGGCTTTTCGCTGCCGGCGGGACCGTTCCAGCACAAGCCGCACCGTCAGTTGCACAGCCCGCAGTCCAGGCTCCGGCCTCGCCACCGCCGCCGGCACAGACTTTGCAAAACCCTTTCGGACCCAATACTTATGTCTTCGATCCAAGCATGCCGGTGGCCCAGATCCAGGCCACCGTGGACTCCATTGCGGCCCAGCAGGTGGACGACGAGATGGGCTCAAAGCGCTACTCACTGCTGTTCAAACCCGGGACTTATGGCACCCCCGAGGAGCCGCTGATCGTCCAGGTGGGCTACTCCACCGAGGTGGCGGGACTGGGCGCTGCACCCACTGATGTCACCATCAACGGACACGTGGACGTCTACAACCGGTGCCTCACCGCGGACAACTGCATCGCGCTGAACAACTTCTGGCGTTCCCTGTCCAACCTCACCATCAACGTGACCGGACTGGAAGGTTGCCGCAGCTCGGCGAATTTCTGGGCAGCATCCCAGGCCGCACCGATGCGCAGGGTCAACATCACGGGCGGCAACCTCTCCCTGATGGACTACTGCACCGCCGGCCCGCAGTACGCCAGCGGGGGCTTTATCGCGGACTCAAAGACGGGTGCCGTCATCAATGGCTCCCAGCAGCAGTACCTTGTGCGCGGCAGCAGCATCGGAAGCTGGTCCAACGGGGTCTGGAACCAGGTGTTCTCGGGCGTCAACGGGGCGCCTGCGGATTCCTTCCCGGACCCGCCGTACACCACCTTGGACACGACTCCGATCAGCAGGGAGAAGCCCTACCTGACCGTGGACCCCGCCGGCCAGTACAGCGTGTTCGTGCCCTCCGTCCGCCAGGACTCAGCAGGGACCACGTGGGAAAACGGCCCTACCGAAGGCCGCAGCATCCCGTTGGCCGACTTCTACATCGCATCGCCCGGCGATTCGGTCCAGGCCATCAACTCGCAGCTGGCGCGTGGAAAGAACCTCATTCTGACCCCCGGCGTCTACGACGTTGACCAAAGCATCGAGGTCAAGCGGGCAGGAACGGTGATCCTTGGACTTGGAATGGCAACACTTTCCGCCGTCAACGGATCAGTTCCCCTGGCAGTCGCGGACGTCCCAGGAGTAGACATTGCCGCCGTCACCGTGGACGCCGGCGAAGTGAATTCCCCGGCCCTGATGCGCATCGGCAAGGCAATCGCGGGCGCGGGGAGCGGACCGGCCAACTCTGCCCTCCACAGCGATCCGGCCAATCCCACCACACTCCACGATGTGTTCTTCCGCATCGGCGGGCCCCACGTGGGCAAGGCCTCGGTCAGCCTTGAAGTCAACAGCGACAACGTCCTCCTGGACCACATCTGGGCCTGGCGCGCGGACCATGGGAACGGTGTCGGTTGGACCACCAACACCGGCAGGAACGGCGTGATCGTCAACGGTAACAACGTCACTGCGACCGGCCTGTTCGTGGAGCACTACCAGGAGTACAACGTCATCTGGAACGGCGAAAACGGCAAAACGGTCTTCTTCCAGAACGAACTGCCCTATGACGCCCCCAACCAGGCAGCGTGGCAGCATGACGGGGTCCTCGGCTGGGCCGGGTACAAGGTCTCGGATTCCGTCAAGACCCATGAACTCTGGGGCGGCGGCAGCTATGTGTACAACAACGTGGACCCCACCATCCACGCCACCCGCGGCTTCGAGGTCCCGGTGACGCCCGGCGTGAAGCTGCACAGCCTGCTGACGGTGAACCTCGGGGCCGGGACGCTGGACCACGTAGTCAATGACACCGGAGCGCCGGTGTCCACGGACGCCGTCGGAGTTCCCAGCTACGTGGCCGATTTCGGCTAGGAGCCGCCCACACATGGGGGCGCGGTGCCGGCAATGGGTGCCGGCACCGCGCCCTATCCGTTCCGGGCCTGCCTCCACGCGAGCGCGGCCCCGCCCCAGACGGCCAGCAGCAGCGCCACAAGCAGCAAGCCGGCGTCGCCCAGGTCGATCGATGAAAGCCAAGCCGTCACCGGATCATGCAGGCCGAATGCGGCGTGAAAGAAGCCGGCCAAAGTGATCACGGCAATGAACAGGGCCGAGACGGCAGAGATACCCGTCACCAGCGCGTTGAAGCCAAGCTTCCGTCGCGGGTCGGCCAGTGCCGAGCGGTACATCCGCATCATCGCCATGCCGTTCACTGAATCACACAGTGTCATCGCGGCTGCGAAGGCGAGCGGCAGGGCGAGAAGGGCAAACGGGGGCACCCCGGCCAGGGACGCCGCCGTCGTCATCATCAGCAGCCCGATGGTGGTGGCGGTATCGAAACCCAGCCCAAAGAGGAAGCCAATCACGTAGATGTTCCGCGGCCGGCGCACCCTGGCGAGGGGTTTGGCCAGCAGCCGCGCCACCAGTCCCTGCGGTTCCAGGTCGCGGGGATCAATGGCTGCTCCGGCCCGGGAACGCCGGAAGGCAGCGGCCGAGCGGGTGAACGCCGAGCCGTTGAACAGCCCCATGGCCAGCAGGAACACCCCGGATACACCGCTGCCGATCAGCCCCAGCACCAGGTTCCCGGCCGTACCGTCCTCCATCAGGCCGCCAACCATGGACGCACCGGCGATTACCAGCACCCCCGCCAGGGTCACCACCGAGCTGTGCCCCAGGCTGAACGCGAAGCCCACACTCACCGGATGCTGCCGCTGTGCCACGAACTTCCGGGTGGAGTTGTCGATGGCGGCCAGGTGGTCCCAGTCGTAGCTGTGCTTCACCCCGGCCAGGTAGGCGGTAAGGACAAGTCCCCAAGAGAGCGCCCCGCCGCCCCCGGTCCGGGTTCCGGCAAGCAAAAGGACGACGGCGGCAGCGTGCAGCGCGGCCACGGCACCAAAGGTGAAGAGCGCCCGGGTCCGGAGCGGCAGCGAGTCCCGGTCCCGGTAGAGCGTGGCGATGCCGGCCATCAGTGCTTCCTCAGGTCCAGCGGCCCCTGGCCGTACCAGCGTCCGCGCAGCAGGTCAGTACAGGATCGAAGCAGGCGGGTCAGCTCGTCCGTGCTGTTGGAGAGGCTCCGCAGCACCAGCCCGGTGGTCCCCGCAACAGTGCGGGTCAGCGAGATGCCGGTCAGGGCCTGGTGGTCAGTGGTCAGCAGGTGCAGTTCGTCGGCAAGCGCCTGGTCCACCCGGGGATCCACCACCACCAGCGATCCGAGGTGGCTGTAGCCTTCCATGAACCCCAGCCCGGTGACGTCGTGGAGCGGCGGCCGGATCAGCAGGTTGTCCAGCGACAGCAGTTCGGCGCCCGCCCCTGTTTCCACACAGATGTGGTTCCTCAGGCGCACTTCCTCATACCGGAAGGCGGCGCCGTCGGGCGACCAGCCGGGCGTCACAACCTCGGCCATGACCAGCGACGACGACGGCCGCAGGGTCACGGACGTCCGCTGCCGGTAGCTGGCTTCCCGGTAGGCGATGAGCTGGTCCGGCATGAGTTCCAGCCGCGCCCCCTCCCCCAGCCGCACAGCCATCCGTTGCTCAGCAAAAGACCCGGGAGTCCGATAAACCTTCGTCGCAGACTGCGTAGTCAGCAGCAGAGAAGCAGAGTCCCCCACCTCAACATCAATGCGAAAGAGGTCCGCCCCAAGATAAGCCCCGCCAGGATTCACGACCACATAACAAACCTGTCCGGAGTCATCGAGGTAATGCGGCCGCATAACCCTCAAGGCACCACGATGGTACTGATGCGAAGCAACTGAGCGCTGCCCACGAACGGCGACCCGAAGCTCAAGCTCGCCCATCGGTGACCTGCCAGCAAAAGCGGAGCCGGGGATAGGGGGCCGCGGCGTGGTGGGCACCGCGAAGCGGGCACGGCCCCCTATCCCCGGTGAAGCGCCGGAAGCGGCCTCACCCGCGGGCGCAGGCCCCGGTGCGGCGAGCGCTGAACCCGAGTCCGCCGTCGTACTCATGCCAAATCGAGCATCAGGACGTCGTGCCGGATCCATTCGATGACCTTCTCGAGGCCTTCGTCGGTTTTGAGGTTGGTGAAGCAGAACGGCTTGTTGCCACGGAATTCCTTGGAGTCCCGTTCCATGACGGCGAGGTCGGCGCCGACGTGGGGTGCGAGGTCGGTTTTGTTGATGATGAAGAGGTCGGATTTGATCATGCCCTGGCCGGCTTTGCGGGGGATTTTCTCGCCTTGGGCAACGTCGATGATGTAGATGGAGAAGTCCACCAGTTCGGGGCTGAAGGTGGCGGAGAGGTTGTCGCCGCCGGATTCGACGAAGATGACCTGCAAGTCGGGGTGCCGGACTTTGAGTTCCTCGATGGCGGCGGTGTTCATGGAGGTGTCTTCGCGGATGGCGGTGTGCGGGCAGCCGCCAGTTTCGACGCCGATGATCCGGTCTGCAGGGAGGATGCCGTTGGCGGCGAGGATTTTGGCGTCCTCGATGGTGTAGATGTCGTTGGTGATGGCGGCCATGGAGATATCGCCGCTCATGTGCCGGGTGAGCCGTTCCACGAGCTGGGTTTTGCCGGCGCCGACGGGCCCGCCGATGCCGATTTTGATGGGTTCAGTCATGGTTTCCTCCTATCGAGCCGAAGCACAGTCAGCTCATGAACATCCGGGCACGCTGGCGTTCGTGCCGCATTTGCGAAATTTCCAGTCCGGGGCTGACTGCGCCAAGGTCGTCCGGCGTGAGGTGCGCGATCGCGTGGAGGGCGGCAGCGACGTCGTCGTGCGCTTTCCGCAGCACCCGCTGCCCGGCGTTCTGGCCAAGCGGGATGGCCCGGACGGCGTTCTGGGTGAGCGAGGTAACGGTGGCGAAGAGGTAGGCAGCAAGCGCCTCCCGCTGCGGTACGCCCAGGGAGCGGGCGACGACGGCGAAGGCCAGCGGCTGGTGCCCGGCGGCGCGGCCCGTGGCCACCAGGTCCCGGTACAGTTCCAGCGCAGGCGAGGGAAACACCTCAGCCCCAATCTCGAGCAACCGCCCGCCCATCTTCACGCTGGCCTCCCGGACCTGCCGCGGCAAAAGGGAAGCAGACAAAAGCGAATCCAGTTCCCCAAGATCACCCCCCTCATACAGAAGCCGAATAGCAAGCCCATCAGAGTAAGTAAGCGACTGCGCCACAAAAGCAGACAGCCACACCCCAAAAGAACCCTCATCAAAAACACCCCCACCGTCGACATAAGTCTCAAACCCAAGGGAGTGAGCAAAAGCCCCAGTAGGCAAGGCTGAATCAACCAACTGCTGCAGCGCCAGCTGATAGCTCATACCTGCGCTCCCAAGGCGACGTGCCTGCTCAACTCGGCGGAGGCGGGTGATAGGGGCCGCGGCGTGGCGGGCACCGCGAAGCGGGCACGGCCCCTATCACCCGCCGAAGCCCCCGCGCCGGCGCTCGCCGAAGGAGCCGAAGACGCTGAGTTAGTGACTGTGTTCAGCATGGCGGAAAGGCACGGGCATGACGCGTTCCTGGCGGGTGTAGGGCACGGCGTTGTGGCGGAGGTAGTCCTCGACGGTGTGGTCGTAAGCGCACACCATGACGGCGGCCCCGTACTCGCTGTCCGCGTCGAAGAATTGTGCCTGGAGGTGCCGGTTGCCGAGGGAGTGCGCGGTGACGCCCATTTGGTGGATGGTCCGGGGTGCAATGACCAGGACGTCGGTGGGCAGGACGGAGACGACGATCATATTGGTTTCGGTGACGTGGAGGATGTCGCCGTCGCGGAGGTCGCCGGAGCCGGAGGGGAGGCGGATGCCGATTTCCCTGCCGTGGTCGGTGGTGGCGCGCTGGATGCGTTTGACCAGCTGGGTGCTGGGCAGGACGATTTTTTCGCGGTGCAGGCCGGCGTAGGCGGCGAGGTCGGAGTCCGGCAGGTCGTGCAGGTTGCCCAGGACTTTGTCGATGATCACGTGGTTTCTTTCGGGGAGGGCTTAGAAGAGAAAGTACCGCTGGGCCATGGGCAGCACGTCGGACGGTTCGCAGGTGACGTCCTCGCCGTCCACCGTCACCTGGTAGGTTTCGGGGTCAACCTGGATGTCGGGGGTGGCGTCGTTGTACTTGAGGTCGGCCTTGGTGAGGTTGCGGATTCCGGAGACGGGCCGGATGACCTTCTCCAGGCCCAGCTCCCGGGGCACGCCGGCGTCGATCGCTGCTTTGGACAGGAAGGTGATGGAGGACTGCTGGACAGCCTTGCCGAAGGTGGCGAACATGGGCCGCATGGTGCGCGGCTGCGGGGTGGGGATGGACCCATTCGAGTCGCCCATCAGGGCGTAGGCGATCTGCCCGCCCTTGAGCACCAGTTCCGGTTTGACCCCAAAGAACGCAGGGTCCCACAGCACCAGGTCCGCGAACTTGCCCACTTCAACTGAGCCTACGGAATCCGCGATGCCCTGCGCGATGGCGGGGTTGACGGTGTACTTGGCCACGTAGCGCTTGAGCCGGAAGTTGTCGCTGTCCGCACTGCCGTGCGCCCCGCCGTCGTTGTCTTCCAACACCCCGCGCTGCTTCTTCATCTTGTCCGCCACCTGCCATGTGCGGGTAATGACCTCGCCTACCCGGCCCATGGCCTGGGAGTCGGAGGAGGTGATGGAGAAGATGCCCAGGTCCTGCAGGACGTCCTCCGCGGCGATGGTCTCGGCACGGATGCGGGAATCGGCGAAGGCCACGTCCTCGGGAATGTCCGGGTTGAGGTGGTGGCACACCATGAGCATGTCCAGGTGCTCTTCGATGGTGTTGCGCGTGTACGGGAGCGTGGGGTTGGTGGAAGCGGGCAGGACGTTGGGCATGCCGGCGATCTTGATGATGTCCGGTGCGTGCCCTCCGCCGGCGCCTTCGGTGTGGAAGGTGTGAATGACGCGGCCGCCGATGGCGCGGATGGTGTCCTCCACGAACCCGCACTCGTTCAGGGTGTCGGTGTGGATGGCCACCTGGACGTCGTACTCGTCGGCGACCCTCAGCGACGTGTCGATGGAGGAGGTGGTGGCACCCCAGTCCTCATGGACTTTGAGCCCGATGGCACCGGCACGGATCTGCTCGGCGAGGGGTTCGACGGCGGATGCGTGGCCTTTGCCGAACAGGCCGATGTTCATGGGGAACGCCTCGGCCGCCTGCAGCATCCGCTGGATGTGCCACTTTCCGGGCGTCACCGTGGTGGCTTTGGTGCCTTCGGCAGGACCTGTGCCGCCGCCGATCATCGTGGTCACGCCGCTGGCCAGGGCAGTGGGGACCTGGTCCGGTGAGATGAAGTGGATGTGGGTGTCGATGCCGCCGGCGGTGAGGATTTTCCGCTCGCCCGCGATGATTTCGGTGCTTGAGCCGATCACGATGTCCACGCCGTCGGTGATCTGCGGGTTGCCGGCCTTGCCGATCCGGAAGATGTGGCCGTCCCTGAGCGCCACGTCTGCCTTGTAGATGCCGGTGTGGTCCAGGATCACGGCGTTGGTGATGACGGTGTCCGGAATGTCCCCGTCACGGGTGGACTGGCCGTTCTGCCCCATGCCGTCGCGGATCACCTTGCCGCCGCCGAACACCACTTCCTCGCCGTACACGGTGAAGTCCTTTTCGATCTCAAGGAAGAGTTCGGTGTCCGCCAGCCGGATTTTGTCCCCGGTTGTCGGCCCGTAGAGGTCCGCGTACTGCCTGCGCGGAATCTCGAAGCTCACTCGCCGTCCCCTTCCATCACAGGCCCGCTTTGCCGGGTGCCGTCGTCGAGCCTTCCATTGACCGCATTGCTGAGCCCATGCACCTCGCGGGTCCCAGCCAGCTCAATGAGCCGCACGTTCCGTGAATCCCCCGGCTCAAAGCGAGCCGCTGTTCCTGCCGGGATGTCCAGGCGCCGGCCGTAAGCCGCCTCGCGGTCGAAGGCCAGGGCCGCGTTGGCCTCGGCGAAGTGGTAATGCGACCCCACCTGGACGGGCCGGTCGCCGGTGTTGGTTACGGCCACCTCGATTGCCTCCCGGCCCGCATTCGCGGTCACGGGTTCCGGCCGCAGGACGTACTCGCCTGGAATCATTGCCGCGCTCCTTAGCGGATGGGGTTGTGGACGGTGACCAGCTTGGTGCCGTCCGGGAACGTGGCTTCGATCTGGACGTCGTGGATCATCTCCGGCACGCCTTCCATCACGTCGGCCCGGGTGAGCAGGGTGGTGCCGTAGCTCATGAGGTCGGCCACGGTCCTGCCGTCGCGGGCGCCCTCGATCAGTTCGTAGCTGATGATGGCCACGGCCTCGGGGTAGTTGAGTTTGAGGCCGCGGGACTGCCTTCGGCGGGCCAGGTCGGCGGCCACCACGATCAGGAGTTTTTCCTGCTCACGCGGCATGAGATGCATGGGGTTCCCTTCGACGGCCTGCGGCGTGCTGCCAGCGTAGGCGGGTCACGTTTCCGCCAGGTTTCAGGAGTATCAACGAAAGCTGGGGATGTGCCCCAACGGTGGGAGGCTACTCCGCCCCGCTGAGCCGGGCAAGGATCTCGTCGCTGGACTGGATGGGCTGGCGGTAGGTGGCGGAGAGGATGCGGAGCATGTCTGCAGCGTCCTGGTCGGCTTCGGAGGCCATCGCGTCCTTGGCGTAGGTGACCCGGATGTTGTGCGCGAATGCGTCGGCTGCGGTCTGGGCGATGCAGTTGTGCGTGGAGACACCGGCGAGCACCACTTCGTCGGCGTCCCAGTTCCGCAGCCGGGCCAGCAGGTTGGTTCCCACGAAGGCACTGTCCCGGGTCTTGTTCAACTGGGGCAGGTCCTCCTTGATGAGGCCGGGCACCGACTGGGCCTGCCCGCTCCCGCGGAAGATGAAGCCTTGGTCGTCGTCGAGCATGCTGAGGGTCCAGGTGGACTTGTCCCGCTCGTGCTCGGTGCCTACCAGGAGCGCCGCGTGTCCGGCGGCCTTGAACCCTTCCAGCAGCCGGTTGCACTCGCTGACCACCCGGTCCTGCTGGGCTGCCAGTTCGGGCGTTTCGAAGAATGCGTTTTGCATGTCGATGACCAGGAGGGCGATCATGGGGGCACCTTTCCTCGTTGAGTCCGTGGGCCGGCGGGTGGTGAGGGAAAGTTACCCGCCTGCGGGGCTGCGAAACCCTAGGGCGCGGATTCCCTGACCTTCAGTTCGAACCCGGCTTCCACGTGCACGCCCTGTTCCGACGGCTCGCGGCCGGCGATCCGGTCCAGCAACAGGGTGATGGACCGCTCCGCGATCTCATCCATGCCCGGCGAGACGGTGGTGAGTGAGGGGGACGCGAAGCGCGCTTCGTCGATGTCGTCAAAGCCCGCCACCGCCACGTCCTTCGGGACCTTGACGCCGCGGACCAGCAGCTCGTGCATGGCGCCCAGCGCCAGTACGTCATTCAGTCCGAAGACGGCGTCGAACTCCACGCCCGCTTCCAGCAGACCGGCGACGGCGGCAGCACCCGTATCGCGGCGCCATTCAGCGGGTGCCACGAGCGCGGGGTCGAAGGGGATGCCCGCTTCCGCCAGCGCATTCCGGTACCCGTTCAGGCGCAGGCCCGCCGTCCCGGCGGACTCCCCGGTGCTGGCTCCCACCACGGCGATACGACGGCGGCCGCCAGCCAGCAGGTGGGTGGTGAGCGCAGCCGCGGCCTCCTCGTTCTTCATGGTCACCAGGTCGAAACGGGGATCCACGATGTGCTCGCCGAGCATCACCATCGGTTTCTTGCCCGCCCGCGCGGCAATGGCATCCGCGTCCACCACCAGCGGCGTGAACAGCAGCCCGTCGGTGAGCTGGCGGAAGGTCCCCTGCAAGGCACCAAGTTCGGCGGAGGCCTCGGCGTCGGACTGCTCCACCATTACCCGGTACCCGTGGCGGGCGGCAGCCTTCATCAGCTTCGACGCCAGTTCGGCGTAATAGGGGGCGGAAAGATCGGACAGGACCAGGCCCAGCGTGGACGTCTTGCCGGACCGCAGGCTGCGGGCGGTGAGGTTGGCCTCGTAGCCCAGTTCCGCGATGGCATCCTGCACCCGCTGCTTGGTGGCTGGGCGGATGAATTCATAATCGTTCAGGACGTTCGAAACGGTCTTCAGGGAGACGCCCGCCGCCCTCGCGACGTCGTTCATGGTGACTGCCATTAACGTTCTTTTCCTGCCTTTGCTGCTGCCTTTGCAGCCTGCTTGCTGGCACGCACCTTGGCCAGGGATTCCGGGTCCACGATGTCGGCCACCGACAGGTACGCACCGTCCTCGCCGTAATGGCCGGCGGCTTCCCGCCAACCGGGTGCCTCGAGTCCACGCTGCTTGCCCAGCAGGGCCAGGAAGATCTTCGCCTTTTGCTCCCCGAAACCGGGCAGCGCCTTGAGCCGGCGCAGCACCTCTGCGCCGTCCGGCGAGCCCTTGGTCCAGATGGCGGCAGTATCGCCGTCCCATTCGTCCCGGACCGCCCCGGCGAGCGCCTGCACGCGCGCAGCCATGGAACCGGGGAAGCGGTGGACGGCGGGCCGCTCCTTGAACATCTCCACGAACGCGGCTGGATCGTGCGCTGCAATGGCCTCGGGCTCCAGCGACCCGATCCGGGCCCGGATCTTTTCGGGCCCGGCGAAGGCGGATTCCATCGTCACCTGCTGGTCCAGCAGCATGCCGGTCAGGAGGGCGAAGTCGTCCTCACTCAACAACTTGTCCGCGGCGGGATCGCCCGTGATGTGCAGTTCCATGCCGTCCATCCTCCCACCTGCGGCCCGCCGTCGTCATAAGCACACCCTCAGGTGTTTGAGCCGGTCAGGACTCCACGGCCAGCCGGATCATGGACCAGGACACAGCCGGAAGTTCGGCGGTGAGCCGGCCAGCCTCCACCTTTGCCGTGCCGTTTTCCGAGGGCAGGACGGAGGTGGAATCGTCGGCGGTGGCCTGCCAGTAAGGATCCTTGTTCGCATAGGTCAAAGCTTCCACCACCCGCACCCTGCCGAGGCCGGCCACGGCGGCGTCCAGCGTGAGCGCCTGGTCAGCCGAGCGGTTGACGGCGAACACCACCGCCTGGCCCTTGTCCGCGTCATAGGTGGCGACGGCGGACAGCGCGGCGAAGCCGGCCGTCGTGCCGCCGCTGACCAGCGGCGATTCGGTGGCGAGCTGCAGCACCGTACCGGAGGCGTACCGGGAGGTCAGTGCGAAGGGGTGGAAGGTGGTCTGCTTCCAGGACCGGCCTCCGGGTTCGGTCATGATGGGTGCGATGACGTTCACCAGCTGCGCCAGGCTGGCCGAGTGGACACGGTCCGTGTTCCGGAGCAGCGTGACCAGGAGGTCACCCACCACCACGGCGTCGGCCACCGTGTAGGTGTCCTCCAGCAGCACCGGCGCCACCGGCCAGTCCTTGCCGGCGGGCACTTTGGATTCGTCACGGCTCATGTGCCAGACGTTCCACTCGTCGAAGGAGATGTTCACCTGCCTGCTGGACTTCTTGACTGACTTCACGTGGTCGATGTGGCTCACGATGTCGCGGATGAACGCTTCCATCTTGTGCCCGGCAGCCAGGTGTTCCTGCAGGTCGCCGAAGTCCTCGAAGTACTGGTGCGCCGAGATCAGGTCAACGAGTTCGTAGGTTTCGGTCAGGACCACACGCTCCCACTCCCCAAAGGTGGGCATGCTGGGTCCGGAGCTGCCGCAGGCCACGAGTTCCAGGCCGGGGTCGATCATGCGCATGCCGCGGGCAGTGTCCGCTGCCAGCCGGCCGTACTCCAGCGCGTTTTTGTGCCCGATCTGCCAGGGGCCGTCCATCTCGTTGCCCAGGCACCACATCCTGATGCCGTAGCCCTTTTCCGCGCCATTGGTGCGGCGCTGCTCTGAAAGGTCCGTCCCGCCGTCGATATTGCAGTACTCCACGAGGTCAAGTGCCTCCTGCACGCCGCGGGTGCCCAGGTTCACGGCCATCATGGGTTCCACGCCGGCCTTGGCCGACCACTTGGCGAACTCGTCCACGCCCACGGTGTTGGGGTCGGTGGAGTGCCAGGCCAGGTCCAGCCGGACGGGGCGCTGCTCTACCGGGCCCACGCCGTCCTCCCAGCGGTAGCCGGAGACGAAGTTGCCGCCCGGGTAGCGGACGGTGGAGACGCCCAGCTCCCGGGTCAGCTCCAGGACATCCTTGCGGAAGCCGTCCTCGTCGGCGTCCGGGTGGTCCGGCTCAAAGATGCCGGTATAGACGCACCGGCCAAGGTGCTCAACGAAGGCGCCAAACGTACGACGGCGGACGGGCCCCACGATGAAGGACGGGTCGAGGGTGATTTTTGCTGCGGCGGGTTCTGGCTGTGTCACGGAGGCATCCTCGGATAGTTTCTACAACGTTATAGAAGCATTCTTTGGGGTGCCGCTTCCTGAGTCAAGTGTTTTGCCGCGTATTCGGCCCCGGGCGTCCGGTGCATGCGGGAGAACCAGGCCGCGGGCTGGACCTGCCGCAATGCAGGGAAAGGCCCCGGACCGGGGGCATCCAAGTACTACCTAATCGAAAAGACAGGTACCAGCTACGCATTCACCCGGGGCTGGAGGGCAATTAGTTTTTTCACAGAGGCAAGACCTTCAAGCTCTCGGTTTTGGCTCACTAGGGGGGTGTGAGACTGGCAATGCATCATTCACCACAAATCGGCCCAGGTTTCCCGGTCCATCGGACACGGGTAATAGGCGGGGCCGGCGACGAGGAGTCCTTCGAGACCAAGGGCTCTCCCCCAGCCGTCGCCGGCCCTCTAGCCCCTCCGCTCTCCCGGAGGGGCCACGCACCGCTGACCGTGGCGGGCAGCCACGAACAGGCCGCGTCCCGGAACACCTCACTCCTCCTGGACCTGGTCAACGGTGCCCCAACTTTGGCCGACTCCCTGGACCTGCTGGTTGCCGCTTCGGCCGCACACGTCGTCAGGACGGCCGGGATCGACGTCGGGTGCGGGCTGATGCTGCATCAGCCCAAACGCGCTCCGGCCATCACGGGCACCACTGACGAGGTGGCCCGCCTGCTGGACTGGGAACGTGAAACGGCCGAGGGCCCCGTGACCGATGTGATGTCCGGCGGCCACCCCGTGGCCGTTCTCCAGAGGAACGGGGACTTCCGCTGGCGGCGCTATTCCAGCCAACTCCAGTCGGCCGGCTTTGGCAGCGCCCTTGCCGTAAGGCTCCGCCTGGACACGGGCGTTCCCGCCGACGATGGGATCCCTGGCAGCAGCGAACTAGGCCAGTCAAGGGCCGCCCTTGCCTTCTTCGCTGAGGACTCGAAGGCTTTCCCGCTGCAGGTTATCGCGGAAGCACGCACCTTCGCAGTGCTGGCAGCCAAGAGCCTCCAAATGGCCATCAACCTGCACACTGCCCGCTCGCTGGCCACCGATCTCCGCTCGGCACTCGACAGCCGCACCTCCATCAATGTGGCCTGCGGCGTGATCATGGCGCAAAACAGGTGCTCCTACCAGGAGGCGTTTGCCATCCTCGCCAAGGCGTCAAGCCACCGGAACATCAAGGTGCGCAAGGTGGCCGAAGACATCCTGGAACGCCTTCCGGAAGGTGCGCCGCACGCACACTTCGGCCGCTGACCGGCTTCCGGTTCATGATGGTTCACCGGCCCCGGGGTGGGTAGGGAACAACAAGGACCAAGGAACGCGGGAGGGGCGGAGGCATGGAAGGCACGCATCCGGCGGTCGCCCGCGCGGGTACCCTCACCTGGCTGGCCGGACCGCTGGGCACCGCTCTTGGCCTGGCCGCCCATGTGGGCGGCGGCGGCCAGGCGCCGGCGGTCATCATCATTGCCGCACTGGCGGTGCTGCTGGGGCTTGGTGCGGTGCTCCTGGATCGGGTGGCGCCGGCGCAGGTTCCCGGCTGGGCGGTCCTGGTGGCGGCTGCCGTCGCGCAGCAGCTGCTGCATCTTGCCTTCACCGCCTTCTCCACCGCCAGCGCCGTTCCGTTGCCGGGCCACGGCCACGGAACCCCGCCCACTGCAGACGCGCCGCCGTCGGCCGGTGCTCCCGCCGCGCACTCGCTCCACCTGATGCTGTACCTGCATGCGGCCGCGGCGCTGCTGGCCGCCGCCACCGTGGCCCAGTGGGGCAGGCTCGCCGGGTGGGCCCGGGCACTGATCAGGCCCTGACCGATCAGGTTGTAAGGGTGCCCCTGGCAATACTCACGCTGGAATGGGCGGGATTACCGTCTACCGGCTCGTCCGACACATCCACTACCGGGTACTGGGAAAGGTCAAGGCCGGCGGGAACCTGGAACGTTCCCGACGTTGAGTTCATGACGCCCAGGCTGACCAGTTTGGAGAGGTCCGGCGCAATCAGCCACACTTCCTGATAGCCCTTGGCTTCATCCTTGTCCAGGCTCACCTGCAGGCTGCGGGAGCCGTCAGCAGCCTCCACCACCTTGGCGGAGCCTGCCGCGGAATGCTGTGCCAACGGCGTCAGCTGGGTCGCCGCGAGCTCCTGGGGCTGGGGCGGGCGGTTGAAGGCCCAGTTGGCGCCAAAAACCACCAGGACAGCAGCTGCCGCCGTCGCCAGCCACGTGCCGGGCCGCTGCCACCACGCACCCCGGGTCCGGGCACCCTTGGTTTTGACGCCACTTGTTCTGTCAGAGAGCGGGACAACGTTCGACGGCGGCACGTCCCCGGATGCGGGCATGGCGCCAGGAGCTGCCCCGGCTTCCTTCGTCCCGGCTTCCTTGGTCCCGCCCTCTTCAGGCGCTTCCGCCGCCAGCGGGTCCTCCCGGAGGGACTCACCCAGGCCAAGTTCGCGATGGATTCCCGCCCAGACCTGGGGCCCGGGGACGGACAGGCGGCTGGTGTCCGGCGTTGTCTTCACCGCTTCCACCGTGCGGCGCAGGGCTGCATAGTCGGCGGCACACTGGGGGCAGGCCAGGAGGTGCTCCCGGGCGCCCGGGTCATCCCAGTCGTCGTACAGCGCCAGGAGGCTCAACTGTTCCGGATCAAGATGCGGCATGGTCTACCTCCAATCTGCTTCTCAGGTGGGTCAGGCTGCGGCGGATGTGGCTCTTGACGGTACCAAGGGGCAGGTCCAGTTTCCGGGAGATCTGTTCGTGCGTCAGGTCCTCGTAGAAGGCAAGCTTCATGATGGACCCCTGGGGCTCTCCCAGCCTTTCCAGTTCACCGTCCAGGAGCAGCCGGTCCGCCAGCGTTTCCGCGGCCTCCGTTCCCGCCCCTGCATCCGCGGCCATGCCGGCGCCCGCGGCGGCGTAGGCCTTGCGGGCTTCGCGGGCGGACGACTGCTGGGCATCCGCGATGGCATTGCGGGTGATGCCGACGATCCAGGCCGGGAGCCGGGCTATCTGCGGGTTGAAGGTGCTCCGCGAGCGCCACACCCGGATGAACACCTCCTGGGTCACATCGTCCGCCGCAGCGCGGTCCGCCAGGGACCGGAGGGCCAAGGTATGCACCAGGGGCGCGAACTCGCGGTAGGCCGCCGCCAGCGCATGCTCATCGCCGGACAGGAAAGAGGCGGTGAGCCCGTCATCCCATCCGGGGGACGCGCGGCCGGGGAGCGTCACGGGCGGCTCCCTCCCGGCTTCGGCGACGAGATACATGGCTGGCCACCCACCGTGCAGGAACTGGTTCATGCGGGGACCGGTTCAGGCAGGGACTGCGGTGACAATCACATTGTCGCTGTAGTCCATCCGCTCGTCCAGCCATTTGCCGCCGCAGGTAACCAGCTTGAGTTCATGGGGCCCTGACCGCCTGAACAGGGATGCGCCGTCGAACTTGTCCTTCGCCATCAGCTCCACGCCCGCAACCCGGTAGGTGAGTGCGGAGGCGCCTTCCCTTCCCACCCGGATGATGGTTCCGGTCGCGAGCGACTTCAGGGCGGACAACGGCGCGCGGTCCGAGGTGGTGTCGATGTGTCCGGCGATGACGGCGGTACCTTCGGCCGCGCCCGGCGCCGGGCCGAACCTGTACCAGGCGGCACGGTCGAACACGTCCGGAATCTCCATCGCTCCCCCGGCGGACACGCCCCCGGGCACCACCGGCATGTCGATGGCCGTGCCGGCCACAGTGAGCGAAATGGGTGCCGGCGCGGCAGGATTCGCCGACAGGGTGGCCGGCCGGAGCGGGATGTCCCCCGGCTGGGCAATGCCAGGGCTGGAAATGGCAGGGCTGGAAGGGGGAGCTCCGCTGGGGGCGGATGCCTGCGGCGGCCGGGCGTCCGACGAAGCCGTGGAACTGGTTGCAGCCGCTGGGGAC
Source organism: Arthrobacter sp. SAFR-044 (assembly GCF_059414985.1). Taxonomy (NCBI): domain Bacteria; kingdom Bacillati; phylum Actinomycetota; class Actinomycetes; order Micrococcales; family Micrococcaceae; genus Arthrobacter; species Arthrobacter sp. SAFR-044. The sequence continues at coordinate 49,576 of NZ_JBPFDN010000013.1, read as the reverse complement.
GATGCCCCGGATGTGGACGGGGCGGCCGAACCGCAGCCGGAGAGAACCAGCACCCCAGCCACCAGCGCTGCTGCCGCACCCCTTGAGGCAGGCCGACGGCGGTACCCGCCTGCCGGCGTCGTGCGTGTTGTCATGGCTGCCGCCCTTCCCTGGAGACATCTATTGCGGACAAATGGGCCGGCGCAGGGGCCCGTCCGCGGATATGCGGCCGGGCCCCTGCGCTTGGCTGGGCCTTCAGCGGAGCCGGTTAGAGTTCCGCCCGCCGGGCGCGGACGGCGCGGCCTACACCCACCGCCCCGGCCAGCAAGGCCAGGGCTGCCAGGCCAAACCCGGCGGTGGCAACCGGGGAACCCGTCCCATCGGCATTTGCGGAGCCTTCAAGGGCGCCGGGTACCGAGGCTGGAGACGTGTGCAGGCCTTCGATGGTCTGGACGGCGAGCTTGAGGTTCTGGTCCGCCAGGCTGCCCCAGGCGTAGACGATGGTGTGCGTCCCTTCGGCCACCGTGACGTCTGCGGGCCCGATCACGGGGGTGGTGGTCCCGGCGGCGGCAACTGCGGCCGGGACCGTGCCGGGATCGAGGGTCAGGGTCTGTTCGGCCGGGTTGGCCAGGTTGGTGACGACGGCGGTACCGCCGGCCAGGACATCGACGGCGGGTGCGGCGGCGGCGTGCCGGACGGTCAGTTTGCCCTTGCCGGCCGGGATCGGGGAGACGTCATTGGTGAACAGGCTGGCCGTGGGCTTGCCGTCTGCGCCGAGGTGGGCGGCCGCGGTGTAGTTACCGTTGGCTGCCAGGTTGACGCTGACAGGACCAATGGCGGGGGCGGATGCGTCGGCGGCGTCGGCTGCCGTGATGGCGATCTCGTAGGTGCCCGCCGGAAGGGCCAGGGGCCCGGCTAGGGTTCCCGGCGTGAAGTCATCCAGCGTACGGTCGCCGTTGACCCAGACGTCCACGGTCAGTCCGGGGACCCCGTGCAGCACCGAGAGCTGGGCGTCTCCTTCTGCTGCGTTGGCGGGGCCGGCCAGAGCGATTGCGGCTGCAATGGCCGCCGCACCGGCACCTGCGGTGAAGATTGTGTTGCGCATGTCCATCTCCTTGAACGGCCCGGCTCCCCGGGCATTTTTGCTGACACCCCTACTACCGGCGCAGGCCCGGAGTTGGATGCAGATTCATGGAGATTTTTTTGGTTTTCTTTTGCCGGCGTCCATCCCGCCCTTTCCAGGCGGCTGCCGAGGCTTCTAGGCGGACACCGGGGCGGCGGTGCTGGCGCGGAGGACCAGTTCCGGCGGGACCACGGTGGAGCTCACCGCGGCACCCGACTCGATTTCCTCAAGCATGATGTCCATGCAGCGGCGCCCCAGTTCCTCGAAGTCCTGGCGGACGGTGGTCAGCGGGGGCGTGAAGTACCCCGCTTCCGGCTGGTCATCGAAGCCCACCACGGACACGTCGTCGGGCACCCTGACGCCCGCCTCGGTGAACGCGCGCAGGAGGCCCAGGGCCATCTGGTCGTTGCCCACGAAGATGGCCGTGGCCGTGAGTCCTGATGCCAGCCCGCAGCCGATCGCGTAGCCGCTCCCGGCGCTCCAGTCCCCTTCCACCAGGAGGGATTCGTCCAGCCCTGCCTCGCGGAGCGCCGCCCGCCAGCCTTCGGCACGCTCGGCGCCGTCAGTCCAGTCCGGTGGCCCTGCAATGTGCCCGATCCGCCGGTGCCCTTCCTTGATGAGATGTTCGACGGCGAGCCTGGCACCCGCGCGCTGGTCCACCATGGCGCCGCTCACCGAGGCGCTGCCGGTGGAGCCGACAGCCACCACGGGCACCGGAAGGTTCATCTGCTCCAGCACGGCCAGGGTTTCTGAATGCGGCACCAATACGGCGATCCCGTCCACGGCCTGGTCCATGAAGTGGCCCACCGCGTCCGAGATGGCGTCCCTGCTGACCTCCCGCAGGGCGGCGATGCTGACAAAGTAGCCGGCGTTGCGGGCGGCATGTTCAACCCCCACCAGGGTGTTGGCCGGGCCGTACTGGGAGAGCTCGCTGGCCAGCACGCCGATGGTCTGCGAGCGCCGCGTCACCAGGCTCCGGGCCGCGGTGTTGCGCCGGTACCCCAGTTCGGCAATGGCCGCCTCCACCTTTTCCCGGGTGGCCTTGCTGACGTTCGGGTGGTTGTTCACCACGCGGGAGACGGTCTGGTGGGAGACTCCGGCCACCTTGGCCACGTCTTCCAGGCGCGGCATCCGGCCCTTGCTGGTTTTTGCCATGTGCCTATTGTGCCTGTTGCAGTCCCCGCGCCGGCGTACCTGGCAGGCGGCGGATCGTGGCTGGATCCTTGCGCACCGGGGGTCCGGTGGGAAGGATGAGGGTGATCCCCCGAGTGTGCTGAAGGAGCCGGCGGAATGGCCAAGTACCTGATGTCGTTTCCCTGCGGCGACGGAACCGTAAGTGGGGGGACCTACCGGCAGACCGCGGTGGCCTGCCGCTGCGCGCAGGAGCTGCGCGTCTTCGAGTACGACCCCGCCGGCTGAACCGTGAATCCGGCAGGCCCGGTTGACCTGGCCTATCCCTTCACGGGCACCTGGCTGGTGCAGAACTCACCGGCGGACCGGGTCCCCAGCCACGGGACGCGGCTCTTTGCCACGGATCTCGCCATCGACTTCACGCCGGTGGACGGGAACCGGCACTCTGCACCAATCACCGTCGCCTCGCTGTTCCGGCCCGAGCCGCCGGACCACTTCGTCGGGTTCGGCAGGACGGTGACGGCGCCGGTGGCCGGGCTGGTGCGGGCCGCCCATGATGGGGAGCCGGACCACCCCGCTTACCGCGGCTTCCCATCGATCGGCTATGCAACGGCCCAGGCCCGGCGGGTGCGGGAGGGATGGCCGGCCCTGGCGGGCAACCACGTGATCATCGAGCTGGGCGGGGTGTTCATCGCCCTGTGCCACCTGAAGCGAGGGAGCGTCTGCGTCCAGCCCGGCCAGGTGGTTGAGTGCGGGGAGCCGCTGGGGCGGTGCGGGAATTCGGGCAACAGCACAGAACCGCATGTGCACGTGCAGGCCATGGACTCGGCGGATCCGGGACAGGCTTCCGCAATTCCCATTTCGTTCCCGGACGGATTGCCGCGAAACGGGACCGTGGTAGCTGCCTGACCTGGAATGTTGAGTCTGCCCCGGGGACCTGCTGACCGGGATGCTTAAAAGACTGGGGCCCGCCTGCGTTAGCGGCGGACCCTCGTGGTCTTGCTGGGTGGGCCCTGTGGGGCTCGAACCCACGACCCACGGATTAAAAGTCCGATGCTCTACCAACTGAGCTAAAGGCCCCTGCCGGCCGGTCAAACACGCTGTGCCTGCCCGTTCGGCCCAATCCATTTCTGGACGTTAATACTCTAACCCATGGTTCCGGCCACTTCGCACACGTCCCGGGCACCGCCGTCGTACGTTTTTACGCCATCCTTCCGCCCCTTGCGGCCGGCAGCCGACAAGCCCCGCGGATGCTCGATTTCCGCGGCGGCACAGGAGTAGCGTGGGGGGCATGAGCGAGCAAGCAGGAACCAGTCCGTACGGCGGCAGCAACCGGCACCACAAGCCCAAGCCCTTCGCTCCGATGGACTTCGAGCCCTTTGCCGGCGGCGCCGATCCCGCCCGCGTGTCAGAGGCCGCCCACCTCGCCGCCCAGGCCCTGGTCCGCCATGGCCGCGACAGCGACGATCCCGTGATCACCGAACGCCTGGTGAAGCTTGCCGACGAACAGGGCCTGGATGCCATCGCCGAGATGTGGGCGGAGAGCCCCGCCCGATCCCTTCCCGGCGCCCTGTGGCGGCTCTACGCACTCCGCGCCGCCACCGTCCAGGACCCCGAGCGCATCTCCGTCTACTTCCGCGCGGGCAGGGACACTGCCCAGGTGTCCAACGTGGTGGCCGGCGCAGCTGAACCGCCGGGCGCTGACGAAATGCGCACCATGGCAGATGCCATTCTTTCCGGCGCCTTCGACGGCGACTTCGACGTCGCGCTGGAACGTTCAGCTGCCTTCTGCCGCGTGGTTGCGCTCGGCCAGGCCACCCTCGCCGACGGCGCCGAGCATGCCAACGAAGCACACGCCAGCAAGCTGACCCGCAACTCCCATCAGCTGGTGAAGACCGCCGAGGACCTGGAACACGCGGCCAACGCGTGGCGCCTGGGCGAACTGGACTGAGCCCTCCTTTACGCCGCAGGGCCTGATTTCCGGGACGAACCGAGGCCCCGCTGTCAAGATTGACTTGGGCCGGGCGAAGTAGAAGACTGAAACCGGTGCCGAGCCGCGAAACCCCCGGGCTTCAACAATTAGCCGCCTAGAGCGGCCTACCGCCGAGAGGCGTATCCGGTTCGGCACCATTTTTCTGCCCTCGTCCAGGTGGCCAATTCAGAGGGTGCAGTTACGGGCCGGTAGAGTAAGCGTCAGTTGCGCGCCCGCGTCAAGTCACACGGCAGCAACCCCCGCCTTGATACGTCCTGGAGACCGGTAAACACGTGAAGCTGCGCCTTTTTCCACAGGAGCCCGCAGGGCTGAACCTGCTCTCACAGATGGCACAACAGATCGTGCTGGCCACCGCCACGCTGGCCGAGATCCTTGGCGTACCCGCGGACGAGCACGGCAAGCTCGTTGAGGACATGCACAACATCGAAGCCAAGTCCGCCGAACTGCATTTCGCGCTCCTGACCCACATGCGCACGAGCTTCGTGAATCCGCTCCCCCGCGAGGACATGTACGCCCTGTCCCGGTACCTCAACGAGGCCATGGAGAAGATGGACGCCGCGGCGGAGCTGGTGGCCCTCTACCGGCTGGACCGCCTGCCCAAGCGCGCGGCCGACCAGTTGGAGATCATCAGCAGGCAGGCCGAGCTGACCGTTGACGCCATGCGCAGGCTCAATGACCTGGACGACCTCGAGGATTACTGGATCGAAATCCTGCGCCTCGCCAAGCGGGCCGAGCGGACCCACCGCGTCTGGGTGGCGGACATGATCGCGGACATGAAGTGGGCCCAGTACTCCCGCAACCGGGACATCGCCAACCAGCTGGTGGAGGTCACCAAGGATATGCGGCGGGTGGCCACCCAGGTAGGCAGCATCATCGTCAAGGAATCCTGACGTGGCGGGAGTCATTTTCGGCGCCGTGGTCCTGCTGGCCGCGGCGTTTGCCTTCCTGAACGGCTTCCGTGACGCATCCACCTCGGTGGCCCTTGCAGTCCGGAACCGGGCCCTCACCCCCAGCGTGGGCGTGCTCCTTGCCGCGTTCTTCAACTTTGTCGGCGCGCTCCTCAGCGCCGTGCTCGCCGTCGCCGTCAGCCGGACCTGGATCAGCCTTCCGTCCGGCCCCCACGGCCTGGCCATCCTGGTGGCAGGCCTCGCCAGCGCCTGCGCCTGGGGCGTCCTGATGTGGTGGCGCGGCATCCCGGCTTCCTCCACCCATGCCCTGGTGGGCGGGCTTGCCGGCGCAGGCCTCGCCAGCCTGGCCATTGGCGGCCCGGGAGTGGTGGGCGTGGACCAGTCGCTCCTGTTCCAGGTGGTCCTGCCGCTGGTGCTCTCCCCGCTCGTGGCCTACAGCGGCTCCTTCCTCCTGGTCTATCCAGCCACGTGGGTGGCCCGCTACACCCAGCCCAACGTTGTCAACCAGCGCTTCCGCCGGGGCCAGGCCGTAGCGGCCGGCGCGGTGGCCTTTGGGCACGGCCTGCAGGACGGGCAGCGCGTGAGCGCGGTGCTGCTGCTGGCCTTGCTGGCGGCAGGCTATTCCGACGGCGGGATCCCCACCTGGGTGGCGGCGCTCTCCGCGGTGATGATGACTGCCGGGACGCTCTTTGGGGGGTGGCGGATCTCGCACACCATCGGCTACAAAATCACCAGGATCGATCCCCTGCGTGGTTCCGTGGCCCAGACCTTCAGCGCGCTGATGCTCTTTGTGGGCGCCATCGGGCTGCACTGGCCGCTCTCCACCACCCACACCGTCACGGCCGGGGCCCTGGGAGCGGGGGAAAACCAGCACTTCTCGGTGACCAACCGGAAGCTGGTCATCCGGATCCTGTGGCTCTGGGGCCTGACGCCACTGGCCACCTGCGCCCTGGGCTTCGTGCTTGCGCTGGCCCTCTCCCCCATTTCCGCCTAGGCGGGGCAGCTGCCCTATACAGGCCATCCTGCGTGACGTAAATTCGGAAGTACGCCCCCGGTCAACGACGCCGGGGACCGGCGTCCGCGCCGCGTGCAGGGCTGCGGACCAGGCGCCGCTGCAGCCACCCGGCGGCTCGGATGCACAACGCGGAAAAGAGCAGGCGTCATGTCTTCCTCCTATTCCCGGCGCCCCCTTCCCCAGCCCCGGCAGCCCCAGTGCGAGGCCTGCGGAACCGAGCACCAGCTGACCATCCACGCGATCACCGCCATTGGCGCCGCCGGCGGGGACCTGGTCACAATCTCCTACACCTGCAACGACTGCAACCGGTTCCAGGAACACACTGCCTACGCCACCGACGTGGCGGCCGCGCTGAACCAGGTCCGCTGGATGGCCAAGGTAGTCCTCTTCGGGGACGACTACATTCACTGCGGCTTTCCCATGGAGGAAGCGGAGTTCGAGGTTGAGCGGCTCTGCTACCGCAGCAGCAGGTCAGGCAGCGGGCTCAACGCCGTATCCCTGCCGACCCGGGTCCTGCGCTGCCATTGCGGGTTCCAGCTGGAGGTCCCGGAATAGGCACTGCGCCCGCCGCGCCTCGAGGATTTGCTAAAGCTCCAGGGCCACAGGGCTGACGACGGCAGCGGCCAGGAGGACGGCGGTGAGCTCGTCCGGGGTCAGGTTGGCCGCCGCGCACAGTTCACCGTCTGCCACTCCGGCCGCGGAGGCTTTGCGGACTGCCTGCCGCAGGGATTCCTGGGCTGTGTCCAGTTCCCACTGCATGCTTTCGAGCCGCGAACTGGTTCGCCACACCTCCGCCAGGACATCCTCTTCCTCGACGGCATCCTCCACACCTGCTGCCACCAGGGCGAGGTGCGGTTCGAGCTCCGGCGCCAGCGGACCGGCTGCCAAGGGTCCAGCCAGACCCGCCGCAGCGGCGAAAGCCTGGGCCGGTTCCACGGCGTCCGGCACCGGGTCCACGCCGGGAACGGAAACAGTAAGCTGGGAGCCCAGGGGTTCACTGGCCGTCTGCGTCATGCAAAACTCCTTAAGCGGGCTTACTACTAGTTCCAAAAGTATCTCGATAAGCGTACCCGCCAGTAGATCGCCAACGGGACCAGGCTTACCCGAAGCGTCCGGAGACGTAGTCTTCCGTCGCCTTTTGCACGGGATTGCTGAAGATGGTGTGGGTATCGCCGTACTCGATCAACTTGCCCGGCTTGCCGGTGCCCGCGATGTTGAAGAACGCGGTCTTGTCGGACACGCGCGCGGCCTGCTGCATGTTGTGGGTCACGATCACCACGGTGTACTGGTCCTTGAGCTCGTTGATGAGGTCCTCGATGGCCAGGGTGGAGATGGGGTCGAGGGCAGAGCACGGCTCGTCCATGAGGATCACCTGCGGCTCCACGGCGATGGCGCGGGCAATGCAGAGACGCTGCTGCTGGCCGCCGGAGAGGCCGGAGCCGGGCTTCTCCAGCCGGTCCTTGACCTCGTTCCAGAGGTTTGCGCCCTTGAGCGAGCGTTCCACGAGGACGTCCGCCTCGCCCTTGGAGATCTTCTTGTTGTTCAGCTTCACGCCGGCCAGCACGTTGTCCCGGATGGACATGGTGGGGAACGGGTTGGGGCGCTGGAAGACCATGCCGATCTGCGAGCGCACGGTGACAGGGTCCACGCCGGGTCCGTAGAGGTTGTCGCCGTCCAGCAGAACCTCACCCTCGACGCGTGCGCCGGGGATGACCTCGTGCATGCGGTTCAGAGTGCGGAGGAAGGTGGACTTTCCGCAGCCGGAGGGACCGATGAACGCGGTGACGGACTTGGCCTCGATGTTGATGCTGACGTCCTCAACGGCGAGGAAATCGCCGTAGTACACGTTCAGGTCCTTGACGTCGATGCGCTTAGACATGGTGTTCCTTCACTTACTGGGTATGGGTTGAAGTCTAGGATCCGCCGCGGTATGGCGGAAGATGCGGCAGGTCTGGTTACCGGCCGGTTTTGGGGGCGAAGATCCGTGCGATCAGGCGCGCCACCAGGTTCAAGACCATCACCAGGATGATCAGCACCAGGGCGGCACCCCAGGCCCGCTGGGAGGACGGGTCCGGGTTGGACGGCGAGGTGGGGTTGAGGATCTGGGTGTAGATGAACGTTGGAAGCGAGGCCATCCACCCGCCGAACACGTTCGAGTTGATATTGGTGGCGAACCCGGCGGTGACCAGGATGGGCGCCGTCTCACCGATGACCCGGGCAATCGCCAGGGTGACGCCGGACGCGATGCCCGAGATCGCCGTCGGGATAACCACCTTGAGGATGGTCCGCCACTTGCGGACGCCCAGGGCGTAGGCGGCCTCGCGGAGCTCGTTGGGGACGATCTTGAGCATTTCCTCGCTGGAGCGGACCACCACGGGGATCATCAGCACGGAAAGCGCGACGGCGGCCACCGCACCGGTCTTGGTGCCCGGGCCCACCACCGCGAAGAAGAACGCGGCGGCGAACAGGCCGGCGACGATGGACGGGATGCCGGTCATGACGTCCACGAAGAACGTGATGGCCTTGGCCAGGCGGCCGTCGTGGCCGTACTCCACCAGGTAGATGGCCGTGAGCAGGCCCACGGGAACAGAGATGACGGTGGCCAGCAGGGTGATCTGCACGGTGCCCAGGAGGGCGTGGTAGATGCCGCCCACCACGGGACCGCCGCTTTCCACGGCCTTGTTGTCGAAGGCCCCGGTGACGCCGTTCATGGAGGTGGTGAGGAATCCGGGGTCGAGGAGCCCGGGGATGCCGTTGACCAGCACGGTCCAGATCACCGAAACGAGGGGCAGCAGCGCCACCAGGAACGAGCCGACCACCAGGCAGGTGGCCAGCTTGTCCTTGGCCTTGCGGGAGCCTTCCACGGCGGCGCTCCAGGAAACCAGGCCAACGGCGAACAGGATCGCGGAGACCAGGCCCCAGCCGAACGGGTTGAAGCCGATCAGGGCGAGGATGGCGGCCCCGACGATCAGGGCTCCGACGAGCACCACATAGGGTGCATACTTGGGCAGCTGGCCCTTGGTGAGGGCAGACCGCTTGCTGCGGACCGGGGTAAGCGTGGAGGTCATTTAGTTGGCTCCCGAGAATTCTTTGTGCCGGGTGATGACCCAGCGCGCGATCATGTTCACGCCAAGGGTGATGACGAACAGCACCAGGCCGGCGGCGATCAGGGTGCTGACCTTGAGGCCGCTGGCTTCGGGGAAGTTCAGGGCGATCTCAGCAGCGATGGTCTGGTTTCCGGATTGGATCAGGCTGGCGGTCAGCGCACCGGAGGAGAGCACCAGGGCAACGGCCATGGTCTCACCGAGTGCACGGCCCAGGCCCAGCATGATGGCGCTGATGATGCCCGGGCGGGCGAAGGGCAGCACGGCCATCCTGATCATTTCCCAGCGGGTTGCACCTAGCGCCAGCGCAGCTTCCTCATGCAGCTTGGGGGTCTGCAGGAAGATCTCGCGGGACAGGGAGGTGATGATGGGCAGGACCATGACGGCGAGGACGATGCCCGCGGTGAGGATGGTCTTGCCGGTGGTGGAGGCCGGGCCCTGGAAGATGGGGATCCAGCCCATGTTTGCCGCGAGCCAGCCGTAGGCCGGGGAGATCTCCTTGGCAAGGAAAGCCGCGCCCCAGGCGCCGTAGACCACGGAGGGGATGGCGGCGAGCAGGTCCACCACGTAGCCGAGCCCGGAGGCGAGGCGGCGGGGTGCGAAGTGGGAGATGAACAGCGCCACGCCGATGGCGATGGGGGTAGCGATAACCAGTGCGATGGCGGCGGCGATCAGGGTGCCGATCACGATGGGCCAGATGTAGGCGAAGAAGCCCTGCCCGCCCTGGATCTTGTCCGCGGGCGCGGTCAGCGCGGGGATTGCCTGGACTACCAGGAAGAGTGCGACGCCGAAGAGGACGGCGAGGATCAGGCACCCGGCTGCCAGCGTGGCGCCGGAGAAGACTTTGTCCCCGGCGCGCCCGGCGCCCTGGGTACTGGTCAGGGAGGTGGCGGTCATTCGACGGCCCTTCGGTTCGTAACTGGATTAAGGAAGCGGGTTGCAAAGCCAAGTTCCCCGCACTGCCGTCCGGCAGGCGGGGAACCCGGTTATGCAGCGTTGGCTAGGACTTGACCTTGATCGAGTCGATGGCCTTGGCGGCCTTGGCTGCCAGGTCCGAGGACAGCGGAGCGGACTTGGCCGACTCTGCTGCGGCCTTCTGGCCTTCGTCGGAAACTACGTAGTGCTCGAAGGCCTTGACCAGGTCAACGGTCTCCTGCTTGTCGTAGGTGGTGCACAGGACGTGGAAGGACACCAGCACGATCGGGTAGGCGCCCGCGATGGTGGTCTTGCGGTCCAGCTTGATGGAGAGGTCGTTGGCGGCGCGGCCTTCGACCGGCTTGCCCGCGTCAACGGCCTTGGCAGCAGCGTCGGCGGAGATCTTGGTGAAGGAATCGCCCACCTTGATCTGGGCAACGCCCAGCTTGCCGCTGACGGCCGAGTCGTCAGCGTAGGTCACGGCACCGGGGGTGTCCGTGACGGTCTTGACCACACCGGAGGTGCCCTTGGCGTTTTCGCCCTGGAGGCTGGCGGGCCACACACCGGCGGCCTTGTCGGTCCAGACCTCGGGTGCCGCGGCGGCCAGGTAATCGGTGAAGTTCTGCGTGGTGCCCGAGTCGTCGGAACGGTTCACCGGGGTGACCTTGAGGTCCGGCAGCGAGACACCTTCGTTGAGGGCAGCGATGGCGGGATCGTTCCACTTGGCGATCTGGCCGCGGAAGATCTTGGCCACGGTGGTGGCATCCAGCTTCAGGTCAGTAACGCCGGGAACGTTGAAGGCCACGGCGATCGGGGAGATGTAGACGGGGACGTTGATGGCGCCGTCGGGTCCGCACACGGACTTGGAGGAGGCGTACTCGTCATCCTTCAGGTAGGCGTCCGAGCCTGCGAACTGGGCCGAGCCGTCCAGGATTGCCTTGCGGCCTGCACCGGAGCCGTCCGGGGAGTACTGCACGCTCGCGCCGGAGTTGGCGGAGGCGAAGTTGGTCTTCCAGGCGTCCATGGCTGCGCCCTGGGCGGAGGAACCGATGCCGGTGAGCGTACCGGTCACCTTGGGGCCGGAGGCGGACTGGGAGCCTGCGGGCGCGGTGTTCGTGGCGTTGTCTGAACCGCAGGCGGTAAGCGCGAGTGCGCCGGCTGCGATAACAGCGATAGCCGCGTGGCGGCCGAAGCGGAGTGCCTTCACTAGATGTACCCCTTCCAGGGTTATTCAGGTGCGGGACAGGGACGGAGAACCCTGCTGCGCGATGCGTACGTTTTGTACCTTCAAGAAAGTTAAGGGCCGCAGGTAACGGGATGGGCTGTCCAAAGTGAACGGAGGATTAACGACGGCGGCATATTGGCTGACAAATGCCGGGTCACCATTGCGCGGATCACATGCGCGGTCGTAGTGCACCGGCGCAGGGCAGTGGATCGGCACTGAATAGTATTGGACCCATGGCCATCCCAGCAGGACTCTCAGCAACTAAGCGGTTCCTGCGGAGCCGGGTCCGGACCGGGCTGATCCGCAGCCGCAACTCGTTTGTTCCTGCCATCCAGATGACCGTCTGCGCCGTGGGCGCGTACGCCTTCGCGGAGTACATCCTTGGCCACACCGGGCCGCTCTTCGCCGCCACTTCGTCCCTGATAGCCCTGGGGTTTTCCCGGGAGCCCCGGCTGCGGCGGGTGATGGAAGTGGGCCTGGGCTGCACCCTGGGCATAGTGGTCGGTGATCTGCTCCTGCATTGGCTTGGCGGCGACATCTGGGTGGCCGCCGTCGTGCTCCTCTTTTCCATCCTGCTGGCCCGGTTCCTGGACAGCGGAAACATCTTCACCACCCAGCTGGCCCTGCAGTCACTGCTGGTGGTGCTGCTCCCGGCACCGTCCGGCGGCCCGTTCACCCGGAGTATCGATGCCGTGGTGGGCGGCATGTTCGCCCTGCTGGTGACCATCCTCGTGCCAAAGGACCCCCGCCAGGAGCCGCGCCGGGATGTGCAGAAGCTGCTGCATGAACTGGCGGAGGTACTGCGGGAATGTGGCGGCGCCCTGGTCAACAGTGACTCCACGCAGGCCTGGCACGCCCTGATCCGCGGCCGGAACTGCCAGCCCCTCGTTGATGCCATGCGTCAGTCCCTCCGCGCGTCCGGCGAGGTGGCCACCCTGGCTCCCGCCTACCGCCGGCACCGCGATGAACTGGACCGGCTGAAGCAGTCCCTGGATTTCATCGACCTTGCCCTGAGGAACAGCCGCGTGTTCGCGCGGCGGTTGACCAGCGCCATCAACCACACGGCGCTCTCTGACGAGGCAACGGACAGCATCGCGGGGGTGCTGCAGGAGACCGCCGCCGCCATCGACGAGCTCTCACTGGGCCTTGCGGAAACGCACGAAGGCGTCCGCCGCGCCCACCTGCGCACTGCCCGGCGGGACCTGAGCGAGATCGCCCTGCGCCTGCATCCCAAGCTGCTGGAGGTGACCCGGCTGGAGGGCGAAACAGTCGTCATGCTGTTCCGGCCGCTGATGGTGGACCTGCTGGAAGCCACCGGAATGGACGCGGCCGAGGCCAGGGACGTGCTGCCCGCGCTGTAGCTGCGGACAGGTGGGTGGCGTGTCGGTGGCCGCCACTAGGGTTGAACGCATGGCAACAAAGACTTCCCGGGCGTCCAAGGCGCCCGCATACAAATGCGCCGAATGCGGCTGGACCACGGTCAAGTGGGTGGGGCGCTGCGGCGAGTGCCAGGCGTGGGGCACGGTTGAGGAAACAGGCACGGCCGTGGCGCGGACGACGGCGGCCACAACAGTTGCGGAGCCTGCGCGCCGGATTGCCGACGTCGATGCCACCACGGCGGCTTTCCTGCCCACCGGCGTGGACGAACTGGACCGGGTGCTGGGCGGCGGCCTGGTTCCGGGCGCCGTCATCCTGCTGGCCGGCGAACCCGGCGTCGGCAAGTCCACCCTGCTGCTGGACGTCGCTGCCAAGTTCGCCCGCACTGCCCAGGACGTCCTGTACGTGACCGGCGAGGAGTCGGCCGCCCAGGTGAAGCTGCGTGCCGAGCGGATCGACGCCGTGGCCGAATCCCTGTACCTGTCCGCGGAGACGGACCTTGGCCAGGCCCTGGGCCAGGTGGAGAAGATCGAACCGCGGCTGCTGATCGTGGACTCGGTGCAGACCCTCAGCAGCGCCGATGTTGACGGCAGCGCCGGGGGCGTGTCCCAGGTCCGCGAGGTGGCTGCCTCCATCATTGCGGCCGCCAAGCGGCGGAACATGACCACCCTGTTGGTGGGGCACGTCACCAAGGACGGTTCCATCGCCGGACCCCGGCTGCTGGAACACCTGGTGGACGTGGTCTGCCAGTTCGAAGGCGAGCGGCATTCGAGGCTGCGCCTGCTCCGTGCCGTGAAGAACCGGTACGGGCCCACCGACGACGTGGGCTGCTTCGACCTCAACGAGAACGGCATCGAGGGCCTGGCCGATCCCAGCGGGCTGTTTGTCAGCCGCACCAAGGATCCAGTGTCCGGGACCTGCATCACCGTCACCATGGAAGGGCGGCGTCCCCTGCTGGCGGAAGTGCAGTCGCTGCTCGCCGAAAGCCCCAACTCACAGCCCCGCCGGGCCACCAGCGGCCTGGACAGTTCACGCGTGTCCATGCTGTTGGCCGTGCTCCAGCAGCGCGCAGGGACCATGCTGCACAAGGATGATTCCTACGTTGCCACCGTGGGCGGGGTGAAACTCAGTGAACCGGCCACGGACCTTGCCGTGGCCCTTGCCGTGGCGTCGGCCAAAGCCCGCAAGCCTCTGCCCATCCGGCTTATTGCCTTCGGCGAGGTGGGCCTGGCCGGCGAGGTCCGGCCCGTGCCGGGGATCAACCAGCGCATTCAGGAGGCCCACCGGCTGGGGTTCACCCACGCGGTGGTTCCGGCCAGCCACGCCGGACCGGGGCCTGTGCCGGCAGGATTCTCGGTGCGTGAAGTGGAGCACCTTACAGAGGCACTCAGCCTTTTGATTGGCTAGCAGGCCCTTCCACGGGGGCCGGGTTTCCTGGCAGGAACCTGCCCGCAGCCTGACGGCCCCCGCCTTGCCTGCCCTGAGTGTCCCAACGGGGTCAGGGCAGGCGCGGCGTTCAGGAGGGGGCGCCGGCCAACCAACTGGAAACGTCACTGCGCAGCACCAGCAGCGGGCCGCCGGTGGCGCTCACGTTGCCGTTGGCCACGTAGTACCCCTTGCCGGACCCCGATCCGCCGGCTGCCCGGTCCAGTGCGTCCACCAGATGCCGCGGCAGGTGGCCCTGCGGACCAAGGCTGCGGAGTTCATCCACTTCATCCGGGGTGAGCCGTCCCAAAACCTCAGCAATGTTGGCCATGAGTGCTCCTTTCGAGCGGAATGCCTGGCAGAGTGCCTGAAGGAATAACCTAGAGCAGCGCCGTGAACTCCACGTTAACGGCGGACGGCAACTGCACTTCCCAACGATCCGGAGATTCAATGCCCATTCGCAGCGCAGGCATCCTGCTGTACCGGCAGGAGCCGGCCACCCCTGCTGGTACCCGGGATGGGCTGCAGGTATGGATAGCCCACATGGGCGGCCCCTTTTGGGCGCGCAAGGACACGCACGCCTGGTCCATTCCCAAGGGCGAGTATGCAGACGGCGAGGACCCGCTGGCCGCAGCACTGCGCGAGTTCGCAGAGGAGATGGGGACTGCCGCCCCGGAGGCCGAATACAGGCTCCTTGGCGAGTTCCGGCAATCCTCGGGAAAGCTCATCACCGCCTACGCAGCGCAGGCTGAGTTCACCCCGGAGGTCATCAACAGCAACACTTTTCCACTGGAATGGCCCAAGGGTTCCGGCAGGATCCAGCACTACCCGGAGATTGACGACGCCCGCTGGTTCCCGGAGCAGCAGGCCAGGCTCAAACTCGTGAAGGGCCAACTGCCCATCCTCGATGCACTGGTTGAAAATCTGGCAACCACATAGATCGTCCGATTAAACGCGGACCGGGCCGGCAACCCCGCGAGGTTCCCGGCCCGGTCTGCCTTTAAGCCCCTCCTGCCTTGTGGGGGGACGGTCTGCATTGAGTAGGCAGCGCCGCCGGCTAAGAGCGTGCGCCGTCAGCTTTGACCGCCAGCACCGGCCGGTCCGCCTGCATGAGGATCTGCTGGGCGTGGCTGCCAAGGATGAACTTGCCCACCTGGGTGCGGTGCCGGAGGCCGATCACGATCAGTGAGGCATCCACCTCCCGGGCCACGTCCAGGAACTCGTCGGCGAGGTCATGTTCGTAGGGCGGCTGGATGACAGTGGCGGTGACGCCCGCGTCTGCGGCCTTCTTCGCTGCCTGCGCCAGCACATCTTCCGGTGCCACGGATTTGTCCACCAGTGCACCCTGGCGGGCGGAGTTCACGATGTACAGATCCTTCTGCCGGAGCTGCGCTTCAGCGATGCCTGCAGCGAGGGCCGCCTCCCCGGCCGGGGTGGGAACGAACCCGACGATGATGCTCATACCTTCTCCTTGATGTTCTGGTTGGTGACGTTCCCGGCTGTGGCGGCTGCCGCCGTCGTGCCCTTACGCTTGGCGACCATGCTGCGGACGCCGGGCAGCACGGCCACCAGGACAAAGACCACCAGCAGGGTTGCCGAGATGGGGCGGGTAAAGAATCCAGTGGGGTCGCCGCCGAAGACCAGCAGCGAGCGCCGCAGCGAGCTCTCCAGCAGTTCACCCAGGACGAATGCGAGGACCAGCGGACCCGGTTCGAAGCCGAACTTCTTCATGAGATAGCCCAGCACGCCGAAGAACACCACGAGGGCTACGTCGAACATGCTGTTGTTGATGGTGTAGGCGCCCAGCAGCGTAATCAAGGCGGTGATAGGTGCGAGGATGGCTGCCCGGACGCGGAGGATGCGGACGAAGATGCCCACCAGCGGCAGGCTCATGATCAGCAGCAGGATGTTGCCGATGTACATGGAGTTGACCACGCCCCAGAACAGGTCCGGGTTTTGCTCCACCAGCTGCGGGCCCGGGGTGACACCCTGGATCAGCAGCGCACCGAACATCAGGGCCATGGTGGCGTTGGCGGGAATGCCCAGCGTCAACAGCGGAATGAACGACGACGTTGCTGCCGCGTTGTTGGCCGTTTCCGGACCTGCCACGCCTTCGGGGGCTCCCTTGCCGAAGCGTTCCGGATGCTTGGCGCGCTTCTTTTCCATGGCGTAGGAGGCCATGGATGCGATGGTGGCGCCGCCGCCGGGCAGGATACCCAGGAAGAAGCCCAGCACGGAGCCGCGGGTGATGGCACCGGACGCGTGCTTGAGGTCCGTCTTGGAGGGCCAGACGTTGGAGACCTTCGACGGCGCCTTGGCAGCGCGGTGCCGTTCCTCGAGGTTGTAGAGGATCTCGCCCAGGCCGAAGAGGCCCATCGCGATGGGCACGAAGTCGATGCCGTCAGCGAGCTGGAGGTTGCCGAAAGTGAAGCGGCTTTCGCCGGTGAAGACGTCCCTGCCCACGGTGGCGAGCAGGAGTCCGACGCTCGCCGCGATGAGTGCCTTGGCCTTGGAGCCGCCGCTGATGGTGGCCACCAGCAGGATGCCCAGCATCGCAAGGGCGGAGTATTCCGCGGGCCCGAAGTCGAGGGCGAACCCCGCTACGACCGGAGCCAGGAAGGTCAGTCCGATGATGGCGGCGGTTCCCCCGATGAAGGAGCCGATCGCCGCCAGGCCCAGCGCTGTGCCGGCCTTGCCCTGCCTGGCCATTTGGTAGCCGTCGAAGACGGTGACCACCGACGACGCCTCGCCGGGGAGCCGCAGCAGGACGGAGGTGATGGTGCCGCCATACTGGGCGCCATAGAAGATGCCTGCCAGCATGATGATCGCGGTGACGGGCTCCACGCTGTAGGTCAGCGGGAGCAGGATGGCGATGGTGGCAGCCGGTCCCAGCCCGGGCAGCACGCCGATGAGCATGCCGATCACCACGCCGATCAGGCAGTAAAGCAGGTTCATCGGTTCCAGGACGACTGAAAAACCGTTAATCACGGGATTGAAGAAATCCACGGTGGTCTCCTAGAAGAGGTGGGGAATGGACGTGCCGAGGGCAAGGACGAAAATCCCGTAGAACGCCGCAACGACAATCGCACTGACCAGGAGGGTTGAGCGCCAGGTTTCATTGCCCAGGAACTTCATCCAGATGATGCACAGGATGAGCGAAGGGATCTCAAAGCCGATGGCGGCCATGAGTGCGACCATCGCGGCCAGCGTGACGAGGCCGGTGAGCGGGGCGAAGGAGAGCCTGGTGAATTTCTCCGCGTCCCGGTTGTGGCGGCCCCACACCAGCTGGAAGATGGCCAGGGCCACCATCACGCAGCTGGTCAGGAAGGGCCACAGCCCCGGTTCGGGCTTCTCCGGTGTGCCAAGGCCCATGGCAACGGACAGGGCCAGGGCACCGAGTCCGACGCCGAGCACCACCAGGGAGGAGGCCGCGTTGGCGAGCGGCCCTGCGGCGGGAGGCTTTTCCTCCTCCCACTGCGCAGCCAGTTCTTCGGGGGTCAGGGCTTCGGGCATCTCATCCGGGCCGTCCCCGGCGGGCTGCCGGCCGGAGCTTCCGCCCGGCCCGGCAGCCACTGCTGGAGTTGATTCCATGGCGGTTACTTGTTCCCGCCAAGGCTGATGCCGTACTTCTCCACCAGGGACTTGTACTTCGCGGCGTAGTCCTTCCACTGCGTGCGAACTTCCTCGCCGGAAATCTCCTTGGGCGTCAGGAGGTTCTTCTTGTTGAACTCCTGGTAGGCATCCGTTTTGAAGGTGTCCTTGAATGCCGCAGCGAGCTTGTCCTTGACGTCCTGGGGTGTGCCCTTGGGGGCCGCGACGGCACGGTACTGCGCCACTGGAACGTCGTAGCCCGCTTCCTTGGCGGACGGGACGTCAGGCAGGAAGCTGTTCCGCTCTTCGGAGAAGACCAGCAGGGGCGCTACCTTTCCGGCCTGGATCTGCGCCATGGCCTCGCCGAGCTGGACAGTGGCCAGCTCAACCTGGTTGCCCAGCACGGCGGTCAGCGCCGGCTTGCCGCTGTCGAACGGCACATCGGTTCCCTGCACGCTGGCCTGCTTGAACAGCACGGTCTGCGCCAACTGGCTGCCCGTGCCCACGCCGGTGGTGCCAAACGTAATGTTCCGGCCTGCGGAGGTGACGTCCTTGAAGCTCTTGAATCCCGAGCCCTGGCTGGCGACCAGCACGTAGTCGTCCTGCGAAAGGCCGGTGATGATATCCAGGTCATCAAGGTTGACGGCCTCGTCCTTGCTCACCGCAAGGGGGGTAATGGTGATCAGGGAGGCCGTAAGGAGGACCAGTTCCTGGCCGTCGGCAGGTTTTCCAGCTACTTCCTTTGTGGCCAAGGCACCGTTGGCCCCCGGCTTGTTGACCACCGGCATTGGGGCGCCCAGCGTCTTCGCTGCGCCATCTGCAAGCGCCCTGGCGATAAGGTCGGTGCTTCCGCCGGCTGCCTGGCCCACCGTCATTGTTACGGGCCCCGAGGGGTACTTGGAGGAATTGCCGGCCGCGGTTCCGCCGGCAACGTTGCCGCCGCAGGCCGTCAGTGCCAGCAGGGTGAAAGCCGACGCCGTTCCAAGGACGGCGCGGCGGGACGGGAAGTGCATCATTGGAACTCCTAGGTGCAAGTGCAGGTGCGGGCTGGGACGCCCGGACAACTGTGAAGGGGGTCACCCCGCTTCACAGTTGTCGAGTGTAGGGAGCAGCTATGATGCCTGTCTAAGCCCATATCTGCATCATTTGATACCCGGAAGGCATGATGTTTACTTTTGACCAGCTGGCTGGCTTTATCGCCGTTGCAGAGGAGCTCCACTTCGGACGGGCAGCCGAGCGGCTGAACATGACGCAGCCCCCGCTGAGCCGGCAGATCCAAAAGCTCGAGAAGATCGTGGGGGCCGAACTTCTGGAACGGGACAACAGGAAGGTGGAACTGACCTCCGCCGGCCGCACATTCCTGGAGGAGGCCCGCCGGCTCATGGCACTGGCGGAAAGGGCCCCCGTGACAGCGCGGCGGATTGCGTCAGGGAAGTCGGGCGTCCTGCGCATAGGCTTCACCGCCGCCAGCGGCTTCAGCATCCTGGGCCCGCTGCTGGAGGAACTTTCGAACATCATTCCGGATGTCGAGATCGAACTGCAGGAACTGGTGACTGGAGACCAGCTGGCAGGCCTGGTGACCGGCGAACTGGACCTGGGACTTGCCAGGCCTCCGTTCGACACGGAGACGTTCGACTCCCACCTGCTTTACCGGGAATCCATGGTGCTGGCCGTACCCGAGGGCCACCGCCTCACCCTGCTGGGCCGGGTCATCACCGCCGACGACTTCAGCGACGAGCCCCTGATCATGCATTCACCCACGCAGGCCCGCTACTTCTACGACCTGGTGGTCCGCATGCTCCCCATCCGGCACACCAACGCAGTGCACACCGTCAGCCAGATCCTCACCATGGTGTCGCTCGTGGCAGCCAAGCGCGGACTGGCCTTCGTCCCGCACTCCGCCACCCTGCTCGGCATCCGCGGAGTACAGTTCCTTCCGCTGGAGGGCGGGGACCATGAGCAGGTGGAACTGCATGCCCTGTGGAACCGCCGGATCACCAATCCCGCTCTGTCACGGCTCCTGAAAGATCTTGAGTTCGCCATGGAGTGAACTTTCCCGCGGCCGACACTATGCAGTAAAGGTATCAATAAATACAAAATTGCACTTAGACAGGCATCGGACACGCTTCTACTGTGGGAGGGAACCACCACCCCTGCCGCCGCGCGGCGCACACATCCGAAGGACCACACCGTGGCAAAGTACACTCCCCGCGAACTGGCGGACACCCTCAAGGAAGGCCTGCTCTCCTTTCCTGTCACCTCGTTCGATGCAAACCTGCAGTTCGATGAGGAGAACTACCGCAAGCACCTGGCATGGCAGGCCAGCTTCCCGGTGGCCGGCCTTTTCGCAGCAGGCGGCACCGGCGAAGGCTTCTCCCTCACCCCCGCGGAGTCAGAACGGGTAGTGCGCACCGCCGTCGAGGAAGTGGGCAGCCGCGTGCCGGTCCTGGCCTCCGCAGGAGGTTCCACCGCCCAGGCCATCGAAAACGCAAAGGCCGCCGAAGCGGCCGGCGCAGAGGGCATCCTCCTCCTGCCGCCGTACCTGACCGAAGCAGACCAGGACGGACTGGTGGAGCACGTCAGCGCCGTCTGCAGCTCAACCTCGCTGGGCGTCATTATCTACAACCGCGCCAATGCCATCTACAAGGACACCACCGTGGCAACCCTTGCAGAGCGCCACGAAAACCTGATCGGTTTCAAGGACGGCGTGGGCGACCTCGAGCACGACGCCCGTGTCTACGCCAAGCTCGGCGACCGCCTGTTCTACCTTGGCGGACTTCCCACCGCCGAAACCTTCGCCCTGCCCCTGCTGCAGCTGGGCATGAGCACCTACTCCAGCGCCATGTACAACTTCGTCCCGCAGTTCGCCCTGGACTTCTACCAGGACGTGCGCAACAACGACCGCGCCGCAGTCAACAAGAAGCTCAACGACTTCGTCATCCCTTACCTGGACATCCGCGACCGTGTAAAGGGCTACTCTGTGTCCATCGTCAAGGGCGGCCTGGATGCCATCGGCCGGTCAGCGGGCCCCGTCCGCACACCACTGCAGAACCTGGCACCGCAGGACCTCGAAGACCTTAAAGCCCTCATCGACGTCATTTCGTAGCCGTCACCGAAGACACAGGAGCACCCCATGACCCTCACCGGACATTCACTCATTGCCGGCCAGCCGGTTATCGGCGACGGCAAGACCACCACCGGATTCAACCCGGCCACCAACGAGGCCCTCGAGCCCGCCTACACGCTGGTCACCGAAGAGCAGCTCACGACGGCGACCCGCGCCGCTGCGGATGCGTTCGCCTCCTTCAGCACCCTGGACCCGGACACCCACGCCGCGTTCCTTGAGTCCATTGCGAACAACATCGAGGCCATCGGCGAGGAGCTCATCACCCGCGCCGGACAGGAAACCGGCTTGCCGGCAGCCCGGCTGCAGGGTGAACGCGCCCGCACCACAGGCCAGCTTCGCCTCTTCGCCGCAGTCGTCCGCCAGGGCGACCACCGCGGTGTCCGCATCGACCCCGCCATCCCCGACCGGGCACCCCTGCCCCGCGCGGACATCCGCCAGCGACAGGTCCCGCTTGGCCCGGTTGCGGTGTTCGGCGCCAGCAACTTTCCGCTTGCCTTTTCGACGGCGGGCGGGGACACGGCGTCGGCCCTCGCCGCAGGCTGCCCGGTGGTGTTCAAGGCCCACAACGCCCACCCCAGCACCAGCGAACTCGTCGGCCAGGCTGTGACCAAAGCGGTCAAGGAGCACGGCCTGCACCCCGGCGTGTTCTCCCTGATCTACGGCCCCGGCTCCAGCATCGGCCAGGCGCTCGTGGCGGACCCCGCCATCAAGGCGGTCGGGTTCACCGGCTCCCAGTCGGCCGGCATCGCCCTCATGCGCACCGCCGCCAACCGGCCCGAACCCATCCCCGTCTACGCCGAAATGTCCTCGCTGAACCCCGTCTTCGTCTTCGAAGGCGCCCTCACCGGCGGCCCCGAAAGCATCAACGCCCTCGCGAAGCAGTACGTCACGTCCGTCACCGGAAGCTCCGGCCAACTCTGCACCTCCCCCGGCCTCCTGTTCGCCCCCGCCGGCGAGGCCGGTGACAAACTCGCTGCCGCCGTCGGACGCGCCGTCGCAGCCTGCGCGGGACAAACCATGCTGACCGCGGGCATTGCCGGCTCCTGGAACACCGGCACCGAGGCACTCAGCGCCGCGGACGGCGTCGAGCTCCTCGGCCAAGGCACTCCGGGCGCCACCGAGAATGCCCCCGCTCCGGCGATCTTCGGCACCGGCGTGGACCAGTTCGTGTCCAACCACGTCCTGCACGAGGAAATCTTCGGCGCCGCCTCCCTGGTGATCCGCTACAACACCATCGAGGACCTGGGCCAGGCTGCCGCCCGGATCGAAGGCCAGCTCACCGCGTCCCTGCACCTGACCGAACAGGACTACGCGACGGCGGCACCCCTAATCCCCGTCCTCGAAGAGAAAGTGGGCCGCATCATCGTCAACGGCTGGCCCACCGGCGTCGAGGTCGGCCACGCCATGGTCCATGGCGGCCCCTTCCCCGCCACCTCCGACTCCCGAACCACCTCCGTCGGAACCCTCGCCATCCACCGCTTCCTGCGGCCGGTGGCGTACCAGAACCTCCCCCAGGAACTCCTCCCCCAGCCCCTCCAGGATTCCAACCCCTGGCACCTGAACCGCCGCATCGACGGCGACATGGTCCCCGCAGCAGAGAAAGCAGACGTCAGCGCATGAGCACCCAGCCCACCATTGCAGGCATCGAGGTGGTGCCCGTCGCCGGCCACGACAGCATGCTGATGAACCTCAGCGGTGCGCACGGCCCGTTCTTCACCCGCAACGTGGTCATCATCACCGACTCCGAGGGCCGGACAGGCCTGGGCGAAGTTCCCGGCGGAGAGAAAATCCGCGCCACCATCGAGGAAGCCGGTGCCCGGATCAAAGGCAAGCCGGTGGCCCGGTACCGTTCGCTCCTGCGGGAGATCACGGCGGAGTTCGCCGACCGTGATGCCGGTGGCCGTGGTCTCCAGACCTTCGACCTGCGCACCACCGTCCACGCCGTAACGGCCGTCGAATCCGCCCTCCTGGACCTGCACGGCCAGTTCCTCGGCGTTCCGGTGGCGGAACTGCTGGGTGACGGGCAGCAGCGCAGCTCTGTCCCGATGCTCGGCTACCTGTTCTTCGTGGGCGACCACAAGCGCACCGACCTGCCCTACCTGGTGGAGGAATCGCCGTCGGACCGCTGGGAGATACTCAGGCGCCAGGAGGCCATGACTCCGGAGGCCGTCGTCGCCCTCGCCGAAGCTGCCCAGGAACGCTACGGCTTCAGCGACTTCAAGCTCAAGGGCGGCGTGCTGTCCGGCCACGCCGAAGTGGACGTGGTCACCGCCCTCGCCACGCGCTTCCCGGACGCCCGCGTCACGCTGGACCCCAACGGCGGCTGGCTCCTGGAAGAAGCCGTCCGGCTGGGCAAGCGGATGCAGGGTGTCGTGGCGTACGCGGAGGATCCCTGTGGCGCGGAAGGCCGCTTTTCGGGGCGGGAGGTCATGGCCGAGTTCCGCCGCGCCACCGGCCTGAAGACCGCAACGAACATGATCGCCACGGATTGGCGCGAAATGTCGCACGCAGTCCGCAGCAACGCCGTGGACATCCCGCTGGCGGATCCGCACTTCTGGACCATGCACGGCTCCGTGCGCGTGGCGCAGCTGTGCAACGAGTTCGGCCTGACCTGGGGCTCGCACTCAAACAACCACTTCGATATCTCACTGGCAATGTTCACCCACACCGGTGCGGCTGCCCCGGGTGAAATCACTGCGCTGGACACGCACTGGATCTGGCAGGACGGGCAGGGCCTCACCAAGGAGCCGCTGCAGATCAAGGGCGGCGCCATCGAGGTCCCTGCCAAGCCCGGGCTCGGCATCGAACTGGACCGCTCAGCCCTTGACAGAGCCCACCAGCTGTACCTTGAGCACGGCCTGGACGCGCGTGACGACAGCGTCGGCATGCAGTACTACATCGACGGCTGGTCCTTCGACCCCAAGCGGCCCTGCCTGGTCAGGTAACACCCCGCAGGTAACAAGCGGTCCGTTAACAAGCCGGTCCGGTACATTTCTCCAAGGCCCCCGCCTTGGCTGCCCCATCCCAAAGGAAACACTCAATGAAGTCTGTGGACAACGCCGTCCTGGACCTGGCATCCGCCACCAGGAAGTTCTTCAAGCGCGTACTCCCCATCATGCTGGTCATGCTTGTCTGCAACCAGCTGAACCGCTCCAACATCGGCTACGCCCAGGACCACCTTCAGGCCGACGTGGGCATCGGCGCCGCCGCGTATGGTTTCGGTGCCGGCCTGTTCTTCATCGCATACGCGATTTTCGAGCTCCCCAGCAACGTGATGATGGAAAAATACGGTGCCAGGGTCTGGCTGACCAGGATCATGGTCAGCTGGGGCATCGTGTCATTCCTCATGGCCTTCGTACAAAACGAAACCATGTTCTACGTCCTGCGGTTCCTGCTGGGCGCCGCTGAAGCCGGCTTCTTTCCGGCCGTCATCTTCTACTTTGCCCGCTGGGTCCCGGCAGGCCAGCGCGGGAAGGCGACAGCCGTCTTCATCGCCGGGTCTTCCGTTGCAGCTGCCATCTCGGGTCCCATCGCAGGCATGTTGCTGAACCTGAACGGCGCCCTGGGGATGCACGGCTGGCAGTGGCTCTTCGGCTTCGAAGGTGTTCTGTCGGTGCTGGTGGGCATCGTGGTGTTCTTCCTGCTCGACGCAAAGATCGAGGATGCCAAGTGGCTCGATTCCGCCGAGAAGGATGCGCTGTCGCGGGCCATCAGGGCAGAAGATGAAGCGCACACGAAGGCAGACACCGGGAAGGTCAACCGCTGGAAGATGCTCCTGAACCCGCAGATCCTGCTCCTGTGCGGCATCTACTTCGCCATCCAGCTGTCCATTTACGCCAACACCTTCTGGCTGCCCAGCATCGTCAAACGGATCCCCGGGACCACCGATCTTTCAGCCGGATTCCTGTCCTCCATCCCCTGGATCTGCGCCGTGTTCGCCATGTACTTCGCTGCGAAGTGGCAGGACAAGGCCAGGTCAAGGAAGCCGCTGTTGGTGGTTGCGCTCCTGGTGGCCGCCGCCGGCACGTACGCAGCGGCTGTGGCGTCGCCTGTCCTGGCGCTGGTGTTCCTGGCCGTCGCCGCGATGGGCTTCAAGAGCGCGTCTCCCCTGTTCTGGACCATTCCGCAGTCCGGCCTGCACCCGCTGGTCCTGGCCCCGGCCATCGCCATCATCAACTCGCTGGGCAACCTGGGCGGATTCGTGGCGCCGTTCGGATTCGGCATCATCAAGGAACAGACCGGCAGCGTCATTCCCGGGCTCTTCGCCCTGGCCGCCGCTTCCGCGGTGGCCGCCGGGCTCGTCTACTTCCTGAAGGAACGCCGCCCGGGCGGCCCGGCGGAGGTGGAATCCCAGGATCAGGACGTCGAGGCGGCAGTCCCAGCCCGCGCCTGACCCTCTCCTCATCAAAAACCGCTGCATCCGGGACCGCCGGAACGGTCCGGGAACGCCGATCAGGTACGGCGATCCCACCGTTCCGGCGTTTCCGGCGTTTTGGCTAGCTTCCCGCGATCACCAGGGCGACGCTGTGTCCACCGAAGCCGAAGGCATTCACCAGCCCTGCACGCAGGGATCCGGCAGGCAGGCCCCGGGAGGTTTCCGTCACGACGTTAAGGTGCACTTCAGGGTCCAGCGCCTCGACGTTCAGCGTGCCGGGCAGTTGGCCGGTGCGCAGGGCTTCGAGGACAACGACGGCGGCCAGCGCTCCGGCGCCGCCCAGCAGGTGGCCGGTGTGGCCCTTGGTGGAGGTGACGGGAACGTCCGCGCCGAAGACGGCGCTGATCGCCTGGCCTTCCAGGCGGTCGCCCACGGGAGTGGAGGTGGCGTGGGCGTGTACGAACCCGATCTCCGCAGGCTCCATCCCGGCCGATTCCAGTGCCTTCTGCATGACGCGGCGCTGCATCACGGGATCTGCGGCCACGATGTCGTTCGCATCGGAGGTCACCGCTCCCCCGGCCACGGCCCCGAGGACGGCAGCACCGCGGGCACGCGCATGCTCTTCGCTCTCCAGCACCACCACTGCGGCGCCTTCCGCGAGCACAAAGCCGTCCCGGCCGCCGTCGAACGGGCGCGAGGCTGCCTGTGGATCGCCCGGGCGCGTGGACAGCGCGCGGATCTGGGAAAAGCCGCTGATCACCAGGTCGTTGACGGAGGCGTCCACGCCGCCGGCGATCACGACGTCGGCAGCGCCGGAGCGGATCAGCTCGGCTGCCTGGACAATCGCCTCAGCCCCGGAGGCACAGGCGCTGACAGGGGTCCGGGCGCCGCCGCGGGCACCCAGGTCGATGGAGACCCAAGCGGCGGGGCCGTTAACCATCAGCCGGGTGAGCGTGTGGGGCGACACCTTGCGCGGGCCTGACTGGTTCAGCGTGCGGTCCTGCTCAATGGTGGAGCCCAGGCCGCCGTAAGCGGAACCAATAACCACCGCGAACCGCTCGGGATCAACCTCGGGGCTGCCGGCCTGGACCCATGCCTCCCGGGCCGCCACCAGCGCCAGCTGGCCGCAACGGTCCATCCGCTTCATTTCGCGGGTACTGAGGTGCTCCGAAAGGTCGGCAGTGATTTGCCCGGCGATTTTGACCGGCAGCTGCCCGGCCCAGTCCTGGTCCAGCGCCGTGATCCCGGAGCGCCCTTCAAGCAGGGCCTCCCAGGTTTCCTTGACCGTAGTGCCGAGCGGGTTAATGGTGCCGGCACCGGTGACGACGGCGCGGGGTGCAGGAGTGTTCACGGATTGCCTTACTTAGCCGGGTTGTGCGTGCCGATGGGCACGAGGGTCAGGTCCGGGTGGTTCTTTTCGATCCGTCGCAGCGCCCAGACGTCGTTGAACAAGGCGAGGTACTCGCCGTCGGACCGCAAAAGCACCTCCGCGCCCGGCACGTTGGCCAGCGCGGGCATGGCATCCGCCGTCGAAATCCTCGCCAGCGAGTAGGGCAGGCGTTCCAGGCGCATGGGGGCGCTGAAATCGTGGGCCATGCGGTCCTCCACCACTTCGAACTGCATGGGCCCGACGGCGGCAAGCACCGGCGCCTGGTCGCCGCGGACGTCGGAGCGGAGCACCTGGATGACGCCCTCGTGTTCGAGCTGCTCGATGCCTCGGCGGAACTGCTTGAACTTGCTGGGGTCCTTGGACCGGGCCACCTGGAAGTGCTCGGGGGCAAACAGCGGGATGGCCGGGTATTCCACGGCGTCCTCGAGGAAGAGGCTGTCGCCCACGCGCAGGGACGAGGCGTTCACCAGGCCCACCACGTCACCGGGATACGCCTCGTCGATGACTTCGCGTTCCCGGCCGAACACCTGCTGGGCGTACTTGGTGGCGAAGGACTTGCCGGTCCGGGTCTGGGTGACCACCATGCCGCGCTCGAAGACCCCTGAGCAGACGCGGATGAAGGCCACGTGGTCGCGGTGGGCCTTGTTCATGCCGGCCTGCACCTTGAACACGAAGCCGGAGAACGGCGACTCGACCGGGCGTGGGGTGCCGTCCACGTCAGGGCGCGGGGATGCCGGCGGCGCGAAATCCACCAGGGCGTCCAGGATTTCCTTGACGCCGAAGTTCAGGGCGGCGGAGCTGAACAGGATGGGGGTGGCCTTTCCGGCATGGAAGGCGTCGACGTCGAACTCCAGGTTGGACTCGATCACCAGTCCGGCCTCGTCCACGGCGTCGGACCAGTTGCTGCCCTGGCTTTCCGCGGCTTCCTCAGGGGTGAAGTACTCGGTGATGGCGATCTGGGCGCCCGCGTTGTTGCGCTGGAACCTGGCGAAGCGGTCGTTGCGGAGGTCCCAGACGCCGCGGAAGTCGCCCGAGATGCCCACGGCCCAGGTCAGCGGCATGGGCTGCAGACCGGTTCGTTCGGTGATCTCGTCCATCAGCGCCAGGGCGTCCAGGCCGGGCCGGTCCCACTTGTTGATGACGGTGATGATGGGCAGGTTGCGCTGCTTGCAGACCTCGAAGAGCTTCATGGTCTGGGTTTCCAGGCCCTTGGCGGCATCCACCAGCATTACGGCGCAGTCGACGGCGGCGAGCACCCGGTAGGTGTCCTCGGAGAAGTCGGCGTGGCCGGGGGTGTCCAGGAGGTTGATGACCGTGTCCCGGTAGGAGAACTGAAGCGCCGCCGAGCTGATGGAGATGCCGCGGTCTTTTTCCATCTGCATCCAGTCGGAGACGGTTTCCTTGCGGTTCGCCTTGCCGCTGGAAGCGCCGGCGGTGCCAATGACCTTGGCATGCAGGGCCAGGGCCTCGGTGAGCGTGGACTTGCCGGCGTCCGGGTGTGAGATGACTGCAAAGGTCCTGCGGCGGCCGGCCTCTTTGTGGATACCGGAGATCCGGGCGGGGGTCAGGACATCTTGGGACACGGTGTTACCTTCGCTGCGGTTGTGGCTGCCCAGGGGCCTTTCGGGTACTGCGCTGCGACTCGAGGGCGGGGAATGTGATTGGCAAACGGCCAAAATACAAGTTTATCGCAGGGCAGCAAACCGGCACGGGCCGTGCTTAACGCGGGCGAAACCGAACGTTCAAAGCCGCGAAATGCCGGACGGTTAGCTTGGGCGCATGATGCATGGCGCCACTTTCTCCGGCAACCTTTTCTTTGATCCGCTGGCTACCAACTTGGCAGCGAACGTGCTCACGAACGCGGAAGCGGGCCTTGGCAAGCCAACCCAGGCACCGACGCCGCCCTTTCCTTCCGGAACATCCCGGAAGCGTGGGATTCAGACAGCGGCAGAGCACAGGGCGCTCCGGGCCGCGTCCCTTTCGAAAGTCAGCAGGGATCTGGAACGGATGCTCAGGGAGCGCAGGTGCTGAGGACTCCGGCGCCGCGGCCCAGCTTTCCCGGCGCGCACCATAGCCCTTGGCGGTAGGCGCCGTGGGTAACGGCATGATGTGTTCATGCGCAGCATCGAACTGGTCTTTGACCATCTCACCTACGCCCTCATCAGGGCCGACTGGGTGCGGCTCGAGGCCGCCGGCCTCCCGAGCCTGGCAGCGCATGCTTCCCCGAGCAACAGCCCGCACATCACGCTTGCCGCAGGCGTGGACCTGCAGGCCGGACAGGAAGGGCCTTGGCAGCAACTGCCGATGGATGTCGCGTTTTCCGGCGCCATCATATTTCCCGCAGGCGCCGGCAAGTATGTGCTGGCCCGGTCGGTCCTGTTGACCATTCCCCTGCTGGACCTGCACCGGCACCTGCACCAAGGCCTCGTGGGCGCCTTGCCGGTGACGCTGCCGGGAGCCTGGACGCCGCACGTGACGATCTCCCGCCGCATCCCCGGCCATCAGCTCGGGACGGCCATGGACCTGCTGGACCTGCGTATCGAGGGCCGCTGTACGGCAGCACGGCTGTGGGACAGCAGCACCAAAAAGGTCACGCCCCTGGGCGGCACTTCCTCAGCGGCCACCCCGGACCGGCGCCACAATGAGTGAAAGTGCCTCCCCCGCATGATGCCCGAGGTGTATTTTTCCGGCCTGTCCGGACACCCCCTAATGGGGCACTTTGGGGCTTGCCCGTGCGGAACTTGGGCTTCTTGCCCCTATCATTGAGCTTGCGGGAATCAGAGCACTTTCTTGATCCTGCCGGCCACCTGCAGATGCCGGCATTCCTGCGGGCGGCGGTCCGCACCTTTGAAGGGAAAAACCTATGGCGCGGAGCCCCGAAGAATCGCTGAGGGCCACTCTGGGCAGGGTTGCACCCGGAACTCCACTTCGCGACGGCCTCGAACGGATCCTCCGGGGGCGCACCGGCGCACTGATCGTCCTGGGCTCCGACCGCACCATCGATTCCATCTGCTCCGGCGGATTCGATATCGGCATCGAGTTCTCGCCCACCCGGCTGCGGGAACTGGCCAAGATGGACGGCGCCATCATCTGCGACAAGGATGCGGGCAACATCCTGCGCGCGGCCGTCCAGCTGGTCCCGGACTCAAGCATCGAAACCCAGGAGTCAGGTACGCGCCACCGCACGGCGGAACGGGTGGCCAAACAGACCGGGGTGCCGGTCATTTCCGTGAGCCAGTCCATGCAAATCATCGCCCTTTACGTCAATGGTCTCCGGCATGTCCTGGAGGGTTCCGAAAACGTCCTCGCCCGCGCCAACCAGGCGCTCGCCACCCTGGAGCGGTACCGTGCACGGCTGGACCAGGTCACCAGTTCGCTGTCGGCCCTGGAAATCGAGGCGATGGTGACGGTGCGGGACGTCGCCGTGACCCTCCAGCGGCAGGAAATGGTCCGCCGCATTTCCGAGGAAATCTCCCAGTATGTGCTGGAACTGGGCGAGGACGGACGGCTCCTCTCCCTGCAGCTCGACGAGCTCACCGTGGGCAGGGGCCCCGGCAGCGACGTGATCATCCGCGACTACGCCAGCCCCAACGCGTCCGCGGACGACATCGACAAGGCCGTCCATGAACTGGTCAGCCTGGGCCCCACGGAACTGATCGACCTTGGCAAGATCTCCGCGATTGTGGGGTTTGCGGGCGGCGAAGCCAATCTCGACGCAGTGGTCCAGCCCCGCGGCTACCGGCTGCTGTCCGGCCTCAAGGCAGTCCCCAAGGCCGTGGCAGACCGCCTGGTGGACCATTTCGGGGGCCTGCAGTTCCTGATGGCCGCCACCATTGATGACCTCATGACCGTTGACGGCATCGGCGACCAGCGCGCCCGCACCGTCCGCGAGGGCCTCAGCCGGATGGCCGAGGCAAGCCTCCTGGACCGCTTCCTCTAGACTCCCCGGGATAACACCCATCGATTGCTCCGTAGTTGTCGTTACGGAGCCTGAAAACGACAGTTAGACAGCAATCGATGAAGCAGCAGCTCAGTTCAGCTGGAAGACGGCCTTGGGGCTGGCCCGGGAACCCAGCTTTGCAGTGAAGATGTAGTACGCCCCGCCGCCGCCCGGGGCCGCAGCCACGGCCTTGCAGCCATCGGCGCTGCGGTTCCGGCTCCACGGGAAGTTGGCGGTTTCGCTGGCACCGGGCGCGATCACCTTCAACAGGTCCTCGCTCGACGCCTGGCAGTCCTTCGAAGAGAAGATCCGGTCGGAGCCGCTGGTCACCAGGAACTCCATCTGCGACGTTCCAATGTTGACTTCACAGGGGACGGTGCCGCCGTTGGTCACCTTCAGCGTGAGCAGCGGGTTTTCCCCCGGGCCGTAGGCGGGCTTGTCCGTGGCAGCCGAGACGGTCACCAGGTTCTGGTTGCAGGTGGGCGTCGCCGGGGCACTGGGCGACGGCGTGGCGGACGGGGTTGCCGACGCGGAAGCAGAGGGGGTGGCCGCGGCAGACGGGGTGGCTGCGGCGCCGGGCGACGGAGTATCGGAAGAAGTTGCAGTGGAGGATGCCTGCTGCGAACCGCCCCGGAAGGCGCCGGCGAGCGCGAAACCGCTGACCACCAGCACGATCACCAGCAGGAGCGCGCCGCCGGCAACCAGCCGGCGGCGGCGGTACACGGCGGCGCTCGGTTTCCGGACGCTGCTGGAACCCGATGCCGTGCCGCGTGCTGGTGAATCGCCTTGCCTGCCCATCCTCCTAGGCTATGGAACGCCGCCGCTTCTGCCCTGCCACCACGCCGCCGTGCCCGCATCGCTCTGGTCACAACCCGGTTTGCGGCCCGCCCGAACCCATCCATTACAGTGTTGGCATCGACACTCAAACCTCCCCCGCAAAGCACGCCCCGGCGGACCCCTCCGGCCTCGAGCTGCTCCACCACCGCATCAACGGCTGGTTCGCCGGCATCGCCCGCGACCTGCCCTGGCGCGAGCCCGCCTGCTCCCCTTGGGGCGTACTGGTCAGCGAGATCATGCTGCAGCAAACTCCGGTGGTCCGGGTGCTCCCCGTCTGGCACGAGTGGCTCAAGCGCTGGCCCACCCCCGCCGGGCTCGCGGGCGAACCGGCAGGGGAAGCCGTCCGCTCGTGGGGCCGGCTGGGCTACCCCCGCCGTGCCCTCCGGCTGCATGCCGCAGCAACGGCGATCGTGCAGGACCACGGCGGCAAGGTCCCGGACACCTACGCCGAGCTGCTGGCCCTTCCCGGGGTGGGCAGCTACACCGCCGCCGCCGTGGCAGCGTTCGCGTACGGCCGCCGGGAAACGGTGGTGGACACCAACATCCGCAGGGTGCACGCCCGGCTGGTTTCCGGCGTCGCGCTTCCCGCCCCGGCGCTGACCGCGGCGGAGATGCGCCTGGCCACTGCCCTGTTGCCGGACGACGACGAAACCTCCGTGCGCTGGAACGCTGCAGTCATGGAGCTTGGGGCTTTGGTGTGCACGGCCCGGGCGCCGAAGTGCGCCGCCTGCCCGGTCAAAGACTCCTGTGCGTGGCTGGCGGCGGGTGAGCCCCCGCCGTCGTACGTTCCCAAGGGACAGGCGTGGCACGGCACTGACCGCCAGGTCCGCGGCGCCGTGCTGGCCGTTCTCCGGCTGGCGGAATCGCCCGTGCCGCCGGACATGTTCCACCGTGAACCCGCTGACCTTGGCTTTGCCCCGGAAGGAATCGGCGTGCCGCTGGCCGCGCTGCACCGGCTCGATTCCGCCCCGGAACAGCTGGAGCGGGCGCTGGCGGGGCTGCTGGCGGACGGGCTGGCAGAGATGCACGACGGCGGCTACCGGCTCCCAGCCTGACCACCGGCCGGGCGGGCCCGGGATGGCATACTTCTTGGTGACCGGAACCGGGGGAAGCCATGAAGACCATCCTGTACATCGTCTGGGCGCTGTTTGTTGCCGCGGCGATATTTTCGCTGCTCCATGCGTCGCGCCGGACCAAGCGGCAGGAACAACAGATGGCGTCCTGGCCCAAGGCGGAGGCAACCGTGACCGGCAGTGCAACCGGCTGGACCAGCGGCGTGGGCGGTTCCAGCCGGAACCTGCGCTACTTCCCCACGTACCAGTTCACCGATCCGCGAGGCACCCTCTTCATGGGCAAGTCCGAAATCTCCGACGTGGAGCAGCCCGTGCCGGGTTCGCTGATCGAAGTGGCCTACAACCCGGTGAACCCCAATGAATCGCTCCAGGTGTCCTCGGAGCCGCGTACGGCCATGGGCTTTCTGATCGCGTTTTTCGCTGTCTTCGCCGTCGCTTCGTTCTGGTTCATCGGCATTTTCCCAATGGGCTGACCGTCACGGTGGCGCGTAGCCTGAAGGCATGCACAAGGCCGGACTCGTGGTGGCACTGGTGGTGGCCACAACGCTCATTTCCGCCTGCGGCCCCGTCGGCAGCGCCTGCCCGGCAATTGCCCAAGCCACCGCTGTCACAGTGACAGTCACCGCTGACTATTCCTCGCATGTGCGTACGCTCCACCTGCGGGCCTGCCAGGACGGCACCTGCAAAGAGGCCGACGTCGAACTGCGGCCCGGCAGCTCCTCCGTTGACCAAGGATGCACGCAAGAGGGCGCCTGTTCGGCTACGTCTTCTCCCGACGGCACCAAGGTGGCGACGCTGATGCTGGAGACCCTGACGGAATCACCCATGACGGTGACCGCTTCCGGGACGGTTCCTGACGGCACAGCGCTTCCTGCCCGCACCCTGGAGTTCCGCCCGCAGGCGCTGTATCCGTTCGGTGAGCAGTGCGGGAAGTTCCTGTCGGCATCACTCACCCTGGATGCCGAGGGGCTGCACCAGCAGCCGGCGTCCCAAAAGGCGCGGGGCTAGAAAAGCGCGGGCTGGGTGAAGGTTCCGTCCTCGGAAGCTCCAGCCGCGGGGCCGCTGCCCACCGGTCCAGCGCTCCAGTTGAAGCCCAGTTCAGCCAGCAGTTCCTCCACGGAGAGTTGGCCGTCCAGCACTTCGATCTCCTGGGTGTTGTCTGCAAGCGGCCGTTCCATGCCATCGAGCTTATTCCCAGGAACGGCCAGGGAGCTCAGGGCTCGCCGAAGCCGGCCTCCACCAGGCCGCCAACGTACTCCACCGCCCGTTCCGCGTCCACGCCCCACGCTTCCACATGCAGCACAGTGCCCTTGCCGGCACCCAGGGTCATCAACCCGGTCATGGACGCGCCATCCACGCCGTTGATGGTGACTTCAGCATCAAGTGAGGCCAGGCCACCTGCAACTTTGGCAGCAGGCCGGGCATGCATGCCGGCCTGGTTCACCAACTCGAAGTCGCCAGTGGAGTCCGGTGGGGCGCTGCTGACAGGCTCTTGTCCGGCTTCCGCCCCGCCCGGCTCCGGTTCGTGCGCCGGACCCCGCACGCCTTCGGCCGCCTTAAGGACCGCGCGCACGTCCGCTCCCCCCTGCGCGGCGACGGCCGCGGCCACCAGGCCTTCCACCAGCGGGGCGTCTGCGAGCAGGACGCCTGCCGGACTTTCCAGGAACTCGAGCGCCGATTCCGCGGTCATCACGGCTGATCCCAGGTCCGTGAGGATCACCGTGCCAGTTACCCCGGTGCCATCCCCGCCGGCCTGCCCTGAAGATTCTCCGCCAGCCTGTTCCCCGGCGTGTTCGCCCGCCTTTTCCAGTGCGGCGAGCACCTTTTCCAGGCTGGTACCGATCCTGCCGTCGTCGGTGCCGCCTGCCGGCAGGATCATCACGTCAGGTGCCATCTGGGCGGCAAGCTCCACGGCGCCGTCGGCAATTTTTTCGCTATGGGACACCACAACGATGCTGACGGTCACGCAGCCGCCCCGACGGCGGCGCGCAGGATCAGCGCGCTGGACACTGCTCCCGGGTCCCGGTGGCCTGCACTGCGTTCGCCAAGGTAGCTGGCTCGGCCTTTCCGCGCCACCATGGGGTCGGTGGACACAGCCCCCGCCTCGGCGGCCTCGGCGGCGGCCACCAGGACGCTGAGGACGTCCGTGCCGCTGCCGTCGGCTGCCGCCCGGGCAGCATCAACTGCCGGCGTCCATGCATCCACCATGGTCTTGTCCCCGGACTCCGCTTTGCCCCGCGCCACGATGCCGTCCCGGGCCGCCTCCAGGGCGTTGGCCCAGGCGGTGGGATCGATCTCGGCGGAATCACCCAGCGCGGTGGCGGCGCGAAGGAACGCTGTTCCGTAAAGGGGGCCGGCAGCGCCGCCCACCTTGGACATCAGGGTCATGGCGGTCATCTTCAGCGCCGCCCCCGGTGTTTCGGGCGTGGATTCGCCGAGCTTGGCAAGGACCGCCTGGAAGCCGCGGTCCATGTTCTCGCCGTGGTCCGAGTCGCCGATGGCGCGGTCAAGTTCGATGAGTTCAACGCGGTGTTCAGCCATGGCCTGCGCGCACAGGGTCAGCCACTTGACGGCCCAGTTGGCATCCAGCACCACGGCTACACGCCCCAGCGCAGGGCGGGGGTGTGCACGGGGGCGTCCCACAGTTCCGTGAGCTCGTCATCGAGCCGGAGGACCGAGATGGAACAGCCCTGCATCTCCAGCGCGGTGATGTAGTTGCCCACCAGCGAGCGTTCCACCGTGGCGCCTGCGTCGGCCAGCACCTGCACCGCCCGCCGGTACACGATGTAGAGCTCGCTTAGCGGGGTGCCGCCCATGCCGTTGACGAACAGCAGCACTTTGTCACCGGACGCGACCTTCAGATCGGCGAGGACGGGTTCCAGCAGGCGGTTGGTGATGTTGTCCGCGTTTTCCATGGGGATCCGGTGCCTGCCGGGTTCGCCGTGGATGCCGATGCCGATCTCGATCTCGTCCTCGGCAAGGTCGAAACTTGGCGTGCCTGCGTGCGGCACCGTGCAGGCCGAAAGCGCAACGCCCATGGTCCTGACATTGGCGTTGACCCGTTCGCCGATGGCGGCCACGGTATCGAGGTCATCTCCGCGCTCGGCAGCGGCGCCGGCGATTTTCTCCACGAGCACTGTGCCGCCCACCCCCCGGCGGCCGGCGGTGTACAGCGAGTCCTCCACGGCAACGTCGTCGTTGACCAGCACGGTGCGGACGCTCACGCCCTCCGCCTCGGCCAACTCGGCGGCGGTCTCGAAGTTCAGGACGTCGCCGGTGTAGTTCTTAACGATATGCACGACGCCGGCACCTGAGTTGACTGCGAGGGTGGCGGGAAGGATCTGGTCCGGCGTAGGTGAGGTGAACACCGCCCCGGGCACGGCAGCGTCGAGCATGCCCCGCCCCACGTAGCCGGCGTGCAGCGGTTCGTGGCCACTGCCGCCGCCTGAAACCAGCCCCACCTTGCCGGCCACCGGCGCGTCCTTGCGCGTGACGTAGATAGGGTCTTCGCTGACGGTGACCAGGCCGGCGTGGGCCAGGCCAAAACCCTGGACAGCTTCCTGGACAACGGATTTGGGATCGTTGATGAGTTTCTTCATGGCGGTGCTCCTGGCTGTGCTCCTGAAGGATGTGTTTCCGACCCTACTACCGGGATCGCAGCTGGCGGTAGGTTCCTGGGGCCCGGGTTTTCCGGCCGCTTCCCACTGCGTCTGATCCCGGACGCAGCAAAGGGACAGCCCCCAATGACTGTCCCTTTCCTGAGGCCCCCCACATCCCGGCCTCAAGAAGTTTATCCATCAATTCGAATAAAGCCAACAGGGGCGTGCCATCCCCTTCCGGACTGAGCCCCTAAAGGGTGCGGATCATGCGGGTGTTCCCAAGGGTGTTCGGCTTGACGCGCGCGAGGTCCAGGAATTCGGCCACACCTTCGTCGTGCGAGCGCAGAAGCTCCGAATACACATCCGGATCCACTGCCGACTGGTCCGCCATGACCTCGAAGCCGTGGCGCTTGAAGAAGTCCACCTCGAAGGTAAGGCAGAAGACCCGGGACACGCCGAGCGCCCGGGCCTCCTCCAGCAGACTTTCCACCAGGACATGGCCCACGCCCTTGCCGCGCCATTGCCCCGAGGCTGCGAGGGTGCGGATTTCGGCGAGGTCTTCCCACATGACGTGCAGGGCACCGCAGCCGATCATTTCGCCGTCGCTGGACTCGGCAATGCGGAACTCCTGGAGGCTCTCGTAGTACGCCACCGTCTCCTTCGCCATGAGGATGCGCTCCTCGGCCAGGGGCGCCACCAGCTTCTTGATGGCGGGGACGTCGCTGGTGCGGGCTGGGCGGATGTGGAAGGAGTCGGTCACAAAGCCATCCTACGAGGCGAAGGCTTCCGGCTCGGGGACTGCGGCATTTACCGCGTGCTCGCTCGTCCCTCGCTTAGACGCACGCTACGTAAATGCCCCAGCCCCCTTCGCCTCGCAATCTTCCCCGGCGATCGACGCCTTGCGCCTGTTGGCGGGAAATTACAGGCCCAGTTCTGTCGGCAACTCGGTGTCCTGGCCCAGGACGTTCTTTGCCAGGAACCACTCCACCACCTGGTACCAGACCTTTGCATGCTGCGGCTGGAGGACCCAGTGGTTTTCGTCGGGGAAGTACAGGAACCTGTGCGGGGTTTGCCCGTCCTGGTCCGCCGCCAGCCGCGATTTGGACAGCAGCTCGTACCAAAGCCGCAGGCCCTCGCCGATGGGCACCCTGTAGTCCTTGTCGCCATGGATCACGAGCATGGGCGAACTGATCTTCTCCGCATGCAGGTGCGGTGAATTCTCCAGCGCCATCTCTTCGGTCATTTCCTTGAGCCAATACTGCGAGGCATCCGTGGTGGGTCCGAACTGATCCAGCGCCCAAAGGCTGGCGTGGGTGACCACCGCCTTGAACCGGTCCGTGTTGCCCGCGACCCAGTTGGCCATGTACCCGCCGAAGGAGCCACCCATCGCAGCGGTCCGGGTCCCATCGATGTCGGGCCGTTCCACTGCCGCGTCCGTGATGGCCATGAGGTCGGTAAACGGCGCCTTGCCCCAGGAGCCCCAGCCGCGCTGGATGTAGGCCTGGCCGTAACCCGTGGACAGCGCCGGGTCGGGCAGCAGCACCGCGTAGCCCTTTGCCGTCAGGAGCCACGGGTTCCAGCGCCAGGTCCAGGCATTCCAGGACCCCAGGGGGCCGCCGTGGATCCAGAGGAGCAGCGGCGCTGGTTTGTCCGCGGAGGCGCCGTCGGGGAGGGCCAGGTAGGCAGGCACCCGGGAGCCATCCGGAGCCGTGGCGGCGATCCGCTCCAGCCGGCCCGGGCAGGACGGACGTTCGGCGGGCGCAGGCAGGCGGGTGGTTTCACCCGTGGCCACGTCGATCCGCACGGCTTCCGCCGGGAATTCATAGGAGCTGCGCAGGGCATAGGCGTACCGTCCCTCCGGCGAGATCACGACGTCGGTGTAGGCCGCCGCGTCCTGCGTCACCCGGGTAACGCCCAGTTCAGCGGCAGCCGCCGGAACGCTGACCCGGAAAACCGGCGATGCACCGTCGTCGTCCGCTGTGACCAGGATGCCGGAGCCGTCCGGAAGCCACGCCGCGGGTTTGGGCCAGCGGTCCCAGTCGTGGGCCAGGGGCTGCAGTCCGGTGTCCCCGGCAGCCTCGCCGGAGACGTCCAGGAGGTGCATCCTGATCTCTGGAGCCTGTTGCGGGGTGGAGTCGCTCTCGCTGACCACCACAAGCGTGCGGCCATCCGGGCTGACGGGACCCGGGAAGTAGCTCATTCCCTCCTGGTCCAGCAGCACCTTGAGGCTGCCGGACGCCACATCCACCGCCACCAGGATGGAGCGGCTGTCCGCCTTGGCAAGGGGTTTGGTGTAGCCGCTGTAGAGGGTCTTCCCGTCCGGGCTGACCACTGTCTCCGCCTCCCTGAGCCGCGGGCCGGCGTCGGGCGTCAGGTTGCGCAGTGCCAGGGGAACAGTGGCGTCAACGGTTGTGGGCTTGCCGGGCCCCTTGTCCGCCCCGGCTTCCACGGCGAAGATCCGCGGCTGGCCGGGGCCCAGGTCGGCGTCCCAGTAGCGGACCGGGTATTCGCTGTGCAGGATGGCGGAGACCTTCCTGTCCTTGCGGGACTTGCGCCGTTCCGCGTCGTCCTCCTCGTCGGCGGACCCTGCCAGGACCTCCGCCGTGACGAATGCTGCATCGGCGCCCCTCGCCGTCATCACCCTGCTGATGCCTCCGGCCCGGCTCAGGACAACGCGGGCTTCCCCGCCGTCGGCCGGCAGCAGCCACAGCGCATTGACCGGCTCTTCATCGGGGCTGTCGGGGTCGGGACGCGCGGAGGTGAAATAGACGTCGCCGTTGGCGGCGAAAGCAGCCCCGGCCTCGCCCTTGGCGCTGCGGGTGATGCGCCGGGCGTGTTTCTGCCCGGCCGGGTCCAACTCCCACAACGCGGTGGCAAACTCGGTGCCCTTGCCGTTCAGGGTGGCGACGGTGGTGACCAGCCTGGCACCGTCCGGGCTGAGGGCCAGGCCGCTTACCCGCGGGATGGACAGGTAGTGGTCGAGGTCGTGGAAAGGGGTCCTTGGTTGCTCGTCCGGGATCGCCGGATTCTCGTTAGCCATGCTCCTGATTCAACCCGAGGTGTGTCGCCCATCACAACCACTTCACTACCGGCGGAACGACGACGGCACATCCGTCGCTTCGTGGGTCGAGGGTGCGGGGCCGGGTTGGCGCCGTCGGCCGAGCCATTTGCCGGCGCCTGCTCGTTCCTCGCTTTGACGGCGCCTACACAAATGCCTGACCGCCGCCACCCGCGTGAGGTGCGCCTTCGCGTGAAGCGGAGGGGCCGGGGTCATTTGTGTAGCTTGCGTCAAAGCGACGAAGGAGCAGCAAGCGGCAAATGGCGCTGGTGCCGGAGCGGACCCAACCACGGAAGAAGCGGGCAGGTGGATGAACGCAAAAAGCCCCGCCGCTCCTTTGCGGAGTGGCAGGGCTTTCTGGTGTGGAGCTTAGACGCTCGGGGCGATCTCCGGGATGCGGGGCTTGGCGTTGCCGGCGAAGGTGAACTTCGCGTCGTCGCCTTCGCCTTCGACATCCACCACGACGATGTCGCCGGTGTGGATCTCGCCGAACAGGATCTTCTCGGACAGCTGGTCCTCGATCTCGCGCTGGATGGTGCGGCGCAGCGGCCGGGCACCCATGGCGGGATCGTAGCCGCGGGTTGCCAGGAGCACCTTGGCGGCCTTGGTCAGCTCGATGCCCATGTCCTTGTCCTTGAGGCGCTTCTCCAGGCGGGTCACGAACAGGTCCACGATCTCGATGATCTCGTCCTGGGTGAGCTGCGGGAATACCACGACGTCGTCAACACGGTTCAGGAACTCGGGGCGGAAGTGCTGCTTGAGTTCCTCCGTGACGCGGGCACGCATGCGGTTGTAGCCGGTCTGCGTGTCGGTGCCGGACTGGAAGCCGGTGGCAACGCTCTTGGAGATGTCCCGGGTACCCAGGTTGGTGGTCATGATGATCACGGTGTTCTTGAAGTCCACCACGCGGCCCTGGGAGTCGGTCAGGCGGCCGTCTTCCAGGATCTGCAGCAGCGAGTTGAAGAGGTCCGCGTGGGCCTTCTCCACTTCGTCGAACAGGACCACGGAGAACGGACGGCGCCGGACCTTCTCGGTCAGCTGGCCACCTTCTTCGTAGCCCACGTAGCCCGGAGGGGCACCGAAGAGCCGCGAAACGGTGTGCTTCTCGGAGTACTCGGACATGTCCAGCGTGATGAGGGCGTCCTCTTCACCGAACAGGAACTCCGCGAGTGCCTTGGCGAGTTCGGTCTTGCCGACGCCGGTGGGGCCGGCGAAGATGAACGAGCCACCGGGACGCTTGGGGTCCTTGAGCCCGGCACGGGTGCGGCGGATGGCCTGCGACAGTGCCTTGATGGCCTCGTTCTGGCCCACCACGCGCTTGTGCAGTTCGTCTTCCATCTTGAGCAGGCGCGAGGACTCTTCCTCGGTCAGCTTGAAGACGGGGATGCCGGTGGAGTTGGCCAGCACCTCGGCGATGAGATCCTCATCCACCTCGGAAATGTCGTCCATGCCACCGGACTTCCAGTGCCGCTCCTTCTCCGACCGCTCGGAGATCATCTTCTGCTCCTTGTCGCGGAGCGCTGCGGCGCCTTCGAAGTCCTGCGCGTCGATGGCGGATTCCTTCTCCATCTTCAGCTTTGCGATGCGCTCGTCCATGGCCTTGAGCTCCGGCGGAGCGGTCATGCGGCGGATGCGCAGCCGGGCGCCGGCTTCGTCGATCAGGTCGATCGCCTTGTCCGGCAGGAAGCGGTCCGAGATGTAGCGTTCGGCCAGGCTGGCAGCGGAGGCCAGGGCGCCGTCGGTGATGGTAACGCGGTGGTGTGCCTCGTACCGGTCCCGCAGGCCCTTGAGGATTTCGATGGCGTGCGCCACGGAGGGTTCCTTGACCTGGATCGGCTGGAAGCGGCGCTCAAGGGCGGCGTCCTTCTCGATGTGCTTGCGGTACTCATCCAGGGTGGTGGCGCCGATGGTCTGCAGCTCGCCGCGGGCCAGCATGGGCTTCAGGATCGAGGCTGCGTCGATGGCGCCTTCGGCGGCACCCGCACCTACCAAGGTGTGGATCTCGTCGATGAACAGGATGATGTCGCCGCGGGTGCGGATCTCCTTGAGGACCTTCTTCAGGCGCTCCTCGAAGTCACCGCGGTAGCGGGAGCCTGCCACCAGGGAACCGAGGTCCAGGGTGTACAGCTGCTTGTCGCGGATGGTTTCCGGGACATCGCCCCGCACGATCGCCTGGGCCAGGCCTTCGACGACGGCGGTCTTGCCGACGCCGGGCTCGCCGATGAGGACCGGGTTGTTCTTGGTGCGGCGGGAAAGGACCTGCATGACGCGTTCCATTTCCTGCTCGCGGCCGATGACCGGGTCCAGCTTGTTCTCGCGCGCAGCCTGGGTCAGGTTGCGGCCGAACTGGTCCAGGACAACGGAACCGGCAGGTGCGCCCTCGGGCTGCCCGCCGCCGACGCCCGCGCCGGTGGTTTCCTTGCCCTGGTACCCGGAGAGGAGCTGGATGACCTGCTGGCGGACCCGGTTGAGGTCGGCGCCGAGCTTGACCAGAACCTGGGCAGCGACACCTTCACCTTCGCGGATCAGCCCGAGCAGGATGTGCTCCGTGCCGATGTAGTTGTGGCCCAGCTGGAGGGCTTCGCGCAGCGAGAGCTCCAGTACCTTCTTGGCACGGGGGGTGAAGGGGATGTGACCGGAGGGAGCCTGCTGGCCCTGCCCGATGATCTCCTGCACCTGCTCGCGAACGCCGTCGAGCGAAATGCTCAAGGACTCAAGAGCTTTGGCGGCAACGCCCTCACCCTCATGGATCAGACCCAAGAGGATGTGTTCGGTACCGATGTAATTGTGGTTCAGCATGCGTGCCTCTTCTTGGGCAAGCACAACTACGCGACGGGCACGGTCCGTAAATCGCTCAAACATTTCGCCACACTCCTAGCTACGACGTACTTTGATGCTACGTGGCCGCCCCTGAGTTGTGGAGCGTGTTCGCCACAGGGGAAACCGTGCCCCTTGCGGGAATAACCGCCGC
The DNA here is from genome assembly GCF_059414985.1 of Arthrobacter sp. SAFR-044. Classification (NCBI taxonomy): domain Bacteria; kingdom Bacillati; phylum Actinomycetota; class Actinomycetes; order Micrococcales; family Micrococcaceae; genus Arthrobacter; species Arthrobacter sp. SAFR-044. Next base: position 7,420 of record NZ_JBPFDN010000013.1, on the reverse strand, counting down.
GGGCAGTTGCAGCGCGGCACACGGGACCAGCAAGGCGAACCGGCAGCCGCCCCGGGCACCGGCAAAGGCACCGCAACCCGTCGAATACTGCCGGGCGCCAAGAGGCCACGGCAGCGTCCCAAATGAGTCAAATGGACAACAGCTCCCGTCGCCCCATAGCAGCAATATCCGCGAATTGAAAAACCCCGCCCCGCCTTGCGGCGGGAGCGGGGTTTCGGTGGAGCCAAAGGCAGTCCTAGGAATTTGCCTTTTGGTAGGCTTCCTGGATTTCGGCCTGAATTCGGCCGCGGCTGTTAACGGTGTACCCGTTATCCCGAGCCCATTGCCGGATTTGCGCTGAATCGTGGCTGCGGCCCCCGGTTGGCGTCTTGGTCCGCTGTACGCGGCCTCCGGATGCCTTGCGCGCGGCAGTGGTGAACCTCTCCAATGAAGACCGGAGTTCAGCGGCATTGGCTGCCGACAGGTCAATCTCATAGTTGACCCCGTCGAGGCCAAACTTAACATTCTCGTCTGCGGATCCCCCATCCAGATCATCAACGAGGATGATGTTTACTTTCTGTGCCATTTAGGTCTTCCTCTTGCTGGAAAGTTCGGTTTTCAGAAAAGCAGGATGTTTCCCATAAAAAAGTATGACTCTTATCTTGGCAACGCGTCAAAGCGCCTAATGGTTCCTTGGGGATAAAACCGGAAAGCAGGGGGGTTTATCTATTTGGATTCCGAACCCGGTTGCTCCGTGGGCTGCACCGGGAGGGAATCCGCTTCGGCCTGGGCGCGGGCTTCCGCCTGCCGCTCTGCCTTGTCCGCGTTGAAGATTGCTTTCATGGCGAACCAGAAAAGCAGGCCCACCACGAGGGAGGGAAGAATGACTGCTACGTATTCCATGGTCAGTGCCCTTCGGGCTTCAGCAGTGGGAACAGGATGGTTTCGCGGATGCCGGCTCCGGTGAAGAGCATCACCAGCCGGTCGATGCCCAGGCCGATGCCGCCCATGGGAGGAGCGCCGTATTCGAGGGCGCGCAGGAAGTCCTCGTCAAGCTGCATGGCCTCGACGTCGCCGGCAGCGGCGTGCAGGGACTGTTCGGTGAGCCGTTCGCGCTGGATGACGGGGTCGATCAGTTCGGAGAAGGCGGTGCCGCGCTCCATGCCGCCGATGATGAGGTCCCAGGCTTCGATGAGGCGGCCGTCCTCGCGGTGCGGGCGGGCCAGCGGCTGCGCGGAGGGCGGGTAGTCGTAGACGAAGGTGGGGTTCAGGAGGGTGGGCTCCACGATTTCACCGAAGAGCTCCACTGCCAGCTTCTCGGCGTCCCACTTGGGGTCCACCTTGACGTCATGCTTGGCTGCAAGCTCCCTAAGCACCTCAGCGGACGTGTCCGGCGTGATTTCCTGCCCAACGGCGTCGGACAGTCCGGGGTAGACGGCCAGCCAGGTCCACTCGCCGTCGAGGTTGATCTCCCCCGCCTCGGTCTGCAGGACGCGTCCGGCACCCACGGCGTCCGCGGCGTCGAGGATGATTTCCTTGATCCGCTCGGCCATGACGAACTGGTCCGCCCAGGCCTCGTAGCACTCAAGGGTGGTGAATTCGGGGCTGTGGGTGGAGTCCACGCCTTCGTTGCGGAACACGCGGCCCATGTCGTAGACGCGGTCGATTCCGCCCACCACGGCGCGCTTGAGGTACAGCTCGGTGGCGATGCGGAGGGTCATCTTCTGGTCGAAGGCGTTCATGTGGGTCTCGAACGGACGCGCCAGGGCGCCGCCGTGGACCAGGTTCAGGATGGGCGTTTCCACTTCCACGTAGCGGTGCCGGAACAGCGTTTCGCGGATGGAGCGGGTGATGGCGGCGCGGGTGTAGACCATCTCGCGGGCCTCGTCCCGGACCATCAGGTCAACGTAGCGCTGGCGGACGCGGGTTTCCTCGTTCAGTTCCGCGTGCAGGACGGGCAGCGGGCGCAGCGCCTTGGAGGCCATGGACCAGGACTCGGCCATGATGGACAGTTCGCCGCGGCGGGAGGAGATGACCTCGCCCTTGATGAAGACGTGGTCGCCCAGGTCAACCAGGGCCTTCCAGTCGGCGAGCGCTTCCTCGCCCACGTTGGCCAGGCTCAGCATGGCCTGCAGGCGCGTTCCCTTGCCGTCGGTGCCGCCTTCCTGCAGGGTGGCGAAGCAGAGCTTTCCGGTGTTGCGGACAAAGACCACGCGGCCGGTGACGCCCACGATGTCGCCGGTGGTTTCATCCGCCTCGAGATGGGCGTACTTTTCCCGGATTTCAGCGAGGGAGTGCGTGCGCTCCACACCCACGGGGTACGCCTCCGTGCCGCGCTCAAGAAGTTTGGCGCGCTTTTCCATGCGGATCCGCATCTGCTCGCTGGCGTCGACGGGCTCTTGGGCATTCTTGGGCGCGGGGGTGTTTTGGGAAGTCACAATCATCAAGTTTACCGGGCATTGGCTGCCCGGACTTTCAGCTTCCCCGCAGGCTTGCGCCCTAGGATGGGCGGGTGAAAGAACGGGTACTTCCAACGCACGACGGCGGCAGGCTGGCTTTGTACAGCTATGGCGCCGAGGATGCGCCCGGCGACAAGCGGGTGCTGCTGATCGGTGGCGCGTTCCTCACGGCCCTGATCTACCGGCCGTTCTCCATTGCGCTGGCGAAGGGCCTCGGCGACGGCTGGGCGGTGGACGTTTACGACCGCAGGGGCCGGGGCAAATCCTCTGAACAGCCCGCGGACTACTCCATGGCCACGGAGATCGAAGATGTCCGGACGGTACTCAAAGCCACCGGCGCCCGGAATATCCTGGGCCACAGCCTGGGCGGTTCGGTGGCCCTCAACACTGTGCAGGAGTTCACCGGGACCGGGTTCGTCCCTGACAGGCTCGCCGTGTACGACGCGGCGGTGAACATTGACGGCAGCATCGACACCGCATGGCTGGACGGATTCGAGGACGCCGTGAACAACGGCAGGGTGGGCCACGCGCTGGCGCACATGAAGAAGGCCACCAGCCCGGGCTCGGCCATGGCCAGGATCCCGGAACCGGTCCTGGCCGGCTTGATGGCGGTGTTGTCCCGGACCAAGGTCAACAGGATGTTCCGGCAGGTCATGCCCAGCGGCGTGGGAGAGCTGAGGGCGGCGTACGACGAGAAGGACCACGCCCGGGACTTCAGCGTGCTGCCTGCCGGTACGCTCTTCATGGCTGGCGGGAAGAGCCCCCGCTATTACAAGGTGACGGCGGAGCGCCTCCACGCCGCAGTGCCGCGCAGCACCTACCAGCTCTCCCCCAAGTGCTTCCACGGCTCCGTTCCAGCGGCCGTGAAGGAACTGGTGACGGACATCTCGGCGTACTTCAAGGACGAAGGTCCGGACGGGAAGCCCCGCCCGGACACTCCTGACGCTATCCCCGTTCGCCGCGGCTGACCGGCTGGCCCCAGACAGGTTCCGGGATGCCTGCAACCAGTTGCTCGGCTAGGCTCGGAACATGACGCGAGAGAACATCAGGACCCCCGACGGCGGCACTGTGGAGCTCTTCTCCACCGGTGCGGAACTGGCTTCAGCTGGTTCGGGCGTGGTGGTGGTTCCGCCTTCGATGGTGACGGCCGCGGACTACACCAAATTTGCCCAGAAGCTCAGCGCCGCCCTGGGCCGCCCCGTGCACACCTTCAACCGGCGCGGCCGCGGCTCGTCGTCGCCCCAGCCGGAGGATTACACGCTGGATGTGGACATCCGGGACCTGGACACGGTCATGAAGCACACCTCCAGCACGGACGTCTTTGGCCACAGCTTCGGCGGAGCGGTTGCCCTGCACGCCGCGCGGACCCTGCCGGTGGAGCGGCTGGCCGTCTACGACCCCGCAGTCTCCGTGAATGGCAGCGTCACCGCCAACTGGATCGTGGAGTACGAGCGGGCCATCGCCGCCGGCGACCATGACCGCGCCCTCGCCGTCATCCAGCGCGGCCTGGAAGCCGGTGGCTCCTTCTCCTCCCGCATGCCGCTCTCCATGCTGACGCTGGCCAACAAGCTGACGGCCGGCACCACCGAAGGAAAGCAACAGCGCGAGCTGATGCGCACCGGCGTCCGCGAGATCAAGGCCATTATTGCCGCGGACATGCCGGCCGAGCCGTTCCAGGCACTCCCGCTGGAGACGCTGATCGTGGTCGGCGAAAAGAGCCCGGCCTACTTCGGCATCGCCTGCGGGCAAATCCACGACGTGCTCTCCGGCTCCAGCTACACCATCCTGCCCGGGTTCGGCCACGACGGCGCCATCAAGGCCCCGGACAAGCTGATCAAGGAACTCAGCGACTTCTTCGCCGGCTGACCCATGTAGCTGGCAGTAGTTGTCGTTTTGAGCCGTCAAAACGACAACTGCTGCGAGTCAGTTGGGCTGGTGCCAGGGGTCAGTGGGCCGGGCCGTGTCCTGAGCCGGCACCTTCGGTCTTGCGCATCATCGCGGAAAGCACGACGGCGGCAAGGGCTATGACGGTTGCCGTCATGAAGGCGGCGCTCATCCCGGCGACGAGTCCCGACGCCGCGCTCACCACCGCGAAAATGGAGACCAGCAGTGCGGTGCCGGCCGCGCCGGCCACCTGTTGCGTGGTGCTCATGATCGCCGAGCCATGGGAGTAGAGGTGCGGCGGCAGGGGGTTCAGCCCGGTGGTAAAGGCGGGGGTGAACAGCAATGCCAGGCCGAAACTCAGCCCCACGTGCAGGGTGATGATCCACCAAACCGCAGTGCCGGCGTCGAGCATTGAAAATTGCCAAAGGGCCACGACCATCAGGATGGAACCGGTGACGGTGAGCGGGAACGGGCCCACTTTGTCGAAGGCGCGGCCGATGACAGGACCCAGCAGGCCCATGGCCAGGCCGCCGGGGAGCAGTGCAAGGCCGGTCTCAAGCGACCCAAGGCCACGGACTTCCTGCAGGTAGAGCGGCAGCAGGATGACCCCGCCGAACAGCGCCATCATGGCCACCACCATCAGCAGGACCGAGACGGTGAACATCCGGAAGTTGAAGGCCCGAAGATCCAGCAGCGGCGCGGCGGCCTTCTGCAGCCGGACCTGACGCAGGACGAATACCGCCAGGGCGGCGACGCCGACGACCAGGGCTCCGATGGCGCCGGCGTTGGGACCTGACTCGCCCCCGTGCCCGCCGCCGACCTGGCTCAGCCCGTACACCAGGCCGCCGAAGGCGGGGACGGTAAGGACCACTGACAGGAAGTCGAGCTTGCCCTTCTCCACCTCGCCCACGTTGGTGAGGTACTTGGCGCCGATGGCCAGCGCGGCGAGGGCCACGGGCAGGACGAAGACGAACATGAAGCGCCAGGTGAAATGCTCAAGGATCAGCCCGGAGACGGTGGGACCCATGGCGGGCGCCACCGAGATGGCAATACTCACGTTTCCCATGACGGCGCCGCGCTTGGCCAGCGGCACCAGGGTGAGGATGGTGGTCATCAGCAGCGGCAGCATAATCGCGGTGCCGCCGGCCTGGACGATGCGCGCCAGGAGCAGGACCTCGAACCCGGGGGCCACCGCGGCAAGCGTTGTTCCACCTGCGAACAGGCCCATGGCAAGCATGAAAACGGCCCTCGTGGAGAGGCGCTGGAGGATGAATCCAGTGGTGGGGATGACCACGGCCATGGTGAGCATGAATCCAGTGGACAGCCACTGGACGGTGGGTGCGTCCACCCGGAGGTCCACCATCAGCCGCTGCAATGCGACATTCATGATGGTCTCGTTGAGGATCACCACAAACGTCGCCACCAGCAGCGTGCTGATGATGGTTACGGACTCCCTGGACATCTTCTCCGGTGCGGCGGGCAGGGTTCCTCGGCGGATTCCTTCGCCGATTCCTTGGTCAGGAGCGGGCTGTCCGCTGGCGTTGGGAGAGACTTCGGTAGACATGGGTGTTCCCTCAGGGGTGGTTTAAGAGTGGTGCGCGGTCGGCGCCGCTGCAGATTGCAACACTCTACCCGTTGGAGTAATTCCTCCGCATGGGTTCTTTTTACCCCTGAGGGAACATTGGGGGTTTGCTTTAGGCGGTCTGCCCTGCATGCTGGCCTTCGGAGATTTCCTCCACGAGCTTGCTGTTGAACGCCGGGAGGTCATCAGGGTTCCGGCTGGTCACCAGGCCCTGGTCAACCACCACTTCCTGGTCCGTCCAGTTGGCGCCCGCGTTCTTCAGGTCGGTTTCGAGCGTGAAGTAGGACGTGACGTTCCTGCCCCGGATGACTCCGGCCTCGATGAGCAGCCACGGTCCATGGCAGATGGACGCTACCGGCTTGTGCTGCTCGAAGAAGCTGCGGGTGAAGGCCTGGGCGTCCTTGTCGACGCGGAGGTGGTCAGCGTTCACCACACCACCCGGAAGTACCAGCGCGTCGAAGTCGGAGGCGTTTGCTTCAGCGACGGTGAGGTCGACGTCGAAGGTGTCGCCCTTCTCCGTGCCGTTGTATCCCTGCAGCTTGCCGTTCTTCGGCGCCACCAAGGTGGGCTCGCCGCCGGCGTCCTTCACTGCCTGCCAGGGACTGGTGAGCTCTACCTGTTCCACGCCGTCAGTCAGCAGGAATGCCACCTTCTTGCCTGCGATGCTGTGCTCTGACATTGTTCCTCCTCGCTGGAGGGGGCCACGCGGCGTTCAGGCGCGCGGGGTCCCGCTCGAGAGTTGATTGCCTGACGCATTCCAGCCTAGGAAAGAGCAAAGTAATAAGCAAGCTGACTATCTGTTTTTGGTGGCGCTGTATTCGGGGGCCAGCCCGTGCGCGCCGTTTTCGGCGCCGCGGGAAGGAATTTGCGCAGCGGGAAGGCGTACGACGGCGGCACGCGCCTTTTTGAGTTTGGGTCACCGTTGGTTGCGGTTGGCCTTGGCGGCCAATGGCTCCGGTTTGAATGTCAGTGGGTCGTTGGATGATGTCGGTATGGGAAACAGCAGCGGGACGGTAGCAGCGTTAGAGGGTGTTCGTGCCTCTGTTGCTGCCCTCAATTCGCTGCTCCTGGAAGATGCCGGCCTGGTCTACGGTGCCGCTGTTCACACCGACATGGATGTGTTGCAGCGGCGGTACGAGATCCGGCTGGAACGGCTGGAGGTCGTGTCCGGACTGGAGGCGCAGCTTGCCGCGGTCAAAGCCCAGGACGCCGCCGATGCCGTTGAGTTCCAGAAGGCCATGACCCCGCCGGGCGTCTCGGTCCAGGACCGCACCTACGCCGGAGTGTCCGTTGTCGAGGAGATCGCGGGGATCCTGACCATCAGTTCCGCCGCAGCAGGCGCGTTGGTGGACCAGTCCCGCCGGATCTGCTCCCTGCCGCCCGTGTTTGAGGCCCTGTCCGCGGGCGCGGTGTCCTGGCAGCACGCGAAGATCATCGCAGACGAAACCGAAGGCCTCGATGCCGCCGGTGCCGCCGGTGCCGCCGGGTTGGTGGCGCACTTCTTCGACCCCGACGC
>NZ_JBPFDN010000012.1:0-113586 GCF_059414985.1 Arthrobacter sp. SAFR-044 | reverse complement strand
CTCGTCGCCCGCTTCGTACCCGTCGGAGTCCCCGTCCCCGAATGCGACGGACCCTCAACACCAACATCACCCGTGGCAGCCGACGCAGTTAGCGGCACGACCAAACCACCCCCAAGCACGAGGAGAAGCGCAGTCAACAGGGCCCGCAGCCCCCTTTTCCGGGGCCCGCCGTAGGACCAGGACGCCTTGGGGACGTGCTCAAAGTGGCCAGAATTAGATAGTGGATGGTCCATCAACTTCACTCCCCGGTGTTGGATACTCAGCCAATCCCCAGGTTGTTCAGTGTTGGCGGTGCCGGTAGCAAAAACAACCCCCGGCGTGCCCCCTAAACCCTAGGGGACACAGCCCCTAATCCCCGCAAAACCCCTATTCCCTACCCCATGGAGGCAAAGCACGCGCCGGGCAGCCCCGGGGGTTCCCCTACTGCAGGGGGCCGGGTCCCCTTGCTGAGGCCGTCACGCCTTGCCGGAAATACCGGCAAGCAGCTGCTCGAACGGGAGGGATTCCAACGGGGCCGGCTTCCGCCCCGGCTGCGGCCCCTCCAGCAGGCGGGTGAACTCGCCGGCCGCGCGCTCGACCCGGTCCGCGAGGGATGCCGCGCCCTCCTCTGCGGTTCCCCAGTCTTGGGGCCCTGCAAAGACTCCAGTGGCCGCCATGCGCGTCCGGAGGTAGCTGAACAGTGGGCGCAGGGCGTAGTCAAGGACCATCTGGTGCCGGTCCGTTCCGCCAGTCGCACCGAGCAGGACAGCCTTGCCGTCCAGCGACTTGGGATCCAGGACGTCTACGAAGGACTTGAAGAGGCCGCTGTAGGAGGCGCTGAAGACCGGAGTCACGGCAATGATGCCGTCCGATGCCTCCACACTGGTGATAACTTCTGCCAGCCGCGGTGCCGCGTAGCCAGTGACAAAGTTGTTGGCGATGTCCACGGCCAGATCGCGGAGTTCGACGACGTCCAGCGCCACATCGTAGCCGGCAGCCCCGAGCTGCCGTGAGACGGCGGCTGAAAGCTGGCCGGCCAGCAGGCGGCTCGATGAGGGTACGCCAAGTCCTGCGGAAAGGACGGTGATGCGGCGGGTTTCCATGGCATTCTCCTGTACTCGTTCAATCCATCATACATGCATATGCATCTATACCGCTGAACCATTGCCAGGGGCCGGATATTCCCAACGAGTCTGCCGGAAGGGGCGGTTGGCGGGTCCGGGTTCACCGGAGGAGGCGCCACCGCACAAACGAAAGACCCCCGCCGCCGGAGTCCGGCAGCGGGGGTCTTTGACGTGGCGCAGGGGAAATTACTTTCCTGCCACCACGTCCAGTTCAATCACAGCGGCAACGTCAGCGTGGAGGCGGACGTTGGCCTGGTAGGAACCAACCGACTTGATGTGGGCGGGCAGTTCAACCTTGCGCTTGTCGATCTTGCCAAGGCCAGCGGCCTCAACAGCGTCGGCGACGTCGCCCTGCTTGACGGTGCCGAACAGGCGGCCGGACTCGCCGGCCTTGACGACCAGCTTGACCGGCTTGGCGGACAGTGCAGCGGCCTGCTTCTGAGCATCTTCCAGGGAAGCGTGCTCGCGGGCGGCGCGGGCAGCCTTGATGGACTCAACCTGCTTCTCGCCACCCTTCGACCAGGTCAGGGCGAAGTTGCGGGGCAGCAGGTAGTTACGTGCGTAACCGTCCTTGACCTCGACAACATCGCCGGCAGCACCGAGACCGGTGACTTCGTGGGTCAGAATGAGCTTTGCCATGTTAGTTAATCCCTTCCTTAGCCGCGGCCAGCGCCGGAGTAAGGCAGCAGAGCAACTTCGCGGGCGTTCTTGATTGCCTGGGCGATCTTGCGCTGTTCCTGCACCGTGACGCCAGTGACGCGACGGGCGCGGATCTTGCCGCGGTCGGAGATGAACTTGCGCAGCAATGCTACGTCCTTGTAGTCGATGACAGTGATGTCAGCGGCCTTCAAGGGGTTGGACTTTGGTTTGGGCTTACGGAGTTCAGCCTTAGCCATCGTGGAGCTCCTATTCTAGGGAGCCCGTGGATATTGATCCACGGGATGGTGGTGGTCCGACGGCGGCAGTACCTTGGGTGCGTGGCGCACCAGGCAACTCCCGCGCCGGGCCGTTTATGGGTTTTAGAAGGGAGGTTCGGAATCGGGGCCGTTGCCCCAGCCGCCTGCGTTGGACACACCGGGCGTAGCCCAAGGATCATCCTGTGCAGCCTGCTGGTTGCCGCCGCCCCAGCCTCCACCGGAGTTGCCACCCTGGTTTCCACCAGCGTTGCCGCCTCCGAAGCCACCGCCGCTGTTGCCGCCGCCGAAGCCGCCGCCACCCTGTCCGCCGGAGCGCTGGGTGCGGTTGACCTTGGCATTGGCGTAGCGCAGGCTGGGGCCGATTTCGTCGACCTCGAGCTCGATAACGGTGCGCTTTTCGCCTTCTTTTGTTTCGTAGGAGCGGCTCTTCAGGCGGCCGGTAACGATGACACGCATGCCCTTGGTCAGGGACTCGGCAACGTTTTCGGCTGCTTCACGCCAGACAGCGGCGCGGAGGAACAGGGTTTCCCCGTCCTTCCACTCGTTGGACTGGCGATCAAAGGTGCGGGGGGTGGAAGCGATGGTGAAGTTCGCTACTGCCGAACCGGACGGTGTGAACCGCAATTCCGGGTCATTGGTGAGATTACCGATGACCGTAATGGTGGTCTCGCCTGCCATCTACTGCCTCCTTGTTCGATCCTGGGTGAAGAGTGCGTTTCCTGCGGGGTAAAGAATGAAGACGGCTGAATTACTCAGCAACAACCTTCTGCTCTTCGGGGCGGGTGATCTTGGTGCGCATGATGGTCTCGTTAAGAGACAGCTGGCGGTCAAGTTCCTTGGCGGTCTCCGGCTTGGCGGTGAAGTTCACCACGGCGTAGATACCTTCGGACTTCTTCTTGATGTCGTAAGCCAGACGGCGACGGCCCCAGATGTCAACCTTTTCGATGGTTCCACCATCGTTGGTGATGACGTTCAGGAACTTCTGAAGCGACGGCTCAACGGTACGCTCTTCGACCTCGGGGTCGATGATTACCATCAATTCGTAAGGACGCATATGTGAACCCACCTCCTTTGGGCTAAGCGGTTACGGCATTTCCGTAACAGGAGGTTCATTTGCGATTCCGTGCAATGCCTTGCCGCCGGAACGGAGGCAGGACGCAGCACAGACTTCAATATCCTAGTGCATTTGGACCCGATAGGCGATTCGCGCTTGACTCAAGGCTAGGCGCGTGATGCGTCCCTTGGCAGCGTCCGGGCGGTTATGTGGAAAACCCGTCTCGGCGCGCGGCAACAGTTTCATCAGCACCACGCCGCTGGAGCCACTACCATCTGACGTATGCGTCGACATGTGATCGCCATAGGTGTGGCGACGATGTTTTTGTATGGCTGCTCTGCTCCCTTAGCCGAACCGGCAGCCAACGAGGCGGTTCCTGCCTCGGTTCCAGCAGCCCCGTCGGGGCCTGCTGGGCCAGAGACGGACTCGGCCGCGGCAATTTGGGATTGGGGCTCGCCGATTGCCGGCGACGAGTTCGACTACACCGGTGAACCGGACGCCACGAGGTGGTCCGTGTACGACAGTGCCGGGCATGCAGGCAAGGGCATTCGCAGTCCCCGGCAGGCGACGGTCGATGGCTCCAATTTGGTTATTACGGGAACAGCACGGGGTACTTCCGCTGGAATGAGCGCCAAATTTGGCCTCCAGAAGTACGGCCGGTGGGAGGTCCGGGCAGCAGGTTCAGGTGACGATGAATACCATATGGTGGCGATTTTATGGCCGGACAGCGGGGACTGGCCTTGCGACGGCGAAGTGGACTATATGGAAACTACCGGTGACTGGGGCCTCATCAACTTCTTCCACCATTACGGATGTTCGAACTCGAAGACTTCCGTATCCAAGGCCCTGGACCTTAGCCAGTTCCACAACTACGCCGTTGACTGGTCTCCCCATGCCATAGTCGGCTACGTCGACGGGGTGAAGTGGTTTGAGGACAACGATCCCGCGCACCAGCCTCCGGGTTCGATGCACCAGACGCTCCAATTGGACTGGTTTCCTGACGGGACCGCCAACGGGCCTGGCGAGATGCGGGTGGACTGGGTTCGCGTCTATGCGGCTGCAGGTGGTTCCCCGCCTCGTTAACCGCCGTCCCGCAGAGGGGTCCGTCGGCCAGGTACCCCCTATACCCCCAACGGCAATGCGGCAAGGTCCCTAATCTACCCAACCCCGGGTGAAGACCTGTCCCTCCACCCCTATCTACTGCGTAACGGCCAATTTCCCCACGTAGGACCCGGTGTAAAAGCGAGTACCTACTACCGGTGTTTACCTAGCGCCCCTACCCTACGCTCGATTCTGCCGGGGGAGTCACACCCCGTGGTTTTCGAATCCGCATAGGGGCACTGGCGGGCTTGGAGCCCAGGTATGGACACCACGGCTGACACTAATCAGACAGGGGAGGACCATGAGCACCAGGCGGACGAAGGCACTGCACTTCGACATTCACGGCCGCGTCAACATCAGCGTCGACGCGAACGCCCCGGCAGCAAAGCAGCTTCAGAGCATGCTGGCATGCTTTGCCTCGGACACGGAACGGCAAGCCGAAATCATCGTCGACGACCAGCCGGAATTCATGCCCGATGCAGGCCACGTGGAGCACGAACTGGCCTACACCGACCACAGCGTGCGTTTCCAGGCCGACCGGGTCCAGGTGGTACGGGATGCAGACAACTGGCGCATCCACGGCCCGGGCGAGCTGCTGACCACAGTGGTACCTGTTCTCGATGCCGCCATGGTGGCCCGGGGAGCAGCGATGTTCCACGCAGCAACGATGGCATTCCGGGGGCATGCCATCGCGCTTCCCGCAGCCGGAGGAACAGGCAAGACGAGCACCGCCGCAAAATTGATGCGACGCGAAGGATGGTCGTTCATGGGAGACGACTGGGCATTCCTCGCTGAGGACGCCACGCTGCTCGGGTACGCGAAGCCGATGTTTATCAAACCCCACCACCGGGCCATCTACCCGCACCTGTTCGAAGGTGCCCGCAAACCTCTCGTCCCCTCAAGGTTCTCCGGACCCGTCGGGCGCCTCACCACAGTCGTGCACCCTTACGTCATCCGTTATCCGCGGCTGGCAGATTTCTCCCGGCGCTGGTCGCCCGAGCACCGGATGGTTACCCCCCAGGCGGCATTCCCGGGCCGTGAAATAACCACCCAGGCCCCGCTCGCCGCTGCCATCTACATCGAGCGGTACGACGGCGCACGGACCAGGGCTGTAGAGCGGACCAGCGATTGGATGGTGGACCGCATGATCGGAAACTTCCATATCGAGATGGCGGGCTTCTCGCAGCGGGTCGTGACGGGCTTGGCGGCCACATCCGTCCTCCCTTGGCGCGAGCACTTCGCGGCGAAGGGACTCGTGCTGAACAAAGCGCTCGACGGCCGTCCCTGCCACCTGTTGCAGGTTCCTGAAGCCTACTCCGCGGACCAGGCGTCGGACGACATCGTCCGGCATCTTGAGGAGCTGTTGCCTTCGGTCCTCGACGAGCAGATCTGAAGGGGTTAGGACGATGGCCCACAGCACAGCAGACATCACGGCGGTCGTTCCGGCACGCAATGCGGAGCACTTGCTCCCCGGCTGCCTCGCAGCTTTGCGTCAGTCAGGCGTCGCCGAAATCATCGTGGTGGACGGCCTGTCCACGGATCGAACCGTCGACATCGCCCGCGAGGCCGGCGCCAGGGTCCTAAGCGACGAGGGCCGTGGATTGCCTTGGGCCCGGACCCTCGGTGTCCGCAGCAGCACGACACGTTGGGTCCTGCTCGTGGACGCCGACGTCGTATTTGGTGCCACCGGTGTCGCGGACTTGCTTATCGAGTTCGTGGAGGACGGATATGACGCCCTCCAGGCCGGGCTGGAAAGTGTTGCCGGCCCTGGCTACTGGGGTCAGGCGCTGGCGCATCACCATCGCACCGGCCGCAGCCGCAACTGGTTCGGGCTGGTAGCGACGTTGGTCGATCGGACCCTGATGTTGAACCTGGGCTTCGATGATTCTTTCAAGTCAGGGGAGGACATCGAACTGCGGTGGCGAATGAGGCAATCGGGAATGAAGACCGGCGTATCACAGCGGGTTCTCGTTGAACACAGATTTGCCGCAGACGACTTCGACTTCGCGCTCGACCAGTTCCTGATGGACGGAACAGGACTGGGACGGATGGTCCGCAAGCACGGCTGGCGCGGTGCGCGGTTGGCGCTCCTGCCGGCGGCTGCCGCAGCCCGGGGCAGCGTACTGAGCCTCGCCGCAGGCCAGCCTCAATGGTTGCGTTACTACATCGCCTTCTGCTGGTACAACTACGCGGGAATGGCTAGGGGTCTAGGTCGTGACGGCTGAACGGGAGATAGTGCCTCCAGAGGCCTCATCTACCGTCCGGCGGCACTCCCCCCTGCGCAGCTCCATCGGTCTTGTCATAGCCAAGGCCGCGCAAACCGGTACCGGTTTCGCCTTTTGGATCCTGGCCGCGCACGCTACGTTCGACCGTGAGGTCGGGCTCACCACAGCCGCCGTCTCGGCAGTGATGATATGCACACAACTGGCGGTGCTCGGCACTGGTTCTGCCGTGATCGTCTCGGTGGGGCGTGGGGAGCCTCCCGCCCGGGTGTTGGACGCAGCCTTCGGCATAGTGGGAGTCGCCGGCACGGTGCTTGCCCTCGGATACCTCGTGCTGGAGACATTTGTGGCCCCGGACACGGCCTCACTGTCGGTTCTCTTTTGGCTCACGTTTGTCGTAGCAGCGGTAGCGGGGACCATGTGTACGGTGCTGGACCAGGCTCTCGTAGCGTTGGGGCGCGGCGGCAGCGCGACGTTGAGGTACACGTTGGGCGGGCTGGCGTCACTCGCGGCGACAGCGCTGGTGGCCTGGCAGGCGCACGGTGCCTCCGCCGACGTGCTAATGGCCTGCTGGACTCTTGGGTCGGCGGTGTCGTGCATCATCGGCGCCGTCCAATTGCGGAAATTGGTCGGCTATCGGCCGCGCCCCACCCTGCACCCGGCACGCCACAGGCCACTGCTGATGCTGGGAATACCAAACCAACTCCTCACCCTTACCGAACGCGCCCCCGGACTCGTACTGCCGCTGCTGCTGGCGCACCTGGTATCGCCGGAGGTCGCTGCGTACTGGTACCCGGCATGGATGATGGCCTGGGCTGCATACACCGCACCAATGCTGATTGGCATCGTCCAATTCTCCGAGGGAGTGCGTGACCCGGACCGCCTGGCGACCACTACCTGGACCAGCTTCCGGTGGTCGCTGGTCATTGGAAGCCTGGCCGCCGTCGTACTGATTATCTTCGCCCACCCTCTTCTCCACCTGCTCGGTGACAGGTACGCAAACGCGTCCACCGTCGCCCTGCGGCTGCTGGCCGCCGGACTCGTGGCGTACGCAGTGCTGCAGGCCTATAACTCCGTCTGCCGCGTCCTGGGGCGCTACACAGAGGCCATCGTGGTCGGCGTAGTGCTCGGAACCGCGCTCTGCGTCTCGGCTCTATGGGCCGCTGAAAGGGGCTCAAGCGCCATGGCCCTTGCGTGGATGGTGGTGCTTTACGTCGGGGCCGTCGTGGTCGGCCTCCGACTGCTCGCAATTCTCCGCCGCGCCAAAAAGGAGGCGTCATGACCAGCACGCTGAAGCAACCGAGCCGGACCCGGGCACACCCCTGGAATGCCCGTGACATTTGGTGCGCCGTGGCAGGCGCCGTCTCACTGGCTCTGGCAGTGGGAAGTGCCGCCACAGTGGCAGTACCTGTAAACAGCGACCTTGGGCTAGTGGCTGTACTGCCCTATCCCTTCTGGGTGGGCGTTCTGATTGTCAACGTCGCCTTCGTCGTGGCGTTGCGGGGAGATGCCACCGGGCCCGCGCGCCGGCCGGTCATGCTGTGGCTCATCGCAGTCCTCGTGCTGATGCTCTTCGGCGCGGCCGCTTTCGTCACGGATGTCCCACGCGGCGAGGTTGCTTTCCGGCACCTTGGCATTGCCGACGCTCTTTCAACCTCCGGCGGCGTCGACCCGAACATCGATGCGTACTTCAACTGGCCAGGCTTCTTTGCGCTCCTGGCAACGGTGCTCCGGGCGACGGGTATTGATCCGGTGACCGTTGCCCTGTGGGCCCCGGTGTTCAACATGGGCTTGTGGCTCACGGCCGTGGGCGTGCTGGCCCGCTACCTGACGAAGGATCCGCGCCGGCGGTGGCTGGTGCTTTGGATCTTTTGCCTCGGCAACTGGCAGGACCAGGACTATCTGTCTCCCCAGGCCTTCGGTTTCTTCCTGTACCTGGTGGTAATCGTGCTGCTCATGGGCCCCCTTGCCGCCAAGGCTCCGACTTTCCCCGGCTTCAAGCGTGCCGGTCTCAAATCATGGTGGCAGGCGAGGACGCCGGCCGATGATCGTCCGGGGCACCGGGTCGGCGCCCTCGTGGTCACCCTCCTCCTGATTGCCGTCATCTGCGCAAGCCATCAACTGACGCCGTTCCTGGTACTGATCGCCGTCACCGCCCTCACCCTCAGCGGGCGGGTGTGGCCCGGCAGGCTGCCGCTCATCATCGGCATCCTGCTGGTGCTGTGGCTCGTCTATCCGGCAAGCACCTACCTTTCGGGCCACCCACCCCTGGCGGACGCCGGACTGCAGACCGCCATCGAAGCGAACGTTGTGGACCGCACGACGGGTTCAGCGGGACATGTGCTGGTGGTCCAGATCCGGATAGCGCTCACCCTTATTCTTTGGGCCCTCGCCACGATCGGTTCGATCCGCGACTGGCGCCGGGGATGCCTCGATATCCGGGTGGTCCTCCTGGCTGTCACTCCCCTGTTGCTCTTTCCCGTGCAGGCCTACGGCGGGGAAATGCTCATCCGCGTGTCGCTGTTTGCACTACCCTTCATTGCCGTGCAGGCGAGCTCGGTCCTGCTCCCCACCACAGGCGGCTTGCGTCTTTCGTCCCGCAACGCGGTGGTCCTGGTTCCAGCCTGTGTCCTGCTCGCTGTGATGACCGTGACCGGCAGGTTCGGCAACGCACAGTACGACGTGTTCGCTGACGATGAGATCGCCGCTGTCCAAGCCGTGGATAATCTCGCGCCACCCGGCTCCGCGATCATCTCGGCAGCCCATCCAACGCCGTGGCGCAGCCAGGACTACCTGGACCACCGGTACCGGACTATCGAGGACCTTTGCCCCTCCGACCTGTCGGCGGCAACGTGCGGCCCGCTGGTCTACCGTTACGCAAAGCACAACCCCGGCGGCGGCTACCTGCTGCTTATGAGTTCCGCGGAATCGAGCCTTGTACTGCAAGGCCAAACCACCCCACGCAGTTTCGAGGAGCTGGAGAATTGGCTCAAGGCACAAGACGGCGTAGATCTCGCGTTCAGCAACAGCGACGCCCGAGTGTACCGGGTGGCGCCATGAACGCCCGTACAGTAAGCCGGCCCACCATGGCGATCGCGCTCACGGCCGTGGTCCTCTCCGTGGTGTCCCTCCTCGGGCTGCCGACACCGATCCAGGCGGTCGCCGCACTCCTTGTTCTCGTCCTGCTCCCGGGACAGGCGCTCACCAGGCTTATGCGGGTCACCGACCTCGGCCTGGGCGCACTGCTCGTCCTGGCACTCGGCCTTGCCAGCCTTACCGCGGTATCCACGGCGATGTTCTACCTCTCCGTCTGGTCCTGGCAGGCCTGTCTCGTCACCATGGGTGCCATAACCATCCTTGCGTGCATTGCACGCGCACGGCAGGAGGCCGCGTCATGATCGATATCGCCGGATTGGTTGCCGCTGCGGTTCTGCTGTTTGCCCTTATCGGGCTGGAGGTCCGGCATACCGGGTCAGCCTCCGGACAGCCGGCCAGCCTGCGGCTCTTCAGCCGCGCCGTGAACATCAGGATCGCGGTCGGCGCCATGTGGCTGCTGGTGGTCATCCTCCTTTTCCCCCGTGTCCTGGGGCTGCTGACGTGAACCACGCGGCGCGATGGGTACTCCTCAGCGATCTCCACCTGGACGTGTCGGACAGCGACCCCCGGCACCCAGGGAAAGTCCTGCCGGAGTTCCTTCGCCGCGAGGTGTACGCAACCCGACCACCAGGCCTGGAGCAGCACGTCATCTTCCTTGGTGACACGTTTGAGCTCGTCAGGCTGGACGAAGCGCAGAGCCTTGCCAGGCTCGAGTCGATCCTCAAGCACCATCCCGAAACGTTGAGGGCGCTGCAGGCATGCGCTGCAGCGGGCGTGCGGCTGCATTTCGTCTGCGGCAACCACGACGTGGAGTTGGCGCGGCCCCCGGTGGCCGCGCGGTTGTCAGCGCTGCTGTCCCCCGGTGATCCCACGCGGGTCAGCGTGCACCCTTGGCTCCTTTACGTCCCCGGCGTGCTCGTGGCTGAACACGGGCACCTCCACCATGCGCTGCACCGGATACCCGAAGTGCTCCGCACCGCCGTCAATGGCACGGATGAGCTGGACCTGCCCCCACTGGCGGCCTGGCATGCGAATCCAACGGCATCGCGGCTTAGCCGTGCCGGAGCCGTGGCACGGGCCTGCGTGGCCTCGGAACGGGCGGAACGCCGGGTCGGGAGGCCTGCCTACGACGAGCTGCTGCAGACCGAATCGTTGCGGCTCACGCTCGACGGGACGGCAGTGCGGGAACTTGCCCGCCTCTCCCGTTTCCGGACCGTGTCAGCACTGCCCGTGACGGCCACCCGTATGGTGCTTGCTGCCGCCGGGCGCAACATCCATGGCGGCGGCCAGCCCCCCGCAGCGGCGGCCCGGGTCGCGGGGATCCTCGAAACGTACGGCTCCCGCGTGGCCTGGTATGTCTCAGCCCATACGCACCGTGCCCTCGAATCGACACTCGAGGCTTCTCCAACCCGATACATCAACACCGGGACCTGGTCATCCGACGTCCGCGGCCAGGGGCCCGACCAATCGGACCGCCAGGCTTTCCCCTATGCCCTGGTGGACGTTGCCGACGACGGTGCCACCAAGGGTGGACTGCGGTACTGGCGGCCGGAGCCGGGCCAGGTCTGAGAGTCATCCGGGCGCGGCTGTTATTGTTCAGGCGCTCTGCTGCGGAACCGGCGTCGATTTCCTCCCCCGGGACGTCGTGAACAGCGTGGCGTGATGTGAAAGGCGAGGGCCTGGGGACCCGGCCCTGTGCTGCGGCACGAGCGGCAGCGCGCACGCAGCCTGCGCGTGCCGCACGTGCTGCTTGCCGGCGTCGGCCTGGCAACTACCGTTGGACAGCGAAGTGCCGGGCCTTCTTGGATATGAAGACCCGGCACTTCGCGTCGCACCCCGACATTTAACTGTTAGCAGCCGCCGCTCACTGGACTTCCCGCCAGGGCGCGTCCTCAATTGCGAGCTCATCCAGGGGTGTGGAGCCATGAGCGATCCTGCGTCCACGTATGTAACCGGCGGATGTGAAGGCCAGCACGGCGAGGACGGACCCGGCCCGGCCCAGCCCTTGCGGGCTCCCACCCCGGCTCCAATCGCGGATTCCGGAAAACACTGCGCGCGGCAAGGTACTGCGGACGTACCGCCGTTCCGGGCCGAGGGCACGTTTCTGTCCCACGATGTGGCTGACCTGGGCTTTGGAGATGCCTTCAGACCAGGATCTCGAGAGCATGTAACGCACGGTGCCACGTTCCGCCGGTACATGGTGCCGGACCAGGGCCGCGGGTTCGTAGACGATGCGTGAGCCAGGTGATCCCATGGTGGAACGGATACAAATTTCTGTCTCCTCGCAACCGAGCGGCAACGTGCCTTTCCGGCCAAGCAACTGGTTGAAGCCACCCACCTGGCGCAGCACCTCACGCCGGAACGACATGTTGGCTCCAATGACGTTCCGGACTTCGGAAGCCACACGAGGCAACCCTCGGTGGCTGCATCCGACAATCCAGTCCAGTTCCTCCGCGAAGTAGCCCGGCCGGCCGGATTCCCACAGCGGAACAACCTTCCCGCCCACGGCAAGAACGTCGGGGTCGTCGTACAACGCCAGCAGTCGTTCAAGCCAATCCGGTGCCGCCTCGGCGTCGTCATCAAGGAAAGCGACGATGTCAGATTCGGCGAGCCCGACGCCTGTATTGCGGGCACCCGACAGACCGGGCAGTCCGGTGCTTTCCACGATGGTGACGTCGTCGACGATTTCGACGAGCCTCTCGTGCAGTTCCTTGTTGTGGTCGATGACAACCAGCACCTGGTCCGGTGCGAGGGTCTGGTTGCGGACTGATTCGATGACGTCCAGCAGCAGGCCCCACCGTTCCAAGGTGTAGGCGCAGATCACCACTGAGACAGACAGGGGTTTGATGCGGTCAAGCATGCCGGCTCACCGCCGACAAAAGGACGTTGTCGTGTGCGCTGGCCGGAGTGAGGACGCTGTGTGGGTCCACGGGGAGCCGCGGAAAGCGGACGTTGGAGTAGGTGTATTTCACGCGGCGAAGGGCCTCCGGCCGGGCGCCTGCCGTCGGCGCCTCCCACACCGTGCACTCCCGGGCCAGCGTGTGGAGGACCCGCCAGCCGTCGCGGAATGTCTGGAGGTTGGAGGCTCCCGAAATACGGTCCAGTTCAAGGCTGGGGACTTCCGCAATTCGCAAGCCGGCCCTGGCAGCCCGGACAATGAGCTCAGTCTCGATCTCGAAACCGTCAGACTCCAGTTCCAGCACCGGCAGGCATTCCCGACGGAAGGCGATGTATCCGTAGCAGAGATCCGAGTAATTGCTGTGCAGTACCGCGTTTGCGAGTCGGGTCAGGGCCCTGTTGCCGGCCTTCCGCAACCGGGTAAGGTCCTCCGACCCACCTCCGGTTACGTGCCGGGAGCCCTTCACGAAATCGAAATCATGCTGGAGCGGCGCAACGAACCACCCGATTTCCCGGGGGTCCATACTCCCGTCCGCGTCCAGCATCACGATGATGTCGCCTGTTGCAGCGGCAAAGCCGGAGCGAAGGGCTACGCCCTTCCCCTTCCGGGTTTCATTGACCACCACCACATCGGCACGCACTGCCTTGGCCACCTCAACCGTGTTGTCCTGCGAGCGGCCATCCACAATGATCACCTCATCGACGTAGGACGGCATTCGGCGCAGGACCCAGGGTATGTTTTTTTCTTCATTCAGCGTAGGAATGATCACACTGATTGACGCTTGCGGAGATAACAGTCCCGGCTCGGAAAACAGAGCTGGAAGTTGGGGCGAAATCGACAATTGCCTCACCACTTCATGACAGTTCGGATTCTTGACAATGCAGGCGTCGGTTACGGCGGCTGCACTAACGCTTAATCCGGTCATGGTCTGGTCGCTGTCCCCCAGCAACCCATCGCCAATCCTCTGGCCGTGTAGGAAGACTATCCCCTACCTAATGCGGGTATCACGAGTAGTAGGTACTCGCTTTTTACCTACCGTTTACCCCCTGTTAGGCAAGTAAGGGGCTGCGGGTTTTCCGAATTCGTTAGGTATAGGGGATTGCAACGGCCCTTAAGCGGTGGGGGCAGGGGAGGAGGACCTCCCCACAGGGCCTTGAGCAGGTCCGGACGCCAATCTTGATCGAATCCAGCGGTAACCATGTGGTGCGGCTGCTGGTTGCGACGCTATATTCGCAGGCACCGGCAGAAATCCGCACTGGGAGCGGATGCCGGGACATGTACTGGAAGTGCAGCAATGCGGTCTCCTTCTCGACGAATGGGGACACCATGCCACTTATCGGCCGAAGCAAAGAACTGGACCGCATCATGTCGGTCATCCGTGGGCCCAAGGACAGCGCATTAGCGGTAGTTGGCAGCAAAGGCACGGGCAAATCCGCCTTGTTGTCCGCCATTCCCACTCTTTCCGATTACCGCACCGTATTCCTGTCCGCCAGCGCTGCCGAATCGGACTGGCCGTTATCGGGGCTGACCGCGCTCCTGAGCGACATGGACGATCCCGTCCTGAACCGCATCGCCGACGAGCTCCTGCGGGACACCAGCGGGGCCATGAGCGTGCCGGCAGTGTCCAGCATGCTGCTCAACGGCCTGCACCAGCGCTCCTCGTCACGCACCATCATCGTGCTCGATGACGCCGACCAGCTGGATCCCAGCAGCCAGGCAGTGATCGGATTCGTAGCCAGGCGTTTGACGGGAACGGACATCGTCCTGTTTGTCAGCATGCGGGAGGACCTACCGGAAAGCCCCTTCAGCGGCCTTCCTGCCCTGGCCCTTGGCCCGCTGGGCTACAGCGACACGGTACGGATGCTGGAGAGCTTGCCCGCAAAGAGGACCACGACGGCGGCCGCCCACGCGGTTGCCGCAGCTACCGGCGGCAACCCCCTTGCCGCCGTCGACCTTTACGGCCGGCTGCTGGAAAGGCATGCAGAGGGCAAGTACGCGCTGCCCGTCCCGCTGCCCTCCGGGAGCAGCTTTGATGCGGAGTACGCGTCGGCGGTGGGTGCGCTGACCCCTGGCGCCCGCAACGTCCTGGACCTGCTGGCCCTTTCCTTCCGCAGTGACATCACCACGATCGAGAAGATCGACCGCGAAGTGTGGACGAGCGTGGACGAGCTGCTGGCTGCCGGCCTGGTCAAGCGGACGGGACCCCATCTGGGGATCGGTGACCAGCTGCTGCGGGGATACGTCTTCATGGCCATGACTCCGGCCGTTCGCACGGCCAACCACAGGGCCCTTGCGGAAGCAGCCGGCGACACGGACCCTTATGCCCGCAGGTGGCACCTGAGCTTTACCGCCCTGGAACGGCAAACCCCGTTCCAGCTGCTGCGGCACGCTGTTGACCTGATCCGCGGCGGTGAGGTGGGTTTCGCGGTCGAGTATATTGAGCGCGCCCTGACCATCAACCCCTGGGAAGCGGAAACGGCGGCGCGCCTGACCAGCGTGGCTGAACTGTTGTTCAACCGGGGTGAGTTCGTGTACGCGCGCCGCTACCTGGAATGGGCACAGCGGGTTACCCGCAACCCCGCACTGATCCTTCGGCTGACCGGCCTGTCTTTCGAAATCCAGTTCCTCCAAGGAGCCGCCGTGCGTTCCAGCATGGTTCTCCGGCTTGTGAAGGAGTTCGGCCAGCACGATCCGGCCTATGCCGCCAGCCTGCTGGCCATCGGTGCCCTCTACTACGCCGAGCGGTGGGAACTGCAGGAAGCCTCCGAGCTCCTGCGCCACAGCAACGCGTTCCGCGGGTCAGCATCCGCGCAGTGCCTGGGCATCGCCGACCGCGCCAAGCTGCTGGTCGAGTCGATCGGCGGCGACACGGCCAACCTTGGCCGCAAGCAGGAACAAACGGGCACCGCCCGGGCAGCCGGCCTCTTGGTGCACGGCCGGGCCCTCACGTACGCCGAGCACTATGAAGGCGCCCACGAAACCTTTGCCCTGCTCAATAATTCGGACGAACCAGGCCACATCAACTGGCAGAAGACCGCCGCATTCATGGCAGTGGACAACGCGATCCGCGCCGGCAACGTGCGCGCAGCCGTCCGGCTGATCGACGAACTTGAGCTTTCCGAACCCGAACTGAAGTACCACCGTGCGACGCGGCACCTCTTCCGGGTGTGGCGTGCACACTCCCTTGGCGATGATGCCCAGGCCCGTGCTTACGCAACCGAGGCGCTCCGGTATGCGGGCGCGGACAGCCACCCTGCCATCACGGCACAGCTTGCGGCCTGCCAGGGCCACTTCGCCCTGTTGCGCGGCGATCTGGCGGAGTCCGTTGCCCAGTTGTCGCACGCCGTCGACATCGGCAAGGGGTTCAGCAACCCCACCCTCCTGCGCTGCGAAGCGGACTTGGTGGAGGTACTGATCCGCCTGGGCCGGCACCACGAGGCCACGCAGGCGCTTCTGCGCCTCGAGAGCCGTGGGGTGGGGCTGCGGTCCCCGTGGCTGATGATGGCTGTTGCCCGGAGCCGTGCCCTGCTTGCGGACGGCGAACAGTCGCTGCAGCTTTTCAGCCAGGCACTCGAAGGCAGGAATGGGCACACCCTTGAAAGGGCAAGGACCCTCATGTGCTATGCGGAGCGGCTGCACGCGTTCGGCAGGCTGCGCGACGCACGGGATGCATTGCTCCGGGCCAAGGTGATGTTCGACGAGGCGGGTGCGGATGCATGGACCCAGCATGTGGATGCCCTCCTGCTGGATGAGCGCATGGAGCCTGTCCGCCCGCAGGGCAACCCGGCGATGCTGTTGCTCGCGGACCATGAGCGGGCGTTGGCAAAGATGGTGGCACGGGGCATGCGCAACAAGGAAATCGCTGCGACCTTGTACGTGTCCGTGCGCACGGTCGAAGTGCGCCTCACTGCCATTTACCGCAAACTCGGCGTTGAGTCCCGGGCGCAGCTGACCGCCCTCGCCGCGCGCAAGGGATCCACGGCCGCCGAGCCGTACGTCCTGCCTGTCCTATAGGCCTAAAGTCCTGCAATCTGCAGGTCCCCGCAGTTTCCACATCCTTCCCTTGCAGGATCCACAAAGGACTTGCCGGCCCGGCAAAACCCCGCACCTCTGCGGCTAGTTTTGCTTCACGGCCAGAGAACAGGCGGCTACGCCGGAAAGGGGAACCATGGCAGAGATACCAGTAGCCAAAACCCGGCAGGCTGCGTTCGGCTGGCCCGTTGCGCCCGCTGCTGCACAGCGGGTGTCAATACAGCAGTCGGCGGCAGCGGAGACCGCAGGAACCCGGTTTCCGCTGCCGCCGTCAGCATCGACTTCTCCCGGGGCGAAGACCAGGAGCAGAAAAGCAACGGCAAGTTGGATTTCGCTGCATCTCAATCTCCTCAGGGGAGCTGACGCCGCAGTGGTCACGGCAGCTGTCTACACAGGTTTCCTTCTCTCCGAGGACGGGTTCTCACCTGTTGGACCGAAAGATGGGGGTGCAGCGGCAGCCGCCGCTGCACTCACGGTCATCTGGCTGGGGGCACTGGAGGCCTACCATACGAGGGATGCCAAGGTACTTGGCATCGGTGCCGACGAATACAAACGTGTCGCATCAGCCACCCTGCGGATCTTTGGCCTGATGGCAATCGCTGCGGTGGTCTTCTCCATCCACGGTGCCAGCGCCTTCGTAACAGTCTCCCTCCCCCTGGGCCTGGTAGCCCTGACGGCTAACCGCAAGATGTTTCGCCGGCGGCTGGCAGCCGAAAAGGCAAGAGGGCGTCATCTCTCGCGCGCCGTAGTGGTGGGCGATCCTGAGGATGTTCGCTATGTGGTCCAGCAAGTCCGCAAATCAGGGGCTGTGTACGAGATCCTCGGCGCTTGCCTTCCCGGGGCAAGGCGGGGAGCCTGCCTGCGGGTGGACGGCCAACCGGTACCGGTGCTCTCCTCCACGGATGACATCGCCCGTACCGTCCGCTCGGTGGAGGCCAACTCGGTAATTGTCGCTGGTCCCCTACCAGGCGGAAACAGGTTCATTCGTGAGCTGGGATGGAAGCTGGAAGAGTCCGCGACGGAACTCATTCTGGCCGCAACCCTCACCAATGTTGCCGGTCCACGCATCCACTGGCGGCCTGTGGACGGATTGCCTCTGATGCACGTGGATATTCCACAGTACGCCGGAGCAAAACACGTCTTGAAACGGGTCCTGGATGTCACGGCTGCGCTGATCGCCCTCTTGGTCCTCTCACCCGTACTCCTCGTGCTCGCGCTGATCGTCCGGTTGGACAGCCCCGGTCCCGTCCTCTTCCGGCAGGACCGGATCGGCAAGGACGGCCAGGTGTTCGGAATGCTCAAGTTCCGCTCCATGGTGGTCGACGCCGAGGCGCGCCTGGCTGCCCTGAACCAGCAGAACCAAGGGGCGGGGGTGCTTTTCAAGATGAAGGATGACCCCAGGGTCACCCGCTGCGGACGCTGGATGCGCAAGTACTCGCTGGACGAACTCCCACAGCTTTGGAACGTGGTCCTAGGGGACATGAGCATGGTAGGGCCCCGGCCCCCGCTGGCTCGCGAAGTCAGCGGCTACGAACGCCATACCCACCGCAGACTCCTCATCAAGCCGGGAATCACCGGACTTTGGCAGATCAACGGCCGCTCCGATCTTCCTTGGGATGAAGCGGTCCGGCTGGACCTCTACTACGTCGAAAACTGGTCACTTGCAGGTGACCTGCTGATTCTATGGCGTACGTTTCGGGCCGTCGTCCGGCCGTCCGGCGCCTACTGACATCACATACACAGGAAAGAAAGTGACATGAGAGCATTCGCCAATCCATTCCGTGCCCCTACCCACCCGCAACCTGCCCGCAAACTCCAGATCGCCGTCGTCGGTGCCGGCTATTGGGGACCAAACCTGGCGCGCAATCTGGTCGCCAGCCCCGATTGGGACCTGGTGGCCATCTGTGACCTCGACCTTGAGCGGGCTCGGATGTTGGCCGACACACTCGGCGGGATTGCCTGCGTAGAGTCCCTGGACGAATTGCTGGACAACTTCGACGTGGATGCCGTGGCCATTGCGACACCGGCCCGCACCCACCATGGAACGGTCATGACGGCCCTGCGCGCCGGGAAGCACGTCCTGGTGGAAAAGCCGTTGGCGGACAGCAGGGAACACGGGCAGCAGATGGTTGCCGAAGCCCAGGCAAACGGACTGGTCCTCATGGCAGACCACACCTATTGCTACACGCCGGCCGTCCTAAAGATGCAGGAGCTGATTCAGTCCGGATCCCTGGGCGAAATCCTTTTCGTGGACTCCACCCGCATCAACTTGGGACTGGTGCAGCCCGACGTGAATGTTTTCTGGGACCTGGCACCCCATGATCTCGCAATCCTGGATTTCGTCCTCCCGGGCGGTCTGCATCCGGCCGAAGTGTCGGCCTTCGGCGCGGACCCGCTGGGAACCGGACGCGATTGCGTGGGACACCTCAACTTCCGGCTTCCCAACGATGCCACCGCCCATATCCACGTGAACTGGCTGAGCCCCACCAAGATCCGGCAAATGGTCATCGGCGGATCCCTGCGGACGCTGGTATGGGACGATCTGAACCCACAGCAGCGGCTCAGCGTGTACGACCGTGGGGTAAGCCTGGACCGGCAACCGAAATCAGTGGGTGAGAAGACGTCAACCGCCGTTTCCTACCGGCTGGGCGACACATGGTCCCCCGCCCTGCCGGAACGGGAGGCCCTTGGCCAGGTGGTAGCGGAGCTGGCGGCCTGTATCCGCAATCGCCGGGAGGCCCGGACAAGCGGCGCTTCCGGGCTCCGCGTGCTATCCGTCCTCGAAGCGGCCAACCAAAGCCTGGCTTCGGATGGCCGTCCGACACCCGTGGCCGGACCTGACTTTTCGGCGCCCGATGCTGAATTTCCTGGAAACAGCCCGGAACTGGAGGGTGCCCGATGAACGCGTTGGAAGGGGCCAGAGTCCTGGTAACGGGCGGGGCCGGCACCATCGGATCAACCCTTGTGGACGCCCTGCTTGACGGCGGTGTGCGGCACGTCGACGTCCTGGACAACCTGGTCCGCGGCCGGTTGGATAACCTCTCCGGTGCCCTGGCAACCGGGCAGGTTGAACTGGTTCGGGGCACCATCCAGGACCGGGACCTCGTCCATGACCTCACCAAAGGCAAGGACCTGGTATTCCACCAGGCCGCCATCCGCATCACCCAATGTGCCGAAGAGCCGCGGCTGGCCCTTGAGGTGCTGGTAGACGGAACATTCAACGTCCTGGAGGCCGCCGCGGAGCACAAAGTGGACAAGCTTGTGGCAGCATCAAGCGCCTCTGTGTACGGGATGGCCGAGGAGTTTCCCACCCCCGAACGGCATCATCACGCCAACAATGACACCTTTTACGGCGCCGCCAAGTCCTTCAACGAGGGCATGGCCCGCAGCTTCCGTGCCATGACGGGACTCGACTACGTGATCCTCCGCTACTTCAACGTTTACGGGCCCCGGATGGATGTCCACGGCCTGTACACCGAGGTCCTGGTGCGGTGGATGGAGCGGATCATGGACGGGCAGCCGCCACTGATCTTCGGCGACGGACTCCAGACCATGGATTTCGTGCATACCGCTGACGTGGCGCGTGCCAATGTCCTGGCGGCCGGCAGCGACATTGCCGAGGGAGTCTACAACGTGGCCAGCGGGGCGGAAACCAGCCTGCTGGAAATGGCGCAGGCACTGCTGCGGGTGATGGGCTCTGGTCTTGAAGTGGAGCATGGGCCTGCACGGCAGGTAAACGGCGTGGCCCGCCGGCTGGCCGACACGTCGGCTGCCGCACGCGATCTTGGCTTCAAGACCGAGGTGGAACTTGAAGAAGGACTTCGGCAACTCGTCAGCTGGTGGATGCCTCTGCGCGACGAGATTGCCGCTGCACGGAAGGTTGGTGCCCGATGACTGCGGAAGCATCCCTTACCCGGATCAACGTGATGAAGCCCTGGCTCGGGGAAGAGGAAGCCCGGGCCCTGGCCGAGGTGGTGGCCTCCGGGTGGGTGGCGCAGGGACCCAAGGTTAAGGAGTTTGAGTCCCGCTTTGCCGAATCCCAGGGTGTCCGGCACGGCGTGGCCACCTCCAGCTGCACCACCGCCCTCCACCTGGCGCTGGTGGTGGCGGGAATCGGGCCGGGGGACGACGTCGTCGTTCCGTCCCTGTCCTTCATCGCCACGGCGAACGCGGTCACCTACGTGGGCGCCCGGCCGGTGTTCTGCGACGTGGACCCGGTCACCGGGAACGTGACGGCAGAGACCATCCATGCCGCACTTACCTTGGACACCCGGGCCGTGATCGTGGTGGACCAGGGCGGCGTTCCGCTGGACATGGATCCCATCCGTGAACTGTGCGACCGCCACGAGATCACCGTGGTCGAAGACGCCGCATGCGCGGTGGGGTCAACGTACAAGGACCAGCCGGTGGGTGTGCGCGCGGATGTCACCGTGTGGTCCTTCCATCCGCGCAAGATCCTCACCACCGGTGAGGGCGGGATGCTCACCACCAACCGGGCCGACTGGGCGGCGAGGGCCAGGACCCTGCGGGAGCACTCCATGAGCGTGTCCGCCGCAGACCGGCACGGATCGCTGCTGACACCTTCCGAGGACTACCTTGAGGTGGGGTTCAACTACCGGATGACGGACCTGCAGGCCGCCGTCGGAATCGTCCAGCTGGGCCGGCTCCCGGCGGTGCTGGAACGGCGGCGGGACATTGCGGCGCGGTACGTAGCCGGCCTTTCGAGGGTGCCGGGCCTGCGGCTGGTGTCGGATCCTCCTTACGGCACCACCAACTTCCAGTCGTTCTGGGTGGAGGTCCTGCCGAGCTTTGGGACCACGCGGGACGGGCTGATGGAAAAGCTGGCCGAGGCCGGGATCTCGGCGCGCAGGGGCATCATGGCGGCGCACCGCCAGCCTGCCTACCGGTGGCGTGACTCCGGCGGATCCCTGCTGCAGCACACGGAACGGCTCAACGACAGGACCCTGATCCTGCCGGTCTACCACGAGCTGGACAACGACGGACTGGGCAGGATCATCAGCACCATCAGGGCTGCAGCTGCGGGGACGCGCACATGAGTGAGCTGATCCTGATAGCTGCCAGCGGCCTGGCCCGCGAAGTCCTGGCGATGGTGCGCAGCAGCGGCCAGTACGACGTCGTCGGCCTGCTTGACGACGACAAGGAAATGGCGGGCGTGACCGTGGACGGTGCGCCCGTACTGGGGACCATCGATGACGCCGCGAAGTACACGCACGCGTTCGTCCTGGTATGCATAGGTTCCGGCAGGGTCCGCGAAGCTGTGGTGGAGCGGTTGACCGCGATGGGCCTCACCGAGGCCCGTTATGCCATCGCCGTGGATCCCTCCGTCCAGTACCCGGAGGGGTGCCGTGTCGGGAGGGGCAGCATCCTGCTGCGGAACGTCACGCTCACGGCATCGGTCACGCTGGGATCGCACGTGGTTGCCATGCCGTCGGTGACATTCACGCACGACGACGACGTGGCCGACTTCGCGACCTTCGCTGCGGGCGTGTCGCTGGGCGGCGGAGTCCGGATTGGCCGGGGAGCGTACCTGGGCATGAACGCGAGTGTGCGGGAACGGACGTCCGTGGGGGCGTACGCCACGGTGGGCATGGGCGCTGCGGTCCTGAGCAACGTGCCCGACGGCGAGACGTGGGTAGGTGTGCCGGCGCACGAAATCAACGGGGAGAACTTCAAGTTTCGGGGGATGTCATGAGCACAGGGGTAGACGTAGAGAGCGTTCCGCTGGTGGATCTGGCCGCGCAGCAGGCGGAGGTCCACGAGGAAGTCATGGCGGAACTGGCCGACGTTTTTTCTTCAGCTTCCTTTATAGGCGGACCTGCCGTCTCAAATTTCGAGTCCGCGTATGCCTCCTTTCTAGGCGCCCGGCATTGCGTCGGCGTTGCCAACGGAACCGACGCGCTGGAACTTGCACTCCGGGCCGGGGGTGTATGCCCCGGCGGGGAAGTGATCCTGCCAGCCAATACGTTCATCGCGACGGCCGAGGCGGTGAGCCGGATCGGCGCCGTGCCCGTGCCTGTTGATGTGGATCCGGAGTATTTACTGATTTCCCCTGAGGCGGTCGCCGCTGCGGTCACATCCCGTACGCAAGCGATAGTGCCGGTGCATTTGTTTGGGCAGACCGCGTTCGTGGAGCGCCTGGTGCCCATCGCGCAGTCCTGCGGTGCCGTGATCATCGAGGACGCTGCGCAGTCGCAGGGTGCAACACGCTTTGGTGCCCATGCCGGGACATTGGGCGCGGCTGCAGGGACCAGCTTCTACCCTGGCAAGAATCTTGGAGCCGCCGGGGATGCCGGAGCGGTGCTGACCAATGATCCCGGACTTGCGGCGCGGGTCCGACTGCTGGGCGCGCACGGCAGCTCTGAAAAGTACAGGCACGAGGCCATAGGGTTCAATTCGCGGCTGGACACGGTGCAAGCTGTGGTTCTCAAGGCAAAACTTGCCAGGCTTCACGCATGGAACCTGCGGCGGCGCGCGGCCGCGGAACGGTACGCTGCGCTTCTGGCCGATGTGCCGGGGGTTGAGATCCCCCGGGAGGCCCCCGGAAACGTGGATGTGTGGCATCTGTACGTAGTGCGGGTCCAGCACCGGGATGCCGTCCTCCAGGCGCTGCACGCTGCCGGGATCCACGCCGGAATCCACTACCCGGTGCCGGTTCACCTCAGCGAGGCGTATGCCGGCGGCCATTCCGGTTCGTTCCCTGTTGCCGAAGAAGCCGCCCGCCGGATCCTGTCGCTGCCGCTGTTCCCGCACATCACCGCGGAACAACAGCAGCGGGTCGCAGAGGTGCTGGCAGATGCCGTGGGAGCGGCAGGATCTTGACGACGTCGTGGTGGGGTAATCGATGAAACGCCCGGGCCTGGCCTCTGACCCTGTGGATGGCAAAACGCCCCCAGGCCTGCGCGAGAAGTCCGGCGCAACCGCAGCGCTTGCCTGGAGCCTGCTGAACACGGGGGTCGCCAAGTTTGGCACCCTGGGCATTGGGATTGTCTTGGCCCGGTTGCTGGGCCCTGATTCATATGGCAGCTTTGCGGTTGCCATGGTGGCGCTGCTTGCCGTGCTGACAGTCAACGAGCTTGGTGTCAGCCTCGCCATCGTGAGGTGGCCGGAGGATCCCGCACGGATTGCACCCACCGTGACCACCATCTCGATCGTGTCCAGCGCACTGCTCTGTGTGGCCGGTCTTGCCGTCGCCCCCTGGTTTGCGGACCGCATGGGTGACCCCGGTGCGACGGATGTAGTGCGGGTCATGGTGTGCTGCGTCCTGGTGAGCGGCGTCGTCGCCACCCCTGCAGCCCTGATGCAGCGCGCATTCGACCAAAAGACGAAGATGCTCATCGACCAGGTGAATGTCTGGGTAGGGGCTATCGTTTCGATCTGCCTGGTATTGGCCGGCGTAGGTGCAATGAGCTTGGCTGTTGGCCGGCTCGCCGGAACGATGGCCGGCGGGCTGCTCTTCGTCCTCAAGTCGCCCCTGCCCGTGCGCCCCGGCCTTGACAGGAGCGTCCTGATGCCGCTGCTGCGGTTCGGGCTGCCACTGGCAGGGACCAGCATCATCGTGTTTTGCGTCGGATACCTGGACCAATTGGTTACGGGCAGTACCCTCGGACCGGTCATGTTGGGGATGTATGTACTGGCCTTCAACTTGTCGAGCTGGCCGGTAACCATGTTCTCCCAGCCACTGCGGAGTGTAGCTCCCGTGGTGTTGGCCCGGCAGCAGCATGACCCGGAAAGCATGCGTTCAACAGTCACGGCCCTGATCGGCGTGATGATGTGCGTTGTCTTCCCCGCAATTACGTTCCTGGCAGCCGAGTCCGAGACCATCGTCCGGATTGTTTACGGCGACGTGTGGGCGGGTGCAAGCACCGCCCTTTTTTGGCTTGCCATGGTGGCGGGACTCCGGATCCTGTTCGAGTTGATCTACGACTATCTTGTCGTTGCAGGAATGACGGGCTCCATCATGTCCATCCAGGTGGGTTGGCTGGTGGCCCTGATACCGGCACTGTTCCTCGGCGCCAGCGCTGGCATCGCCGGGGTGGCCATGGCCCAGTTCGTGGTCGTGGTGGCGCTGGTCCTGCCCCTGTACCTCTGGCGGTTGCGGGCCGTGGGAATCAAGCCGCTCCGGGTACTCCGCCAACTGCTGTTGCCTGCAGGGGCGTCGGCAGCACTCTTAACCCTCTCCGCCATCTTCGGCCGCCTGGAACTCGCTGTTCCATGGGCCCTGCTGCTCTCCGGAGCTGCCACCGTCTGCGTCTCAGGAGTCCTGCTCTGGTTCAAGCGCGCAGACGTTGCCATGTTGACGAAACTGGGAAGGAGCGGCGCCCTTGCGTAGCATCAGCAGTAACCGGGGAACCTTTGAAGGCCTGGTGGGGACTGCAGGACTACTGACTGCAGCCGGGTTTTGGGAACGGGCGGCTGTGCAGGCACAACTCGCCGCCCGCTTCGCCTGGACCGACCACACCGGGTACTTCGGCCATCAAGGGCTGGAAGAAGTCCTGTGTAAGCTCCGGTTCTCGATTGCACAACCGCCACCTGCACTCCGGGGGCGAGCGTCGGAGCGCCTTGTGGTCCATGTCGCCACGCAGCTGTACGGTACTGGCGGTCACACGCAGAGCATTGCCCACTGGGTCCGTCAGGATCCAGGCTCGCGCCATCAGGTGGTTGTTACCCGCCAAGGCAGTACCGAATGTCCGGCCAAAATTACGGCATGCCTCTCTGATCCCCACGACCTGTTCCTCCTTGACCGCGGGCCCGGCGGGCTCATCAGAAGGGCGGCCACACTGCGCAGGATCGTCGCTCGGGCCGACGTTGTTGTTGTGCACGCCCATCCGCACGACGTCGTCCCCTCCATTGCGTTGGGCGTTCCCAATGCGCCTCCCGCCGTCTACGTCAACCATGCCGACCATGTCTTTTGGCAGGGGACATCGGCGGCCGCCCTCGTCTTGTGCCTGCGTGGGAGCGGACGGGATCTGACCGTCCACCGCCGGGGAGTTGATGCGGACCGCTGCCTGGTGGCCAACAGGCCACTCGAAATTGCTCCCGCCCAGGCAACTGAACGAGCGCAGAGGGCAGCGGCACGGAGCGGCTGGGGCGTCCCGGAGACCGATTTCGTGGTGGTGTCCGCCGCGGCGGCCAGCAAATACGACCCCGTCGGTACGGACTCCCTGATAGGCCTGTTCCGTTCTTTTCTGCTCCGACGGCCGAATGCGCGCCTCCTCGTCGCAGGCCCCGCTCCGACCGGGGCCTGGGCTGCAGCGGCTGCTGCCACCAACGGAAGGATCCGGGCCGTCGGGAGGCTCACCAGCATCTCAACGCTCTTATCCGTTGCCGATGCATACGTAGACTCCTTTCCATTCTCTTCACTGACATCAATGCTGGAGGCCGGAGCACACGGGCTACCGTTGGTGACTTTCCGGGGCCATCCGGCAGAATGTGCGGTCCTTGGATCGGATTCACCGGGCCTGGAGGACCTTCTACTCGCGCCGTCAACGCCCGTGGGGTTCGTATCCGTCCTGACGGAACTGGCAGATTCGGCTTCCACCAGGATGGCGCGGGGGGCAGCCACCCGCGAGGCAATAGTCCAGGGCCATAGCCCTGCAGCCTGGCGGAACACAGCGGAACTGGTCTATGCCAAGGCCGATCTGGCGCGGATTGCACCTGCTGCACCACGTGCGACTCTCTGGGGAGACGGGCCTCTCGACCGGTTGGTGGGCTTGGTGCAGCAGGAAACCGGATTTGCCGGGCTGGACGCGGCATGGGCTGACATCATGCCCTTCCTTGGAACATCACTGCGCATCAAGCAGTGGGCCGCCTGGCGGAAGTCACCCCATATGGGCCTGGCGCAGTTGGTTCCGGACCGGAGCCGAGCGTGGGCTTCAGACACGCGCAGGCGCCTTATCCGACCTTCATAGCGAGGGGTGTCGAACGGGGGGTGCGGTAGTGTGCCTCCGCCGCATCGACACTGGGCCCCGTGAGCAGCCATGCTCCGGTATTTTCATGGAACCCCAGGATGACCCTTCTTCCCGCCAATGATCCGACCACCTCACGGGCAGCATCAAAACTGATATTTGTCACGGCCACGGTGGAACCCGGCTCCTGGGCGGACACCACGGCTGCAATGGCGGCCTCATCGACTGTCAGGAAGCTGAAACGGACACCTCGCCTGCTCAGCTCCAGGGGTTTGCCCAGTTCGTGCATGCCGGAACTCTCGGGAAGCGCACTGATAATCGTGGCGGCGCCGACGCCGGCGGCGGTACAGATGTCGTCGATGTCGCGGCGAAGGTCGCCCAGGACCGTCACAGGGCGCACTGCGGATCTGTTACGGAGCTTGTGGGCAGAGACAGATTCCCGGAGCCATCGGTACCGCCATTTCTGTGCCGTCAACAGCCTGCCAAAAATGGCGGGAACACCAGCGCGTTGCCGCACAGTACCGCACGTGGTCACAATCGGCAGCTGATCGGGATACGCTCCCGCTATCCACTGATGTGCCTCAGCCAACCGGTCCAGGTTGATGGTGAGGCTGTTATGGGTCAAGGGAATGTTGGCCACCACCACCCGGCTGCCCATCGACCGAAGCCGGGCTCCATATTCGACCGCGTACGCATGCCATGCAAGGTCCGGCTCCTGGCTGAGCGCATGCCGGAGAATTTGATCCCGCCGCACCATGAAAAGGACCTCATCCAGACTGTCTACGTCCGCAAGGCCGGCTTCCTGGCGACCGGACAAGACGATGCGGTCACGGATCAGACCCAGGAGGTGGCCTTGTCCGGTCATTCCGGTTGCCCCGACCATGCCCAGGGACAGATCTGCCATTAACGCGGCGGCGACCTTTTCCAATGCGGGGATGGAGTGGAGGAACACGTCCTGGTGGACAAAAACCACTACATCGTGACGCGCCAATGCCGCACCATGGTTTAAGGCGGCTCCGGCGGAAGAGAACTGCCGCGCCGTATTGTCCACTGGCAGGTATTCGATGTCCGGGGCATCGGCGTGGCCTGCCGCGACGGAGGCCGTAAGGCACTCTTGAAGCACTGCTGGATTGTTGAAGACACAGACAACAGAGACCGGGACCCGCCGCTCTTGGTCAACGTTTGGCTGGGACATCAGAGCCTCGCTCCTCAAAGGAAAGATCCTGCAGCTCGTGCTGGGGCAGCAGGAAGGGCGCATCATGCACGGTTGCCACAGATGGCTTTGGCTTCCGGCCTTCAACTGCCTTTGCCGCGAGAGCCGTGTCCGCTCCCGGTTCCTGGTCATCGTCCACGGAGGGGGCGGCCGGAGCGGCACGACGGTCGTCGGAGCGCCTGCGCCGGGACAATGGCTTGGCCTTATCCGCGGCGTCCTTTCGGGCAGCCCGCGAACTTTCCAGCATCCTCGCGATCGAGACAGCACCGAAGAGGAGGATGACGCCACCGATCAGCACCACGATCATGGAGCGAAGACGGCTGGAGAACTGTTCTGTTGCCTTGCTTGGCGGGTCAATTTGAAGCGCCGTGAACAGGTAGCGGTCGTCTGCCCCGTTGACCTTTTGTGCGTCCTTCAACTTAGCGGTGAGATGCTGGCCCAGGGCTTCCGCAGTCGAAATAGCCAACTGCGGGCTCGACCCCGTAGCCTCCATCCTGATGAGTTGTCCTGCACCAGTAGTGGCCGGCAGGGTCACGGTGTAATCCGGTGACAGCCCGTCGGCCCTGAGCGAGTCAACGACGTCACTCGAGCTCAACTTCGTCGCCATCACTTGCGTGATCAGGGAGCTATCCGCCGAGCGCAAGTAGGGGTTGTCCGAGTTGGCGGACGCGAGTGCGGGGTCGGTACGCATTTCTTCAGTGCTAGGGACCCGGGGGGTCACGAGAACGTAGACAGTCGACGCCATGTAGCTCCGGGGCGCGTAAAAGAATACGTAGGCGGCCGCAACCAGCGTGAGCACCAATACGGTAATCATCGAAGCTTTGTGGCGCCACAGGATTTTGAGAACCGAGACGG
Organism: Arthrobacter sp. SAFR-044; assembly: GCF_059414985.1. NCBI lineage: Bacteria > Bacillati > Actinomycetota > Actinomycetes > Micrococcales > Micrococcaceae > Arthrobacter > Arthrobacter sp. SAFR-044. The sequence continues at coordinate 85,168 of NZ_JBPFDN010000012.1, read as the reverse complement.
GAGTCATGGGAGCCTTTCAGATTCTGCAAGGTCGGAGCCTTGTTCCTTGGTAGTAGCGTTGTGCACCCGCCGCTCGCCGGCAACGAGCAACCAGACCGTCCCGGAGAGCCCGACGCAAATGGGATACACGAGCGCGAGCACGGGGAAGCCCAGTGAGTCAAAGGCCGCCGAAGCGGGGGCTGCCACGAGGCAGGCTGCCGCAACTGCTGCGGCAAGAGTCTTCAAGCATTCTTCCTTGGCGTTGAACGCTGCCAGCCACGCCGCAAGCCCTGGGACAACCATGTACAAAAGGAGTGCCAGGAATCCCGGTACGCCCATCTCGACGATCGTTTTCAGGTACTGGTTGTCCAGGACCTCGATGGCGTTCCGCGTCAGGTAGGCGCCGGGGCCGATTCCAAGCCAGGGCCGTGCGGACACCATCGCTTCCACGCGAGGATAATCCTCGAGCCTTGCGGTGATGGAAGGGTCGGCCGTCCCCGCTGTTACGGACCCAAACAGCGTTGCAACGAATCCCGGCACTGCCAGGAACAGGAGTGTCGCAGCACCAGAGAACCCCAGGACCGTCCACTGCCGTGATTTGGACGGCAGGAAGGGGAGGAACACCAACGCCACAGTCAGGACCCCCAGGACCGCGGAGCGGGAGATCGTCGCGGCGATAGCGAACACGATGAATCCCGTCCCCGTCCAGTGCAACCATTTGCGGCCCGCCCTGTCATACAGCGCGCGCCACAGCGACAGTGGAAGGAGCATGGATGCTATAACCCCGAGTTCAATGGGATGGAAGGTGCTGCCGGCAACCCGCAGGAAGCTGCCGCGTTCCTGGAACGGCTGGTTTCCGCCGTTGTCCTTGAAACCGGGAAGCACCCCCTGAAACCACGCCATGGGATCAACATGGGTGGTGAACTGGAAGGCCGCCACGATGCTGCAAAATACGGCACCGCGCAGGAGCGCACGAACCAGCATCATCGCAGCGTCGACTGTCCGCGTCGTTTCAGTTGTCACCAGCACCAAGCCGGACGAGGCGACCATCAGCAGCATCCAGCGGTCCGCAGCCGCCCGCGTTGCATCGGTGCTGCCCCCGCTGATACCTACATACATGGCGGCATAGGAGGCGCAGGAGACCGCAAAGAGGGCAATCAGCGCGAACCGGCCTGGATGCTCCCGGTCGATGGTCTTGTGCAGGCCGAACATGACGGACGTTGCCCACAGGGCGAAAACCAGCAACGCGAGTATGTGTGCCACATAGCCTGCGGCACCCAGCGGTTCCAACACCAAATTGGACGGAAAAACAAAACATGCCACAGTCGTCACCCTCAGCAGCAGGGGTGGCTTGTTGTCCGCACCATCAACGTGCAGGGGGGCGTCCAGTCGGACTTCCGCACCCAGCACAGACGAAGCTCGCAGATGCTTTCCCATATACCCCCAATCTTCCTGCCGGGGTTGAAATACCCTTACCGACGCAATGTTCAGGGTGATAGCGTAGCTCCAAAATGCTTATTTGTCGCCGAATATTCCCCATTTATTCCGTATGACATTTGACTCATGATTTTACGACAGGAAATGCGATGAGAAACTTGCTCGAAGCGCCGGGAGTAACCGCTCGGGGAATGCGCAATTCCACAAAATTTATCAAAAAAACCACAATTCTATTGACTTTGCTTTTGGCAGCCCCATGCATGTCATCGAGTACCGTGACTGCATCCCCAGCATTGGCTCAAGATCCCCTTCCAGACGGAATCACCATCCTCGGCGTGGATGGCGGGGCTGGCTTCTACGGCAGGTTCTCGCCCACATTGCCGGCTGACCACAACTTTTTTCCTATTGGAGTGTGGTTTGAAAGTGTTTTGCAGGCATCGGACGTTACGTCAGACCGTGGTGCTGGCCTGAACACCTATGTGCAACTCACCGAAGACTCGAACGTGGGGCTTATTCGAAGCAGCGGCCTTCATGCCCTCCCTTCCGTGGCTGTTCCAGGTGCCTCCGGGTTCGTTGTTTCCGATGAAGTGGACATGTGGGCCGGCGGGGGAGATTCGACGTGGACCGGGAGGTCCCAAGGGGAAGGTGTCATCTGTGATCCAGCAGACTCCGAATGTGGCTATACCGTACAAAGTGCCCTGGTGAAGCAGTTCCCGCCCCAGGCCTTGCTCTACTCGAACTACGGCAAGGGCGTCACATTTCAACTGAAAAATCCGCAGGCAGCCCAATTTGTCAACGGCTATCAGGACGTTGTCTCCGCGGATAACTACTGGTTCACTGACCCCTATATATGCAGTCATGTGGAAGGCGGCGCTGTATTCGCCAACGGGCGTGACTTGAGCGACGAGGAATGCCGCACGGGCGCCCACTATGGCTGGACGGTTGACCGTGTCCGGTCACTTGTCCAGCCAGCAGGTTCCAAACCGGTGTGGGCTTTTGTTGAGGTGGGCCATCCATTTTCCGAAACTGACTCGCTCACCATCAGCCCCGCCCAGCTACGGTCAGCGGTGTGGAGCAGCATCATTCACGGCGCGCAGGGAATTGTCTACTTCAACCATAATTTCGGCGGCCAGTGCCAGTCCCAACATGTGCTGCGGGATGAATGCGGCACCGCCATACGTCCTACGGTAACTGCAGTGAATCAACTCATAACTAAGCTGGCTCCGGCGCTCAACACGGGTTCGATAACAGGACTCATCACCGCAAGCAGCAAGGACGTCGACTTTTCCGTGAAGGCCAGTGCCGGCCAGTTTTACGTCTTTGCGGCGTCCACGCGTCCGGGTCCCCAATCGGTAACCTTCTCTGTACGCTGCGGTGGACCAAGCGAGGCAGAGGTACTGGATGAAAACCGTTCAGTGGCAGTGGCGGACCACACCTTTACAGATAGCTTCAGCGATGCTAACGCGGTCCACATTTATCGCCTCAGCGGTGGAAACACCTGCGGTCTCGGCTAGGCCAAGGCCTCGTATCCCTCACTGTACGCGGCTTGCGACACCGGATTGTGCCACGGACCGTCCAACTCTCCGCTTCCTGTACCCGTCGACTATGGGGTGGTGACCTCCACGTCCACCCAGTAGTTAGTGGCATTCCAGGTGGGGAATCCTCCTTCACCGTAGGCCTAAACCGTTGGGACCACTGGTACCGTCCATCGTGGTGAGGGATGGCACCCTCAGGACCCATCCACCTCCCTGCCAGGGCTCGGCCCGCGACACCGGATTGCGCCGCGGGCCCTTGAGCTGCCCTGCCTGTTATCCCCTCCTGCTACGGGGTGGTGACTTCCACATCCACCCAGTAGTTGGTGGCGTTCCAGGTGTTGCTGGGGAACCCGCCTGCACCGTAGGCGTAGACGCCGTTGGGACCGCTGGTACCGTCCGCCAAGCCGTGGAGGACGCCACTGTCCGCTGACTTCCCGGCGAAGAACGCACCGTCTGCCGAGTAATACCCGTTGGGCGCCAGGTAGGAAACCACGTAGACCGTATTGGCGCTGATCGGAATTGGCGTTGCGAACGTCGCCCGTTGCCAACCCGATGCGCCCTCATTGGTGAAGGTTACGGACCCCAGCAGTTGTCCTCCGGAGGTCCAGAGCTTACCGACGTGTGTGCCGGTGTTCTGGGGTCCCTTGTAGAACCGGACGGCCGTTACGGTGGCGTTGGTGTCCGCTGTGAACTTCATGCCCAGTTCCACTGATGAGTTGTCCTGGGCGGTGACGGTGGATGGAGCCGCGGTGGGGGCAAATACGGTACACGGGCAGCCCGCCGTTGGTTGCGGGGCTGTCGTGAACGACCAGGTGTACGAGGACGCCATGGCCAGTCCGTTGCTACCCGTGGCCCCGGATACGGTGGCGGTGAATGTTGTGCTGTAGGCCAGCGCAGCTGCGGGGGTAAACACCGAGGTGTTGGTCAACGTGTCATAGCTGAGCGTGCCCGGAACGTTCGCGTTCGCCGCGTCCTTGACGTTGAAGACCACAGTGCTCGGGTCAACTGCCCTGTCGTACGTCGCCTTGACCGTAGTGGAGGTGGCGATGTTGGTTGCACCGGCAGCCGGGGATGTGGATGACACCGTTGGCACAGTGGACGAACTGGATCCGTTCAGCACCACATCAACCCAGTAGTTGGCATTGTTGTAGCTGCTGGATGGGAAGCCGGACGTACCGTAGCGGTACACGCCGTTGAGTCCATCCACCCCGCTGGCAAGGCCGTGAAGTGGATAGCTGTCCACACCTTTCGTGAAGAAGGCTCCGTCCGCCGAGTAGTGGCCATTGGGTGCATAGTACGAAACGATATAGGTCGTGTTCGCCTGGATGGCCACGGGCGTGGAGAAGTTTGCCTGCTGCCAGCCGGAACCTGACTCTCCGGTGAAGGTGATGCTCGCCAGCAACTGTCCTCCGCTTGTCCAGAGCTTTCCGGTATGCGTCCCGGTGTTCTGGGAGCTCTTGTAGAAGCGGACACCGGTAACGTTCCCGGCAATGTCCGAGCGGAATTTCATCCCGAGTTCAACGGACGATCCGTCCGGCTGGTCGATGGTTCCGGGCAGTGCGGCCGCGGCAAACACGCTGCATGGGCAGTTTGCCGTGGGCTGGGCCACCGTGGTGAAGGTCCAGCTGTATGGCGCGGTCATTGCCTGGCCTGCCGCGTCTGTGGCCCCGCTGACAGTCGCCGTGTAGGTGGTGTTGTAGGCCAAGGCGGAGCCCGGCGTGAACGTCACTGTGTTCCCCGAGTAGCTGCTGGTACCAGTCACGCTGGTGGTCCCGGCTTGGAGGGTGAAAGTAATGCTATTGGCGCTGACCACCTGGTTGAACGTTGCGCTCGGCGCCGTATTGACACCAACTGCCGTGGCTTTATCTGCTGGCAGCGTTGACGTCACTGCGGGCGGAACAGGTGCGGTGGTGGTGGTGAATGTCCAGGAGTATGGGCTTGCCATCGCTTGGCCGGAACTGTTCGTGGCACCGCTGACGGTTGCCGTGTAGGTGGCGTTGTACGCCAGCGGGCTGCTGGGCACAAAAGTGGAGGTGTTGGTTGCGGAGCTGTAATTGGTTGTCCCCGGCACCGAGTTCAGGGACGGATCCAGCACGCTGAAGACCACCGAAGTGGGCACCACTGCCTGGTTGAACGTCGCTGCCGGTGTCACGGAGAGGGGTACGCCAGTGGCCTGGCCGGCTGGCGAAGTACTGCTGACGGCCGGAGCGGGAGGCGGTGCCCCGGTGGTGAACGTCCAGCTGTAGGGGCTGGCCATGGTTTGCCCGGCCGCATTGGTCGCGCCGTTGACGGTCGCCGTGTACGTGGTGTTGTAGGCCAGTGCGGCAGAGGGGGTGAAGGTGACGGTGCCTGAGCTGTAGGCGGCGGTGCCCGCAACCGCCGAATTGTCCGGCTTCTTCAGCGTAAACGTGATGCTGCCGGCCGTCACGGCCTGGTTAAAGGTGGCTGACGGCGTTTTGGCGATTGCGACGTTGGTGGCGGCATTGGCAGGGTCCGTTGAAGAGACTGCGGGCGGCACCGATGCCGACGGAACGAACTTGACGTCCACCCAGTAGTTCTCGGCGTTGTACGAGGACTGCGGGAATACGCTGCTGGCCCCGTAGGTGTAGACGCCGTTGCCCGAGGTGGGGGTGTTCCTCAGCCCGTGCAGCACTCCGCTGTCCAAGGATGAGTGCCCGGCCGGCATGGGCGACGGGTTTGGATACATGAAGCCGGCTGCCTGCGCATAGTGTCCCTGCGGAGCGAAGTAGGAGACCACATACGTGGTGTTTGCCGTAATGGCCACGGGGGTGGCGAAGGTGACCGTTTGCCAGCCGGTTGCCGTCTCACCTGTGAAGGTTGCCGTGGCCAGCCGGGTTCCACCCGACGTCCACAAACTGCCGACGTGCGTTCCCTTGTTCAAGCTCGACTTGTAGAAGGAAACGCCGGTGACGGTTCCCGCGGTCTGAGCGGTGAACTTCATCCCGACTTCCACACTTCCGCCGTCGCCGGAATCCGGCCTGTCGGGAATCATGCTGGACCCGAAGATCGAGCAGGGGCACGAAACGTTAACCGAAGCACCGGACCCCGGCACCTCGGTATTCCCTGAGTCGTCCGTGGCGCGGGTCTTCACGGCCACGGCCGGGCTGCCGTGGACCGTCCACGTGTAGGTCCAGTTGGTGGTGCCGGTTGCCGGGCGCCAAGTGGTTCCCCCGTCGGTGGAGACTTCGACGCCGGCGACAACCCCGCCGACATCGGACGCCGTTCCTGACACGGTGACGCTGGAGCCATCGGCCAGGGTCTGGCCGTTCAGGCCCGATGTGATGGTCGATACAGGACTGATGGTATCGGTGGACTTTGAAGCGGCCACCAGTCCCGTCATCAGGGTGGTTGGTTGGACACCCATGTCGGCGAACAGGTTGACGGTAGCCTGCTGCATGTTCTTATCGGGAGTGCTGGTGGGAATGGTGAAGTTGTCCAGGCCGTAGGCCCACTGGACAGTGCCGGCGCCAAAAACAAGCGCGCCGCTGGGAACCCGATACATGATCAAGTTGTGAGTTTGGGAGGACGCGGCAGTGGTACTGCCGTAGTCAGTGAACGCCTCGGGCACGGACACCGTGGTGGACGACAACTTGAAGGCGCCGGCGGGGCGGAAACCGTTGTCAGCGTCAACGTCCCATTCGTAACCCAGCGTGTCCAAGCCGCTTCCGAGGGTAAGTGACTGCGTTCCGGTCAGCTTGGCAGCTGCTGTGTTACGCCAGATCCGCATCCCTGCATACTGGGCCGGAACCTTGATGTCCGCGGAACCGGAATTAACCAGGAAGAACTGCCCGGTCAAGGAGTTCTCCGGGTTTCCGCCCCCGGACGACGTGCCAAAGCGTGGGTCGCGCCAGGTCCCGGTCCATTCCACAGGGTCTACGGGCGCGTTGTAGTGGGTGTCCTTATATGACACGAGGGTACGGCCGGCCGTCTGGCTGCCATCAATCGAAGCCTCCCAACGGGTCCGCCAGAACGCCTCGTTACCGCTGAAGAATGCCAGGTTGACTCCTGCATTCCGGGCGGCCTCCACGTTGGTTCGTTGTGTTCCGCTCCAGTATTCATCGTGCCCGGAGGACATGAACATCTTGTGGTTGAGCAGCAGGGGGCCGCGCGTTGCAGTGTCAAGCCCGCTTATGTAGCTGACGTCGTATCCATTCGCCTCCAGGAAGCGAATCATCGGGTACTCGGTGTCCATCAGCCAACTGTGACCTTGGTCGCCTGTGGAGAGGAACGGCCTGTTGTAGGACACCTTGAACGCCGACTTGTAAGCCTGCGGATTGCCAGTAGGGCACGCAATCGTGCATTGGTAAAGGCTGTTGCCGCCGTAGGTGTTGTAGGCCTGCCACGTCGTGTCGGAGGTTTGCACCACCATGCCGCTCTTGCCGGCGTCATTCCGGACCACGAACGGGATCATGCTGTCGCCGCCCGTATCGTTTCGGACGAGATGGGCAAAGTACACCCCCGAGACGGCCGACGCCGGAACAGTCCAAGTCGCTGAAATTCCCCAGTTCCCGCAGTCGACCAAGCCCGTTCCCGACTGGGTCAGGCAGGCGGGCTGGGACTGCGGCAACTTTACTGCGAGTGGGATATTTGCGGCGACCTTTCGCGCTCCATCTCCCTGATAGTAGCCAAATCGGAGAATGTCGATGTGGTAGGCGCTGGCCGTTGTCTTGATCTTGAAACTGATGGTTTCGCCCAGGTTGAGGCTCATCGACGTTCCATAACCCTGGATTGACGAGTCGCCGGATCCCGCAACTTCCCAGTCCGAGGAGGGCGTGCCAGGCAACGAGTTTTCACAGGCGATGGCGCTGGCAACGGGCGGCGTGCAGGCATCTGCGTGAGCCGCCGGCGCCTGGGAAAGCGTCGAACTAAAAGACAACATCGTGGCGACAAGAAATAGTACGGAAAAACTCACTGCCGAACGCAGCCTGCCTTTAAAGGGCCCTGATTTCGCAAACACTATAACTCCAATTCGAGACATGAATAGCCGTTTGGCGACAGATGCCCGCCCATCGCTTTGTACGAATATGCGGCCATTTAGAAATGTAGAATTAGAACTTCATGGGTACTTCTGGGATTTCAACCACAGCCGGCTCCCGGGGACTATAATCCATAATTCCGACTGCTTTCATCCCGCTCCCAGGCTGGGCTCTTGCGGCGTCGGGCGGCACGGCCGGCCAGCGCGAAAGCGGCATACACTATGGCATCCATCGCCGAGCTGGGACCCTTGATTGTCTGGGCTAGTTGCCCCGCCGTCCGTCCCGCATGGGCACCTGGAATATCGCGGAGTTGGGAGTTCCCCCTATACACGCGCTTCAGGGTGGAGAGCAGTGCGCCGGCGGTCCGCGGGGTGCGTACTATCACCGGTTGGCCGGCAATGGTGGCCTTTTCGGAGGCCGCGAACAGTCGGTCGACGTAGCAGTCGTCGGCCGTGACGGGCGGGAATTCCGCCAGCCGTTCATGTCCCCTGCAGCTTAGGCCGTAGACCCCGGCCCCCCACATCGATGCCGTTGCTTGGGGAAGTCGGTTGCGTGCTCTGTAGTAGGCGCGAACCGCCCATGAAGCGCCCGCAGTGTCATAAGCGAATGCCGGCCGGGCGCACAGAGGCCCGTCGTCGTCAGCCAGTGCCGCCAACGTGGCACGGAGCGCCGCCGCCGGTACCTCAATGTCGGCGTCAAGATACAACCGCGGCCAACTGCCAGCGGCTTGATCCCCGGCGTTGAGGGCAGCAGTCTTGGACGCCTCCTCCACACAGATAACCCGAACGCCGGGTACGGAACCAGCCACTGCTTCTGTCCCATCCGTGCATCCGTTACAGGCAACTATCACTTCCACATTCCCGCTGGCTATGGGCGCCTTGAGCGCTTCGAGCGTCCGTCCCAGTACCGAAGCTTCGTTGTGCGCCGGAATGATCACCGAGCCGAAAGGGAACTCCTGTTCCTGCTCCGCACGGCACGGGTAAGCGACAGCGTGCGGCAAATCGGCCCACCGGGATTCCAAGGCAATCAGACCCAGGATCCCTCTGTGACCCGGCAGTGGAGCCCGCAGCATGGCAGCAAGAAGGACGGCGGCACGAAAGAACCGCGCATACCCCGTCCGACGGTACTTGCGTGCATACCGGATGCGGTTAGCTTCCATCAGTGCATCGAGGGAAGGTGAACTCCCGGATGCACCACGGGAGTGAACCATGGCTGCCCGAGGCTCGAACCAGACGGCCGCCTTGAGGTCCCGGACGCGGTGCAGGTAGTCAGTCTCTTCCGAGTACAGGAAGTAGGATTCGTCCCAGTTGCCGACCTGTTCAGCGATGTCGGACCGGATCAGAAGCGCAGCCCCCGTGGCCCAGTCCACCTTGTGCGGGTGGGCGTAACTTTCCACATCGAAGTCGATCTCCGTGAGCCATCCCGGACGCCGTTGGAACCTACTTCCGAAGAGGGCATCACCCAACGCGCGCGAAATGCTCGGCTCCCGGCGAAGGGAGGGGTAAACGCTTCCGTCATCGTCCCGCAACAACGGCACCACCACTCCCGCACCGGTACTCCTCATGGATTCCCGAAGGGTCCGGACCGCATCCGGACAAAGGCTGAGATCGGGATTCAGGACCAGGTATGCGTCCGCACTTCCCGCTTTCGCGTAGGCCGCATTGATGCCGCCCGCGTACCCGAGGTTCCCCCCGGTAGCGAAAGCGGTCACACCGGGAAACTGCCCCAGGCAGGAAAGCGTCGCCGGGTTCGGTGAGTTATCCGCAACCACTACCTTGATGGACTGGTCCCGTGTCTGAAGCCGGAGGCTCTCCAGCAGCTCACAAACGTCCGCGCCATTGTTGTAGGTCACCACCAGGGCGGCAACGTCCGCGTGTTCGTCGGCATGTGCGAAGCCGGCAGCCTTGCTTCGGTCTTCGCGAATCGCACCGGATAGGGTTTCAGGGACACCGTCAGTTGGGGTGCCCGGGGCTCCATCTGCACTGTGGCGACGGAGCTTCAGGTAGGCTTCCGGTCCTTCGATAACGTATCGTTTGGCAAGCCGTCGCGGTTCCATGGCCAGCCGCCAAGCCCATTCAAGGCCCATGTTGCTGATGGGGGCCGGAGCGCGCTGTATGTGGCCACCGAGGAAATCGATGACGGCCCCGAAAGCAAGCAGCACATTGGCCCCGGTTTGCTTCCCATACTCCCGGATCCAGAGCTCCTGGCGTGGTTTACCCAAACAGACCACCAGTATCTCCGCTCCGGCAGCGCGGATCTCTGCACACAAGGCCGTGGAGGCGGCGGAATCAGTTAGCACTTCACGGGGGGGAGCCCACCACCCCGCCACGCGAAGGGCGGGCCGCTCTGCTGCGAGTCGGGTTGCAACCAATTGATGTGTTTCCCGGCTCCCGCCCAAAAACCCGATGGACCGCCCCTGTACCGTGGCTTCATCGAGGACCTGCTCGATCAGATCACTCCCTGCAAGCCGGGTCCACCGCTGCCCTGTGAGCTCCTCCGCCTTGGCCACCAGTGGGGCACCGTCAAGCAGGGTCAGCCACTCCAACGCTGGTATGCCCAGAGTTCCTTCCCACCGGCTGCCGGTCCCGAAATGGTTCACGTGGTCCAGGTTCGCCGACACGACGCCCAAGGGCACTGCGGCGCCACCTGCGGCACGTTCCATGATGGCCGCCAGGGCGCTTTCACGGCTCATCAGGTCCACCCGGACGCCGCCGAGCGTAACAGTCCGGTTCAGTGGTCCTGCAAGGCCCGATGTTGCCCGCGAAGTCACCAACCCGGCCATCCCGATTTTGTAAATGCGGCGGGGCATGCGTCCAAGTGCAGATGTCATTCCAGCTCCAGGGCTCACAGCGCAGGGGCCCGTGGGCCGGAACCGGGGTCTGCACTCCCCACTCCAGCCAGCGCCGGCTTACCGGCACAGCACCTGTCGCATCGGTCAGTTGTCAACGGGCGCCATCAGTCGGCAGGCCTGCGAGGACCTGGCATGCCGCCCGGAACCTGGACCGCATGCCCAACGGCATCCGTGTTTTCAACCGTAGGTGTTGGAAATACCCCCATCAGGAGAATAGGGGCTACCTATGTGGGTCCCCACATCAACTGTGCGGGGGTACCTATCGCAGGAAAGGAACTACGCCGCAGTCCCGAAAAACAGCTCCGTAACGGCAGCCAGGCGAAGGGGATCCTCCACACCGCACAGCTCGCGGGCGGAGTGCATGGACAGCAGCGGCACGCCCACGTCGACGGTCCGGATCCCGAGCCGGGTGGCGGTGAGCGGACCGATGGTGGAACCGCAGGGCATCACGTTGTTGGAAACGAATTCCTGGTACGGTACCCCGGCTTCACCGCAGAGCCGCGCCCAGAACGCCGCACCGCAGGCATCCGTGGCGTAGCGCTGGTTTGCATTGATCTTCAGCAGCGGGCCGCCGTTCAGCACGGGGTGGTTGGCGGGATCATGCCGCTCGGGGTAGTTCGGATGCACTGCGTGGCCGGCGTCGGCAGAGAGACAGAAGGACGCCGCCAGGGCCTGGCGCCGCTGGCTCACCGTTGCACCCAGGCCGTCGGAGATGCGCACCAGGATGTCTTCCAGGATGGGTCCGCACGCACCGGAACGGGAGTTGGACCCGATTTCCTCGTGGTCGAAGGCAGCGAGCACCGCAATGGGACCGCCGGCGCCTGCGGAACCGGCGTGGTCAATCAGTGCCGCCAGGCCGGCGTGCGTGGCCGAAAGGTTGTCCAGCCGCCCGGATGCGAAGAACTCCCCCTTACCCCCGAAAACTGCCGGTATCTGCGTGTCCGCAATGACGACGTCGTACCCGCCGATCTGCCCCGGATCGACGGAAGCGCCGGCAACCGAAGCGGCCAGGACGCCCAGCAGGTCCGAGTCCGTGGGATTCCCCAGGCCCCAGACGGGGTTCATGTGCCGCTGCTTGTCCAGGGTGAGACCCTCGTTCACCGCCCGGTCCAGGTGGATGGCCAGCTGGGGGAAGCGCAGCAGCGGTCCGGTGGCCGCGAGGTGCTGCGTGCCATCGAGCATCACCAGCCGGCCCGCGAGCCGAAGTTCGCGGTCCAGCCAGGAATTCAGCAGCGGTCCACCGTAAATTTCCACCCCGGCCTGCAGCCAGCCGTGGGCACCCGTGGTGGGTTTGGGCTTGAGTTTGAACGACGGCGAATCGGTGTGCGCGCCGAGGATGTTGAACCCCGTGGCCGGTCCCGCCCCTTCCGGGACCACCCACGCGACCAGCGCCCCGTCGCGGATCACGAAAAATGATCCGGCACCGCCCTCCCAGGGCTGCAGTTCATCCAGGCGGATGAATCCGGCTTCCTCGAGCCGCCGGCCACCCTCATGCGCAGCATGGAAGCTCGACGGCGATGCGCTCACATACGCGCCAAGGTCCTGGACGTGGTCTGCGGCAGAGGAAGGCAAAGGCATGGTCCCGAGTCTAGTGCCGCGCCTACTCAGCCGGTGCCGGGGCAGCCTCCGCTGCAACGGCGGGCTGGCCAGCGCCCTCTGCACCCTTTCGGCGGTAACGGAGCACGCCCACTGCCACAACCACGGCGGCCAATGCCAACGACAGCAGCAGGGATTCCCGCGTGGATTCCACGATCACCATGCCAATGAGCAGGGCCACGATGCTGATTATCGCTGCCCAGGTGAGGTACGGGAACAGCCACATCTTCAGCTGCAGGTCCTTGGCTGCGGCACCCATCCGCCGGCGGAGGACCAGCTGCGAGGCCGAGATGACCAGCCACACGAACAGGGCAATGGCGCCGGAGGTGTTTACCAGGAAGAGGAATACGGTGTCCGGTGCAATGTAGTTCAGGCCCACGGTGACGAAACCGACCACCGTGGAGGCAAGGACAGCAGCAGCGGGAACGCCGCGGCGGGAGATGCGGGTCCACGAGCGGGGGGCGTCACCACGGGTGGAAAGTGAGAACAGCATGCGGCTGGCGGTGTAGAGGCCGGAGTTCAGGCACGAGAGGACCGAGGTCAGCACCACGACGTCCATGATGGTTCCTGCGCCGGGGATGCCGAACAGTTCGATGACCGCCACATACGGGCTCTTGGCCACGGAGGCGGAGTTCCACGGAAGCAGCGTGACAACAACGGCGATGGAGCCAATGTAGAAGACCAGGATGCGCCACACGGTCGACTTCACGGCCTTCTTCACGGCATCAACGGGGTTTTCGGATTCGCCTGCTGCGATGGTGGCGATCTCGGCACCGAAGAAGGAGAAGACCACCACAAGGATGCCGGCCAGGACAGCACCCGGGCCGTTGGGCATGAATCCGCCGTTGTTGATCAGGTTGCTCAGTCCGGGAGCGGGAACCCCGGGGACGAGGCCCAGGATGGCGGCGGCGCCGAAGAGCAGGAAGAGGACGATTGCCGCCACCTTGATGGAGGCGAACCAGAATTCGAACTCGCCGTAGGACTTCACGGAGCCGAGGTTGGTCAGCGTCAGCAGCACCATGAGGACCAAGGCCCAAACCCACTGGTCAATGCCCGGCACCCACCGGTGCATGATGGCGGCGCCGGCGGTGGCCTCGATGCCCAGGACGATGATCCAGAACCACGCGTAGAGCCAGCCGATGCTGAACCCGGCCCAGCGCCCCAGCGCCTTGTCTGCATAGGTGGAGAAGGAGCCTGTCTCAGGGTTTGCTGCAGCCATCTCGCCGAGCATGCGCATCACCAGGATGACCACCAGCCCGGCGGCCGCGTACGCCACGAGGATGCCCGGGCCGGCCTGCTGGATGGCTGCCCCCGAGCCGACGAAGAGGCCTGCACCGATGACGCCGGCGATGGCGATCATGGACAGGTGCCTGGGTTTCAGGGACTTTGAAAGTTGCTGGTCAGCATGCATGGAAGCGCCGTCCTGTTGGGAAATAGCATGGGTTGAGCGACGTACCTTGGTGGACCCCGGCGGACCGTGTGATGCACCACATCGTTGTTTCACCCTAGATCCGCCATTATGCGCCCTGCTTTGTGCAGTCCAACAGATCTGATTCCCGCCAACAGGACGGCACTCCAAGCGGAAACACCAAGGAGCAATAAAAGTTGCCTTTCAGGCATATTTGTAATGTGCCCGAAACCACGCGCCCGGCGGGGTGGCGGAAAGAGGAGGGGGCTACACGTCCCGGCGTTTCAACAGGACGGCGGCGAGCAGGACGGGAATGACCACCCAGGCACCCAGGACCATTCCGGCCTGCCATGCCTCCAAGGTATCCGGGACGTGCTGGGCCGCCGTCAGCGGTTCCACGGTGTTGCCTGGCAGGTACTTACGCGCCTCCTTGAAGAAGTCCCCTGGGATGAGCTGGAACGCGATGGGGGCCACAAAGAAGATGCCCACCAGGCTCATAATGCCGCCGGCTGAATTCCTGATCAGCGTACCCAGGGCCATGCCGATGGCGGCCACGGCTGCCACATAGACGCTGTTGACCAGGAGGAGCTTCACGGACTGCGAACTGCCCAGGTCCAGCTTGAGGCCATAGTTGTCCAGGATGGGCACTGCCACCAGTCCCGCCACCCAGGTGGAGACGGCGGTAACCACGAAGGATGTCCCCATCACCACCACCAGTTTGGCAGCGAAGGCCGGGAGGCGCCGGGGTACCGCTGCAAAGGTGGACCGCGCCATTCCGGTGGTGAATTCCGAGCTCATCAGCAGTACGCCAAGGGACCCCAGGATCAGCTGGGCGAAGGCGATCCCTGACGTGGGCACGCTGACGGCAAGGTCTCCGCCCTGGGATGCCATCCGGGCCGCAGCCTGCGGGTCCCGGTTGGCCGCATCGGCGAACTGGCCCGTGCCCCATGCAGACAACGCGCCAAAGCCGACCATGACCACAGCGGTGGAGGCGAGCAGGATCAACGTGGAGAGAAGGCTCCGGAACTTAATGACCTCAGAGTTGAGGACCCGGATAAAGGTGGGGCCGGGAAGGGACCGTCCGGTGTTGCGGGAGCCCGGCACGGCGGGGGAGGGTACCGGCTCGCGCGGAGGCATGGATTCGGTGGTCGTGGTGCTCATGAGTGACTTACCTCCGCAGCGGGCAGTGAGTGGTATTCGACGTCGTCCTTGGTCAGCTCCATATATGCCTCCTCGAGGCTGGCAACCAGGGGCGTAAGTTCATACACCATGACCTGGTTTTCCAAGGCGGTGGCTGCGATGGCCCTTGGTTCGAGGCCTGCTACTTCGAGCAGCTCCCGTTCCGGAACCTCGACGGACGCACCCCGTACGGCAAGCAGCTGATGGAGGCGGTCGGGTTGGTCGGTGCGGACACGGACCCGGGACTGGCCCTTGCCGGTAATGATGTCCCGGATGGGGGCATCCGCAATGACCCGGCCGCGGCCAATGACGATCAGATGATCTGCCGTTTGTGCCATCTCGCTCATGAGGTGGCTGGAGAGGAATACGGTGCGCCCCTGCCCGGCGAGGTACCGGACCAGATTCCGCACCCAGACCACGCCCTCAGGGTCCAGGCCGTTGACGGGTTCGTCGAGGATGAGGGTCTGCGGATCCCCCAGCAGGGCGGCAGCGATACCCAGGCGCTGGCCCATCCCCAGGGAGAACCCGCCGGCCTTCTTCCGCGCCACCGCTTCCAGTCCGGTCATCTCGATCACCTCATGCACCCGGGCTTTGGGGATGCTGTGGGTGGCTGCCATGGCCAGCAGGTGGTTGTAGGCGCTGCGGCTAGTGTGTACGGCCTTGGCATCAAGCAGGGCACCCACCTCCCGCAGCGGTGCCTTGTGCTGAGCGTAGGGCAGGCCGTTTACCCTGGCGGACCCCGACGTCGGCCGGTCCAGCCCCATGATCATGCGCATGGTGGTGGATTTTCCTGCCCCGTTGGGTCCCAGGAAGCCGGTGACTTGCCCTGCCCTGACGGTGAAACTGACACCGGCCACGGCGGTTTTGGCGCCATAGACCTTTGTCAGCCCGTTTACCTCGATCATGAATCATCCTTTGAACGGCAGCGGACGGCTGCAGACGCTGCGGGTGCGGATACCTTCCCCACGGTACCGAGGCCGCCGCCGCTTTTCGCCGCTTTCAGGGATGATTCAGGGGAGAATCAGGGTAGCCATCCACTCTGCCGGCAGCGCTACCGGCGGGGCGAGTAGTACCTCAGCGCCCTGGGCCGCACCGCGTAGGCCACTTTGCGCACGCCGGCCAGCGCTTCTCCGTCCACTGCCAGCGCCATGGGCGCCCCGCCGGCGTCGATCCCCACTTCCCTGGCTTCCCGCAGGTGCGTGATCCTGGAACTTGCCACAGTCCCCGTCAGTACGGACCACAGCAGCCGGAGCCGGGCGAACGATTCGTCAGCGGTAATCAGCCGGACGTCCAGAACCCCGTCATCCATCACGGGCCGAATCAAGGGCGCATGGTCCCGCGGATAGAAGCGGCCCCGCCCCAGGTACGCGATCCACACTTTGTGCCGGACGCCGTCCACGGTGAGCGTGATGGGGGTGCCGGCAGCGAAGGTCCGGAACATGGCCACAACGCCGGCCAACGGCTTCCCGAGTGCCGGCCGAAGGTGCTCCCGGCGCCGCACAAAATTCGGGTAAAGACCCACGCTGGAAGTGTTCAGCATGACCAGCTCCGACACCTCCGGGTTTCCGGCCAGTCCGCGCTCCGCGGTGACCACGCCGAGGTCCGCCAGGGCGGCTTCACCCTTGCTGGCGGCCTCCACCGCGTCCTTCAGGCTGCCCGTGCCGGCATCCCGCGCAAAGTGGTTCAGGGTCCCGCCTGGCAGGACCAGCAGGGGAATGGAGCGTTCGACGGCGGCAGCGGCCGCCGCGCCCACCGTCCCGTCACCGCCCCACACACCCAGGGCCAGGGTGCCTGGAAAGTCGGCAGTGGCGGCGATGCGCTGCACCAGGTCTTCGTCAGGCTGCACGGTATTTATATGCGCCTTTGGAAATACTTCCTGCAGCGCTGACGCGGTTTCCTCCTTGAAGGAACCACCCAAGGTGTTCACTACGATGCTGAGTCCCTCACCGTCCGGCAGCACAGGGGCGTTGGTCCACGCGCGCGATATCTGCGGGATGGGCGGCCGGACAGGCCACCAGTGACGGGTCACCAAGGCAGCGCCGGCACCCAGCGCCGACCCGAACAGGACATCCGAAGGCCAATGCGCGCCGGTGTGAACCCTTGAATAGGCCACACCCAGGGCGGCCGGGGCCAGGGCGGCGCCCAAAGCCGGGCGGACCAGGCCTGCCCCCACCGCGAACGCCACAGCTGACGCCGAGTGCCCCGACGGCATGGAGGAACTCTTGGGCTGCGGATGCACGAAACGGAAAACGGGCAGATGCTCGGGCAACGGGCGTGTCCGGGGGAGCAGGGTCTTGAACACCACGTTGGTGACGGCGGATGCCACGCCCTGGGCGATCAGGCCATGCAGCGCAGCCCTCCGCGTTTTTCCCGGGAAGAGCGCCATGACCGCTGCCGCTCCCATCCACAGCTTGCCTTGGTTGGCAGAGGCAGACAGGCGGCGGAAAAAGACGTCGTGATTGCCTCCGGGCAGGCTGGATACATGTCTTAAAAGGTATCTATCGAGGCTGCTGATCCACGTCCGGCCCCGTGGCCTGGTGCTTTGCATCTGATCACCCTAACCCCATCAGCTACTCCCGCTCGGCAGGCTCCTGCCCCACGGGCAGCGGCCTGGCCGCGCCGGCAAGGAGCAGCGCCACCAGGATCGGCGCCATGATTGCCAGCAGTGCGGTGTGGATGCCGGTGAGGTCCCCGAGGTAGCCGAGCAAAGGCGGGCCTGCCAGGAATGATATATACCCCAAAGTGGATACGACGGACACGCGGGCCGCGGAGTGCTTGGGGTCGTCGGAGGCCGCGGACATGCCCATCGGGAAGGCCAGGGCGGCACCCACTCCCCAGAGGGCCGCACCGATTCCGGCCCCCCAGATGTTGGATGCCAGCACGAACAGGCCCAGTCCTGCGGCGGCGGCTGCCATGCTGGCCCGAAGTACCGCCACCCGTCCGTACTTGTCGATGACCCGGCCGCCAAGGAACCGCATCGCGGTCATTGCCAGGACGAACAAGGCAAACATGAGGGCGCCGGTTGATTCGGAGGTGCCAAGCCCGTCCACGGAGGCCTTGGCTATCCAGTCGTTGCCGGCCCCTTCGGTCAGGGTGGCGCCCAGTACCACCACACCGATGAGCAGGGTCCGGCTGTCCCGCCACGCCGACGGTCCCTTAGCCGGTTTCGGCTCCCCTTCCAGGGGGGCAGTCGATATATGCGGAAGGAAGTAACGCGGCACGGTCAGTGCCACCAGCACCACCACGGCTGCGATCACCAGGAGATGCAGCGGCAGGTCCACGCCCAGGGTTGACAGACCCGCCCCCACGAGGGCGCCTACGAAAGCCCCGCCGCTGAAGGCCGCGTGGAACTGGGGCATGACGGTCCGGCGGAGCTTATGCTCCACGTCGGCCCCTTCGATGTTTTGTGCCACATCCCAGAGGCCAATACCAATGCCGAAGAAGAACAGGGACACCGCGGTCCCGGGAATGGACGTGGCCAGGAGTGACACGGCAATGCCCACTCCCGCGGCCGCCGCGAGGAGCCCGGCAAAGCGCACGGTGTTGGCCGTTCCTATCCTGCCCACCACCAGGCCGGCGGTGGGCAGCGCGAGCAGGGAGCCCACAGCCGTGCAGAGAAGCAGCGTGCCCATTTGGCCGGAGGTGATCTGCAGCGTCTGGGTGACTGAGGGGATCCTGGCGGCCCAACTGGCAAAAACAAGTCCGTTGATTCCGAAAACCACGAAGGTGGCCACGGCGGCGGCCTTCAATCCTGCCTGCTGTTCCGTACCGGTATTGGTGCTCATACGCTCACTACTTCCACTGAGTATTTTTCGAGTTCGGCTTTGTCCTGTGCGCTGAATTTTCGGTCCGTGACGATGACGTCCACCCGGGCCAGGGCGGCAACGACCACACGGGCATGGGCCTGCCACTTCGCGGCTGAGGCGGCCACCACCACACGTCCTGCTGATTCCAGGCCGGCTGTCTTGACTGCTGCATCTTCAAGATCGTGGGCAAGGAGGCCATCCTTGAAGTCCACGGCACAGGGCGTGAGCACTGCGGTATCAAAGCGCAGCGACCTGATATTGGACTCGGCCAAGGGTCCGCGGAAACAGAGTTCGCCGGGTACCACGCTGCCCCCGGGCAACAGCAGCGCCGGGCGTGAGCCCTCGGCACCGTCCCCTTCAGCCGCCGCGTTGAGGGCCTGGAGCGACATGGGCATCAGCGTCAGCTCCCTGCCTGCCACGGCCCGCGCCACCGCGGTGGCGGTGCTTCCGCTGTCGAGCCAGACGTGTTCGCGGTCGGCCAGGAGGCCGGCGACGGCAGCCGCAATCCGCTTCTTGCCGTCCCGTTCCTCCAGCTCCCGCTGTCCGTACCCAGGGTTTTGCCCCTGCCCTATCAAACTCCTGGCCCCGCCGTGGACCCTTCGAAGCACACCGTGGCCGGCGAGTACCTCCAGGTCGCGGCGGATGGTGGCACCGGAAGCGCCGCACGCCTGCATCAGCTCTTCGACGCTCACCTCTGGCCGGTGCCGCAGGACGTCGGCAATGGTCCGGTGCCGCTCATCCGTCTTCATGATCAAATGCTATCAACTCTTGATCATTTGATCACGGAGGATGGACACCTCAGCGAATACGCTCTACCCGTTGTTCGTCCCACACCGGTTCCGCCGACTCGTACACTTTTCCGTCCGAGCCGAACACCAGGAACCGGTCGAAGGTCCGGGCGAACCAGCGGTCGTGGGTGACCGCGAGGACCGTCCCCTCGAAGTGGTCGATGGCGCGCTCCAGGGCTTCGGCTGAATGCAGGTCCAGGTTGTCCGTGGGCTCGTCCAGCAGGAGCAGGGTGGCACCGCTGAGCTGCAGGAGCAGGATCTGGAACCGTGCCTGCTGGCCACCGGAGAGGGACTCGTACTTCTGCTCCGACTGGCCCGCAAGGCCGTAGCCATCAAGGGCGCCTGCTGCGGCCTCGCGGCCCAGCCCAGACCTGTGCTCGTCGCCGCGGTGCAGGATTTCCAGCAGGGTCTTGCCCAGCAGATCGGGGCGGACATGGGTCTGCGCGAAGAAGCCGGGCCTGATCCGCGCCCCGAGCTTCACGGTCCCTTCGTGCGGGACCTCCGCTATTTCGACGTCAGAGACCGGCAGGTGTTCGCGTTCGGGGTCGGTGCCGCCGGTGGCGAGCAGCCGGAGGAAGTGGGACTTGCCGGACCCGTTGGATCCGAGCACGCCGACGCGGTCACCAAACCACACCTCGGTGGAAAACGGCTTCATCAGCCCGGTGAGCTCCAGTCGTTCCGCCACGATGGCGCGCTTGGCGGTCCGGCCGCCCTTGAGCCGCATCTGGACATTCTGCTCAATGGGCAGCGCCTCGGGTGGCCCAACTTCAAGGAACTTTGCCAGCCGGGTCTGGGCGGCGTGGTACCGGTTGGCCATATCGGAGCGGAACGCGGCCTTGTTCTTGTACATGTTGACGAGTTCCTTGAGCTTGATGTGCTCCTCGTCCCAGCGCTTGCGCAGTTCTTCGAAGCGCGCGTTCCGGTCCGCGCGGGCCTCGACATAGGAGCCGAAGCCACCGCCGTGGATCCATGCCGCGGCTCCGTTGATTCCGGGCTCCAGGGTGACAATCCGGCCGGCAGCGTTGTTCAGCAGCTCACGGTCGTGGCTGATGAAGAAGACCGTCTTCTTTGAGTCATTCAGTTTTTCCTCCAGCCAGCGCTTGCCGGGGACGTCCAGGTAGTTGTCCGGCTCGTCCAGGAGCAGGAGGTCGTCCGGGCCGGCGAACAGTGCCTCCAGCACCAGGCGCTTTTGCTCGCCGCCGGAAAGGGTCGACGCCGGGCGGTGCTGCGCGCGGTCAAAAGGGAGTCCCAGCGCGGCCATGCAGACCTCGTCCCAGACAGTTTCGACGTCGTAGCCACCGGCATCGCCCCAGTCCACGATCGCCTGGGCATACCGCATCTGGGTGGACTCGTCGTCGTGCTCCAGCATGGCCGTCTCGGCTTCATCCACCTCGCGGGCGGCTGCCGCGAGGGCCGGGGGAGCAGCGGACACCAGGAGGTCCCGGACGGTGGAACCGTCCCGTACCTGGCCCACGAACTGGCGCATGATGCCCATGTTTCCGGAGCGCCCAATGACGCCTTCATCCGGAACCAGGTCCCCGGCGATGATCCGGAAGAGGGTTGTCTTGCCCGTTCCGTTGGGCCCGATCAGGGCGGTCTTGGTGCCGTCCGGAACCTTGAAGGTCACCCCGTTCAGGAGCTGGGTGCCGTCGGAGAGGAAGTAGTCAATGCCGGAAACGTCAATATGGGCCACGCCGTCAATCTTCCCACGCCCGTCCTTAGCCCGCGGCGGTGAGGAACTGCTTCAGGAGGGGGCCTGACGTGGTGGCGCCCAGGCCGCCGTCCTCGACGAACACGGCCACGGCCAGGTCTCCGTGGACGGCCACGATCCAGGCGTGGGTCTTGGGCGGATTTTCGGTGCCGAACTCGGCCGTTCCGGTCTTGGCGCCCACCGGAGCACCGGGGACGCTGGAAAGGAAGCCTGCATGCCCGGAGGTGACCACGGCGCGCATCATGTCGGCCAGCGCTGCCGCCTCCGCTGCGGTGATGGGCTTGTCCGACGCCGTGGAGGGCGCCTCAGCGGTGGCCGTCGCCGATGCTTCGGCTGCTGGAGCGGTGGAGCCTGCTGTGGTCCCGACGGCGGGAGCACCGTCGTCGGGATTCAGGACCAGCTGCGCCGAGACCGGGGCGCCCTTGGCCACCGATCCGGCCATGATCGCAGCGGCCAGGGGCGACAGCAGCACCTTGCCCTGCCCGATCATGGAAGCGGCGTGTTCCGTGCCCTGGGCCTGGCCGGGAACGGACCCCAGGAAGGCTTCCGCACCAAGTTTGGGCGCCTCGACCGCCACCCCCATGGACGTGGCGGCGGCTTCAAGCTGGCCCTGTGAAACCGCGTCGCGCTGTGAGATGAAGGCGGTGTTGCAGGAGTGCGCAAAGGCGTCCCGCAGTGTGACTGCGCCCAGCGAGGTTTCGGGGTAGCCTTCGGAGTTCTTGAAGGTCCGTCCGTCCACTGTGAGCGTCGGGGTGCACTGGACGGTGGAGTCCGGAGTCATTCCGTTGCGGAACATCGCCAGGGAATCCACCATCTTGAAGATGGAGCCGGGGGCGTACTGCCCCAGCATGGCCGTGTTGTAGCCGTTGCTGCCCGGCCCCGAGGCTGCGGCCAGCACGGCACCGGTGGAGGGACGGAGGGCCACGATCGCTGATGCCGGACCCACTTTTTCCAACGTGGTTTCGGCCAGCGACTGCAGCCGGGGATCGAGCGTGGTCTTCAGCGGCGTCCCTGGCTTGGGCGCCACCTGGAAAAGGACGCGCCGTGGATCCGTTCCCGCGGACTGGATCTGTTCGCGGGTCAGGTCTGCCCGCTGCGCGCGGATCACGACGGCGTCTGATCCGCGAAGCTGTTCGTCATACTGCTGCTGGAGCCCGCCGATGCCCGTGACATCACCGGGGAGCAGGGCGCCGTTTGATGCCTCAATCTGCTCCGCGGAGGCTTCACCCACCGAGCCAAGGACCGCGCGGGCAAACGTCCTGCTCGGGGCCAGGGGGATCGATGCCGGAATCCCGCGGGCGCCGGGAATGGCCTGGATCTGCTCATCGGAGATAGTGCGGCCTTCTTCACGCAGCGTGATCGCTGGAACGAAGGCCTGCGCGCCGGCCGCTTTGACCTGCTGCACATAGGCGGCCGGGTCCACCCCTACCAGTGCCGCCAGCTTGCCTGCGGACTCGGCAGGGTCTGCGGCACCCAGCTGGGGCTTGTCGATACCCACATTGACCACGGGACGGTAGGTCACCAGCGGGACGTCACCGGCACCAAGGATGTCAGCGCGCTGGGGGGACTGGGATCCCTTGGTCACGATCTCGCTGTCCGCGAGGCCGGGGGCCAGGATAGCCGGGTCCCAGACGGTGAGCCACTTGTCACCGGACTTCTTGAAGTTCGCCGAAATGGTGTATTTCCACTCGGCATCGCCGAACTTCCAGGTGTAGTTCAAGGGTGCGGAGGCTTTGTCCCCGTCCAGCGTGAGTGCGCCGGACTGGACCGCGGGCTTTTGCGGATCCAGGGCGGCGAAAACCTGGTGCAGCTGGTCGTTGGCCGCTGCGGCGTCCTTGCCTTCGAAAGCCACAGACCCTACGTCCAGCGCCGAGACCGCGCCGGCCAATTGTTGGGCCGCGGCTTCCGCCCCGGATTTTCCGTCATCGCAGGCCACCAGCGAGGTACCAAGGATGAGCCCAGCTATGGCAAGCGAAAGTTTTGTTGATTTCCCCATGGCGCCATTATCCCCCGGGCCGTCCTGCTGCGGCGCCACCCCGGGGGTGTAAACCAACCCACCGGAACCTAGGAAAGCCCCAATGCCGGAACCGGCAACTTGAAGATGTCCTTGAGGGCGTGCTTTGCCGCGTGCATCCCGGGCATGCCCGTGACCCCGGGGCCAGGAGGTGTTGACGACGAGCAGAGGTAGACACCCAGCAGCGGGGTCCGCCACGGGACGGGGGAAACCACCGGTTTCTGGACAAGCCCGCGGACGTCCATCACACCGGCGCTGAAGTCGCCACCGATGTAATTGCGGTTGTACTCAGCCAGCTCCGCCGCGGTGATGACATGTGATTCCACCACCAGGTCGCGGAAGCCCGGCGCGAACCGTTCCAATTGGGCCACCACCTGGCTGGTCATGTCCTTCGTCGAGCCGGACGGCACATGGCAGTAGGTCCACAGGACGTGCCGGCCTTCCGGTGCGCGGCTGGAGTCGAAGCGGGACGGCTGCGCCACGAGCACATACGGCCGTTCGGGGTGGCGTCCGGCACTGACCTCGTTCTCCGAACGCGCGAGTTCAGCCCGCGTGCCGCCCACATGGACCGTCCCCGCGTCGGATAGCCCGGCTGCCTGCCACGGCACCGGCCCGGAAAGGATGAAGTCCACCTTGCAGGAGCCGTTGCCGTAGCGGAAACGCTCCAGTGCCCTGCGGTAGTGGGCGGGAAGGGAGTTCCCCGCCATGTCCAGCAGCCCCCGGGGCGCCACGTCCAGCAGGGTGGTGCGGGAGGCCGGAAGCTGTTCCAGCCGGTCGATCGGGGTTTCGGTGTGGATAACGCCGCCGTGGGCCCGGATGTCATCGGCAAGCGCTGCCGCTATTGCTGCCGAGCCGCCGCGGGGGATGGGCCAGCCGCCGGCGTGCCCCAGGGCGCCGAGCATGAGTCCGGCTCCGGAGGCTGCGAGGGAGGGCAAATGGGAGATTGCGTGCGCAGCCACACCGCTGAGGAGGGCCGGCGCAAGTTCGTCGCGGAACCTGGCGTTCCACAATCCGGTCCCCTGTTCCAAGGTCCGCAGTCCATAAATCCCCGCCACCAGGGGGTTCCGGGGAATCCGGAGGAGCTGGTTCTGCGTGAAGTCCATGACATCGTCGATATGCCGGACCAGCGGTTCCATAAGCCGCCGGTAGGCGGGTCCGTCCTGCCCCAGTTCCGCCGCTGTCCTGTCCAGTGATTTGTAGGCCAGCGCTGCGCGGCCGCCGTCCAGCGGCGAACCGAAGGAAACTTCCGGAGTGACCAGCTCCACCCGACGGGGCAGCTCGAAGGCACGGAAGAAAGGGGATGCAACGGCCATTGGATGCACCGCGGAGCAAACGTCATGGAAGTACCCCGGCCGCATCAGCTCCGTGGTCCGGGTGCCACCGCCGATTTTGGCTGCAGCCTCGAAGACCTCCACTGACAGTCCGGCCCGCGCCATGACCGCTGCTGCCGAAAGTCCGTTGGGACCGGAGCCTACTACCGCGACATCAGGCATGGGACCTTGCTTTCGGAGGAAGGAGCGAGGCGCCCGGCCGGAATGGATTCAACCGAAAGCGGTCCGGCGCATTCGCGAAAGGGCCGCCGTGCGGATCATCAAGATGGTGCCGGCGGATGGGGTCGTACGCGGGGTCGTAGATATCCCAGACGACCCGTGCCATGAGGTAGCCCACCGCGGCCATGTGCGCGGCTACGGCGAGGACGTAATAGGGCATGTCCAGGTTGTGCTGGGAGGAACCTGCGCTGGTCACCTGACCAAGGTACATCCAGATCGCAGCCCAATGCAGGGCTTCGATGCCCTGCCACACCAGGAAGTCCCGCCACCGCGGCCTGGCAAGGGCCAGCAGCGGAATGAGCCACACGACGTACTGCGGCGAATAGACCTTGCTGGTCAGGATGAAGGCAGCCACAACCAGGAATGCGAGTTGTGCCAGCCGTGGGCGGCGGCGTGCCGTCAGGGTAACAGCGGCAATCCCGCCGCAGGCCAGCACAAAGAGTCCCGCGGACAGAACGCTGACGCCTTCGGCACCAAGCCCGGACCAGCCCAGCCTGTCAGCCACAAGGTTGTAGGCGAACCAGGCTGAGCTGTGACCGGCACCCCGATCGGCGCTGTACTGGAAGAAATACGCCCAACCCGATGGGTTGGCGACAGCGAAGGGCAGATTGACCACCAGCCACGTGGCAGTCGCGCTGCCGGCGGTTACCAGCAGCGGGCGCCATCTTCCGGTGCGCACCGCAAGCAGCAGGATGGCCCCCAGCACCAGGAGCGGATACACCTTGGTGGCTGTTGCCAGGCCGATCATCACTCCGGCGGGAACGAGGCGCTGCCGGGCAAAGAAGTACATCCCCAACGCAAGCAGGCACGCAGCCCAAAGGTCCCAGTTGATGGTTCCGGCCAGCACGATTCCCGGCGCCACCGCCACCATGGCGGCGTCCCAGGGACGGCGGCCTGGCATACGGGCAACCACCACCACGGTGAGCATCGCCACGGCAGCCAACAGCACGGCGTTGATGTCGAAGTAGGCCAGCGCCTGGGCGTTAACATCCCCACCTGGCACCAGCCATGCCGTCAGCCCCGCGATTAAACCGATGAGCACCGGGTATTCAAACTGGCTGCCGCTGCCCAGGATGGGAAAGATTCCGGCCGCCATGCCGCGGTTCCGGAACAGCTCCGGGAAGTCCGAGTAGCAGGTGGCATAGAACTGTGTGGGCGTCGCCCACCCGTTGGCCCTGCAGTAGCCCTTGAGCAGGATCCCCAGCAGGGCTGCCAGTGCCGTGAGGGCAATGAGTACCCGCTCCACGGTGAAGATGCCCGATGTGACCGCACCGGGATCAGCCCTGGTCCCCAGCGGACCGCCGATCACCTCGGTGAAATTCCGCAGCAGGGAATCACTGCGGCTGGGCACCACGATGCGGGGCCGTCGTGAATCCTCCGGCGGCTGGGTCTCGTGCATGGGATCGAGCTTACAGCCGGCCCCTTCCCCCAGGTTCGGGGCCGCCTGTCAGCGCAGTCCGCCCAACTGTTGGTGCATCAGCACGAACACGTCGTTCCGGTGCTGCTCCAGCAGGGCACTGTTCAGGGAACTGCGGCGCTGCAGAGGCCGGGACAGGAGAACCAGGATTCGTCGTATCAAGGGAACCACCTCCTTTCTTTGATAATCAGGAATGAAAAAGGGCACCGTAAATCAGCACCGTTGTCGGGCGCAAAAGGGCATGCTAAAGCGGTGCGGGAATTCCAAAAAGGAAATCAGTGAATTAAGTCAGCGCAATTAAACAGGGCCGGCTACAAAACAAGCTGTTGGGGAACTGTAAAAGCCAAATGCCAGGTTCTCCGAGGAGGACCGTTCGAAGGCAGGGCACGGGCTACGCCAAGAGCTGTTTCACGGAGTCAGCGGGGAATCGCAGCGGTCCGCAGTCGGTAGGAGCTGGGCGGATACCGCAGCGGCAGTCCTGGCAGGGAAGGCCGGTGCGGGCTAGCGTCGCCGCAGCTGGACCGGGAGGGTGACAGGCCCACCCGTGCCGGCATTGACCGGGGCAACGCGTGCGGAATCAGCAAAGGCCGGGAACGCATTGATGCGGGCATTCCATTCGCCAGTCAAAGTCATCATTATCCCAACCTCCTTTTCTGCTGTCCGCTGCGTGGATTGCAATGCGGTCTGGAGCCCAAGTGGATCACCGTGGGGTCAGGAATAAAAGTACCGCAGGATTCCGTAAATTACCAGCAATTTACCGGGAAAAAGTAAAACTTCCCGAAAAGTAACGTTTACAGGCCCCAGCGGACAATTGCAGGAGTCTTCTTATCCCATCCCAGGGTGCAGACCTTCGCCGTCCCCAGGACAAAGTGCCGCCCTTCCGTGGGCGGCAATTCCAGCCAGCGGGCGGTCAGGATCCGGGAGAAATGCCCATGCGCCACGATCAGCACGTTGTCCATCCCGGATTCCAAAATCCGGCCGATGATCTTGTCCGCCCTGGCGGCGACCTCATCCAGCGTTTCACCGTTGGGCACGCCGTGGGTCCAGATCAGGTAGTCGGGGTTGTCCTTGCGGATCAGGTCGGAGCTGATGCCTTCGTAGTCGCCGTAGTTCCACTCCACTGCAAGCGGCTCGTGCCGGGCATCGGGGAAACCTGCCAGTTCGGCTGTCCGCCGCGCACGCCGCAGCGGGGAGGTGAGCACCAGGTCGAAATCGACACCGTCCAGCACCTTGCGGGCCTCCACGGCCTGCTGCTCACCTTCCACGGTCAAAGGAAGGTCGGTGAGCCCGGTGTACTGTCCGCTCTTGGACCATTCGGTCTCACCGTGGCGAAGGATCCAGAGCTGGGGGCGCGGGGCAAGGGCGGGATTGGTCACTTGGACTCCTCAACGGGTGAAGGTTCGACGACGGCGGGAGGGGCTTCGGCCCCAGGTCCGGCAGGTGCTGATTCAGGCTGTTCGGCCCACCAGCGGAGCAGGCGCGCCTCCGCTTCTTCGGCGGGCAGCGGGCCGTGTTCCATCCGCTCATTAAGGAGGAACTTGTAGGCGCGCCCCACAACAGGTCCGGGTTTAAGGTCCAGCAGGGCCATGATCCGCGCGCCGTCCAGATCCGGGCGCACCGCGTCCAGGGACTCCTGTTCACGCAGGACGGCAATCCGTGACTCAAGGTCGTCGTAGGCGAAGGCCAGTCGTTCGGCCTTCCGCTGATTCCTGGTGGTGACGTCCGAGCGCGTCAGCCGGTGC
This sequence comes from Arthrobacter sp. SAFR-044, assembly GCF_059414985.1. NCBI lineage: Bacteria > Bacillati > Actinomycetota > Actinomycetes > Micrococcales > Micrococcaceae > Arthrobacter > Arthrobacter sp. SAFR-044. The sequence goes on along the minus strand of NZ_JBPFDN010000012.1, from coordinate 57,158 downwards.
AGCCGCTCCAGCAGCGGCCCGGCGTCCGTGACGTAGCGCCGGACGGCGGAGTCACTCCAGCCGGCGTCGCCGTAGCCGTAGAAGCGCATATGGAGCTCCACCAGCCTTGATACGGCCTTGGTGGTGTCATTGTCGAACCGCAATGCCTTCATGCGCTTGCTGGTGAGCTTGGCACCCACCATGTCGTGGTGGCGGAAGCTCACCGCGCCGCCCGGTTCAAAACGGCGCGTAGCCGGCTTCCCGACGTCGTGCATTAATGCCGCAAAGCGCAACACGAAGTCCGGCCCGGGAACGGGGCCCTCCGCGTCCGTTTCCAGCTCCGCGGCCTGTTCCAGGACCTGCAGGGAGTGCTGGTAGACGTCCTTGTGACGGTGGTGCTCGTCGGACTCGAGGCGGAGGGCGGACACCTCGGGCAGCACGTGCTCGGCCAGTCCCGTGTCCACCAGGAGGTCAATACCTGTCCGCGGCCGGGCCCCGCAGACCAGCTTGACCAGTTCATCCCGCACCCGCTCCGCGGAGATGATCTTGATCCGGTCGGCCATGTTGGTCATGGCATCCCGGACATCATCGCGGACGGAAACGCCCAGCTGGGCGGCGAACCGGGCCGCCCGCATCATCCGCAACGGATCATCAGAGAAGGAAGCCTCGGGGGCGCCCGGCGTGGCCAGCACGGACGCGTGGAGGTCACGCACGCCGCCAAAGGGATCCACCAGCTCCATGGAAGGCAGCTTCAGCGCCATGGCATTGATGGTGAAGTCGCGGCGCAGCAGGTCATCGGTCAACGAGGAGCCAAATGCCACTACCGGCTTGCGGGAGTCCGGATCGTAGGCCTCGGCCCGGTACGTGGTGATTTCGATCTGGAAACCGGCCTTGCGCATGCCGATGGTGCCGAACGCCCGGCCGATCTCCCAAAAGTTGTCCGCCCACTTCTTGATCAGCGCCACGGTCTGGTCCGGCGTGGCGTCAGTGGTGAAGTCCAGGTCGGGGGAGGTCCGGCCCAGGAACAGGTCACGCACGGGACCGCCCACCAGGGACAACTCGTGGCCGGCGTCCACGAAGCGCTGCCCGAGCTCCAGGACCACCGGGGGCACCTTGAAGTCGACAGTGTGGGAATCAATCTTGTGATGTGCGTGCGCCATAGTTCCTTAAGCTTGGCAGAAACCAGCGGCTTGGCAGTCCAAAAAAGCGTCACGATCCGCGCTGATTCGCGATCCCCTCCGGAAAGTACGTCATATCCCGTCCATGTTGCTGTCATGTTCCGGTCATCACCGGAGGGCAACAGTCGTTAGAGTGGACTCCATGGCCCATCCAGTACCGAGCGCTCCAGGCAGGAGGACAAACGCACCATTGCCGTCGGCAATCGGTGCGCACGTTGCCCCTGCCCAGCAGTCGGCACCGGCATCGCTGCCTACGGTTGAGGAAGTCTCGGCCGGTGGCGTGGTGGTGGACACGTCCGACGCCGAATTGAGGGTGGCGATTATCGCCCGCCTTAACAGGGGTGGCCGCCTCGAGTGGTGCCTGCCCAAGGGCCATCCGGAGGGCAAGGAAAACAACGAAGAGGCCGCGGTCCGGGAGATTGCCGAGGAAACCGGCATCGAGGGCACCATCCTGGCTCCGCTGGGCAGCATCGACTACTGGTTCACCGTCAGCGGCCACCGGGTCCACAAGACCGTGCACCATTACCTCCTTCGTGCCACAGGCGGCGAGCTGACGATCGAGAACGATCCGGACCAGGAAGCCGTGGACGTGGCCTGGGTACCCATCCAGGAACTGGCCCGGAAGCTGTCCTTCCCCAACGAACGCCGCATCGCCGACCTCGCCCGCGAGGTCCTGCCCGGGCACCTTTAAGCCCGGACGCCGCCGTCGCCATTGCGGTGTTAAGTGCCCGCGGGTGAGACGATGAAGTCGATGTCAGCTACCAACTTTCCTTCCGACCGGTCCGGCCGGCCCGATGACGCCGCGCCCGACGGCGTACCCCCTGAGCCGGCGGCCCCGGACCTTGCGGAGCCTGCAGCGGCGGGCGTCAGCGAGACCCGTTCCAGCGCCATCATGGCTGCCGGGACGCTCGTTTCACGTTTCCTGGGCTTCGGCAAGACCTGGATGCTCGGCACCGCCCTGGGCCTCGGTTCAACGGTCAATGACACCTTCATCAATGCCAACAACCTGCCCAACCTGATCTTCCTGCTGGTGGCCGGCGGCGTGTTCAATGCAGTGCTGGTCCCGCAGATCATCAAGGCCAGCAAGGCTCCGGACAGGGGAGCGGACTACATCAGCCGGCTGCTGACGCTGGCTGTCCTGCTCCTCCTCGGGCTGACAGCGCTGGTTACCCTGGCGGCGCCGGGGGTTATCGAACTGACCACGCAGGGGTACTCGCCACAGCAGAAGGCGCTGGCGGTGACGTTCGCGTTCTGGTGCCTGCCACAGATCTTCTTCTACGGCCTCTACGCCCTGCTCACCCAGGTCCTGAACGCCAACGGCGCGTTCGGCCCTGCCATGTGGGCACCCATCCTGAACAACGTGGTGGCTATCGCCGGCCTGGGGATGTTCATTTGGATCTTCGGCACCAACGAGTTCAGTCCCCACACCCTGGACAACTGGGGTTCCACGCAGACGCTGCTGATCGCAGGGTTCTCCACCATTGGCGTGCTGTCGCAGACGGCCATCCTGCTGGTGCCGGTCTTCCGGCTGAAGCTGGGACTCCGGCCGCGGTTCGGCTGGCGGGGAGTGGGACTCGGCCACGCAGCCAGGCTGAGCGTGTGGACGCTCCTGACGGCCGCCGTCGGGCAGTTGGCTTTCCTGTACGTCATGCGCATCGCCACTATCCCCGGCGCTGAGCGCATCCGGCTGCAGGAGGCGGGGGACCCTTCCGCCTCCACCCTTCCGGGCAACGCCGTCCTTGAGGTGGCCAGCCAGCTGTACCTCCTGCCGCACTCGATCATCGCCCTCTCCCTTGCCACGGTGCTGTTCAACCGCATGACCCGCGCCTCACAGGAGGGCAATCGTGCGGAACTGCGGGATGCTCTCTCTCACGGTCTCCGGACCATGGCTGTGGCCACCGTCTTTGGAGCGCTGGCGCTGTTCGCCCTGGCAGGTCCGCTGGGCATGTTCTTCTCGGGCGGCCTCCGCCAGGACGGCGTCATGCTCGCCCAGACGCTGACCATCCTGGCCCTCAGCACGCCGTTCATGAGTGCCAATTTCATGATGTCCCGCGTTTTCTACGCCAACGAGGACGCCCGCACCCCGTTCTACGTGCAGCTGCTCCTTGCAGTGGTGTACGTGGCGGGCGCCTTTGCCATCCAGTTCCTGCCGGTGGGCCAGATCATCTACGCCATCGCCGTCCTCTACATGGCAGGCAACATTCTCTCCGTGGTCATCAGCGCGTTCTTCCTGCGCCGCATGCTGGGCAGCCTCGATGGGCCGCGCATCGCCAACTCCTACATCCGCATGGGGTACGCGGCCTTGGGCTCGGCCATTGCCGGTGCCGGCGCGCTCTGGCTGATGGGCAGCTACAACCCCGACGGGTTCGCATGGAGCGGGCGACTCCAGGCGCTGGTGACGGTGGCCGTGGCAGGGCCGGTCATGCTGGCCGTCTACTTCCTGCTGCTCAGGCTGTTCCGGGTCTCTGAGCTGAGCGATATGCTGCGGCCCCTGTTGGGACGGTTTGGCCGGGGCGGCCCGGCCCCTGCTCCTGAAGCCGGGGACGCGCCGTCGTCCGCTCCTGCCGGCGGAACTTCCGGCCAGGGTCAGCGTCCGGAGCGGGCCACCACGTCGGTGGACACCGGCCTCATCCCACGGATTTCAGGCGAGTTCGACGCCGTCTCCTTCCGTGCGGGCCCGGATCCGGAGCGTGGGGCCCGCCGCCAGGAAAAGTACGACGACGGGGCGCGGCAAGGTGCCGAGGAAGCCTACCTGCCGGGCGAGGACCAGCCCGGCACGGCCCGCGGCGGCCTGCTCAGCGACCAGATTCCGCTCCCCGGCCGCCGGACCTACCAGGGCAAAGCCGGTGAGAACCCGTATTTCAGCAGCCGGCGCAAGCGCAAAAAGTAACCCAGGTGCGCCCCCGCGGCCGTCTTCTCCGCGGCCGTCCGGGGCGGATCGGCTAGGATCGAACAGGTACAGGGGTAGTTGCATTCAGGGCAGGCCGTGCGCGGGCACCTGAAGGGCGGTTGCGTTATCGAGGCCGGCAATCCCGGACAGTCTAGGAGGAACACGTGTCCAACCCGATCGATGTCGGATCAGTACTGGGCGGCCGCTACAAGGTCACCGCCACAGTGCTGGCCTCGCACGACCACGATCTGGTGCTGGATGGTGTGGACCAGGTCCTCAACCGCCCGGTCAGCATCCTGGTTGCCGGACCGGAAAACACGGAACAGGTTGCGCAAAGCGCCCGCGAAGTGGCCACCGGCGAACGTCCCGGAACCGTGCAGGTCCTGGACCTTGGCGTCACCGAGGACGCCACCTACCTCATCACCAACCACACGTCCGCCGCCGACCTCCTGGACCTGGTGGTGGCCCCCAACCCGCCATACGTGGAGCCGTTCTTCACGGACACCCTGGGCAGTGAAATCTTCGGACAGGCGCGGTCACACGAGCCCGAACCGTACGACGAAGAAGACCACGTCGAAGCAGGCTACATCAGCTACGCCGATTCGCACCCCAACCAGGTTGATCCCTACCGTTCAGCTCCTGAGCGGTCAGCTCCCGCCGTTCCGCCCCGGCCGCCGGTCCGTCCCGCTTCCAGTCAGCCCACGCCGAGGGGCCGCGCCGGAGCAGCTGCCGCCGGTGTTGCCGGTGTTGCCGGTGCAGCCGCCACTGCCAAGACGGGGACGGGTGCCTCCCGGATGGACCCCGACGCCACTGCCGCCCAGCCCGTGGCACATGATGCCGTAACCGCGCCGGGCCGCGCAGTCTCCGCAGAGGCGGACACTGGTCCGAACGCTACAGCTGCCCAGGCCAACACTTCGTCAGTCACCCAGCCTTCCGCTGAAGAACGTAAGCCGAAGGTCTCCCTGTGGTCCAACGACGACTACGCCCAGCCGGGGGACCAGGACCACCACGAAGACACGGATCACGCCCCGCAGGAGCCTCGTCCTGTCAAGAGCAAATCCGCGCTCTTTGCCCGCACGGCAGCGCCCGCTACCGCCGGCGTCTCCTTTGCTGACCGAGACGACTACGACGATGACCGCGACGCATCCGAAAGCCAGCCGCGATCCATGCGCTGGCTGGTCGGGGGTCTGCTCGCTGTTGTCCTGATCGCCGGCCTCATCTTCGCCGTAACCAACCTCGGAAGCCTCTTCACGTCAGAACCGCAGGCCAAGCCCACGGCCGCGCCCGTTACCACCGGTGCTCCGCAAAACTCTGCACCGGCAACGCAAGCAGCCCCATCGGCGCCCCCGGTTGTTCCTCCGGCCATCGAGAGCGTCAGCCGGCAGGGGAATTTCGACTTCGCCGCCACGTTCGACGGCGACCTGATCAAGGCGTATGACGGTAACGCGGCCAGCTACTGGTCCGACATGGAATTCGCAACGGAGAACTGGGGCGGTTTGGCTCCCCAGGGGGTCCCGTTGGTTGTGAAGTTGAAGGGCACTTCCACCATCTCATCCATCACCCTCTCCCAGCTCGGTGGATCGGGCGGCAACATCACCGTTTACACCAACGACCGGCCCTCCATGGACGGAGCGAAGCCAGTGGGAACCAACAGCTTCACGTCCACTGACCTGAACATGCCCCTTCCGGAACCCGTTCAGGCACAGTACGTGATCGTCTCCATCAATTCGCTCCCCAAGCTGGCGGCCCCCAAGACCCGTTACGGCTACGGCCTCCGGCTCGCTGAAATCAAGGTCCAGTAGCGCTTAGGCATCACGGCGGCCCGGCTGCTGTAATCCATCCTGCAGCAGCAGGGACTGTAGTCTGGGAAAAGCGCCCTGATACGGCGGGACCTTTGTCTTCCGCTGTGCTTTACGTCGTCCGGGCGCTGGAATATTCAGCACTCGGACACAGTTGTGCCATGTGGCCGGCCTCCACGGGGAGGCGAGTCGAACAAGGAAGAGGTTCACGGTCCAGTGACCATCGAAGAGAAGACGGCGTCGGACGTTCGCGACGTCATTATTGTGGGCTCAGGCCCGGCGGGCTACACAGCAGCTGTCTATACCGCCAGGGCAGACCTTAAGCCTCTGCTGCTGGCTGGTTCGGTGACCGCCGGCGGGGAATTGATGAACACCACGGACGTGGAGAACTATCCCGGTTTCCCAGAGGGAATCATGGGACCGGACCTGATGGAAAACTTCGAGAAGCAGGCCGCACGATTCGGGACTGAAATCCAGTTTGAGGATGTGACCGCGCTTGAGCTCGATGGGCCCGTGAAGACGGTTACCATCGCCACGGGGGAGACCTTCAAGGCAAAGGCAATCATTCTCTCCACCGGCTCCGCCTATCGTGAACTGGGCCTCCCCAACGAAAAGCGGCTCTCTGGGCACGGTGTGAGCTGGTGCGCAACCTGCGACGGTTTCTTTTTCAAGGATCAGGACATCGCAGTCATCGGTGGCGGCGACTCCGCCATGGAAGAGGCCCTGTTCCTTACCAAGTTCGCGAAATCGGTAACGGTTGTTCATCGCCGTGACTCGCTGAAGGCCTCCAAGATCATGGCCGACCGGGCGCTTGCCCATGAAAAGATCAATTTTGTCTGGAACAGCACCGTAGACGACGTCCTGGGAACGGACAAAGTCACGGGTCTGCGGTTGAAGAATCTGTTGGACGGCTCAGTGTCCGATCTTGCCGTTACGGGAGTTTTTGTCGCTATCGGTAATGATCCCCGCACCGACCTGGTTGAGGGTGTCCTGGATCTGACGCCTGAAGGAACCATCGCGGTGGAGGGGAGGAGCTCCCGGACCAGCCTCCCGGGTGTGTTCGCCGCCGGCGACGTTGTGGATCCCACCTACCGGCAAGCCATCACTGCCTCGGGTTCCGGATGCGTTGCGGCTATCGATGTTGAACACTATCTGGCAGACCTGCCTGCATAATCTGCCCCACTGTTATTCGAAGAGAAAGATTAGGTTATGAGCAACGCTAAAGATGTAACTGACTCGAGTTTCGGCTCCGACGTCCTCTCCGCCGATAAGCCGGTAATCGTAGACTTCTGGGCAGAATGGTGCGGCCCCTGCCGCAAGCTGGGACCTATCCTGGATGAAATTGCAGTCGAGTACGGTGAGAAGGTGGACGTCGTCAAGGTAAACGTTGATGACAACCCCGCTATTGCTGCCCAGTATGGAATCACCTCCATTCCTGCGGTCTATCTCTTCCAGGGCGGCGAGGTGAAGAGCACTGTCATAGGCGCCAAGCCGAAACAGTTCTTCGAAAAGGAATTTTCTGACGTCTTGTCCTGATGCCTGCATCCCTCAGATGTTTAGTGGGGGATTGCCCGCGCAGAGATAGCGCTTGAAGTGGCCATCGCCTACCGGCGGTGGCCACTTTTTATTGTGTTGGCCCCCTGGTTGCTGGGCGACCACGTGCCGGAGACCGCATCAGCGCCCCTGTCCGTCATACGACGTGTTTCACGTGAAACGTTCCCAGTGGGCTAGTCAGGCGACAACTGGGCGTCCCTGAACCCGCACTTCAGTAACCGCCCTCGATCACGGTACACCCACGACTACTGCAGAGACACCGCGCAATGGAGACGCGTCGTCCGGGAATAAGCGTCCTCGTGTTGAGTCTCCTGCCTGCTTCATCTCTTCAACCCACCACTGCTGTCGCCCTGATGCTGGCAGGCGTCCCACGGACTATCTAGGCAGAGGGCGACAGGGGATAGAAACGCGCATACCCCGCCGGATCCCTTCAGAGACTCCGGGGAGTCCGTCGAGGTCCCGGCCTCCCCAAATCGGGGTGGAGCAGCCTGCGAGTCCTGATCGGCATGCGTCTTGGGAGGATGTTTCACGTGAAACGAGGCAGCATCTCTTTGTCCTCTAAGCTGCATCCCCTTACCGGGGTCAGTCTCCATACTTGCAGATTGAATCTCCACTATGATGCGAGGATTGGTCGCCTGTGCGTGGTGCGCGGCAGCGTACACCACTTCAGGCTCCCCAGATGCCTTCAAACTTACTAGTCACGAACACTATTCGAGTATCCTTTTGCGCAGGACCTACCAGTAGCAGCGGCGACGTCAGCTATCCACTACATTGAGACGCAGTATCCGTCTTGCAGCGGCCGCACGACCAGGGGAAGGCGATTGCAGTCGTGGATCGACACGAACGACAACGCTCGCGATAACCCGGAATACGCGACCAACCCGGCGCGCCCGGTCGAAATCTGCCGTCTCCGTCATCGCGTAGCTTCTCGGTCCGCGCTGCGCTGAACACCAAGCGTTGTTTGCCACTCAGCCACTAGGGCTCCGACGTGCTCATGCCCGGGAGAGTGGTGACACCGACACCAGCCAGCAGACGCGGGATCTGGTCTGAAGACCATAAGAACACTAGTGGTAGCTCCCCGCGGACGACGTACATCCAAGGTGCCATACCGCTTGGGGCCGATTCGCTGGGCACGGCCATTGGTATCCGATGGGCTGGGCCCGGATCCGCACGGCGAGCAGCAAGAGGGTGGGCAGCTGCGCGTCCGCAGTCACGGATGGACTGACAGCCTAGGTGCCATTGCGTCCCGGTCAGCGCAGGACGGGGAACTCGTTAGACTAAGCCTTTGGCTCGGGCACCATCCGGGTTTCCGCGGCCTCCCGCTGATTCAAGGACCGGTGAAACATCGGCGAATGATGATTGCGGGTTGTTCATTCACGTCCGCGATCCCCATCCAACGACCCGCACGCAACCCCGGTTCACTTGGAAGGCCGCACTCTGTTGCGCCGGTGCTTCACGTGAAACAATGGCGCCACCGGGGGACAAGTCCTGTTCACTCAGGCGCACTCCGGCCACTAACAGGACAATGTTTCACGTGAAACGTTCATGCGACACAGGACCGCGGCGAGGTGCAGGCGTAGACCCCAGGGAATAGGCAGGCGGGGGCATACCCATGCACTCATCGCCCACGATATGCACATTCTCCTTTAGGGATGTGCGACCCGCTAGACGATGATCGAGCCCCAGCCTTGAAGGAGGGCGTAGGAATATACCGCTAAACGGTTGACCGATCATGCGGCCTGCGCGAACAGCGGCGGTAGCAAAGGTCAGGCATGCATCCACGTGGCGGCCCAGGGGCCAGGCATCAGTCCATCACCGCGTGAGATCCACGCCATCGACTGAGGCCCCGCATCGTACGAGACTGCAGTAGGAGATGCTACCTTCCCGGCGGGTGCTGGCAGTCAGCTCAGTAGACCCGCACGGATATCGATGGTAGCCGGTCGCCCTGGGCTTATCGCACGCCAGGTGGCATTCTCTGAAGTGTCGTGCCCTGCATCTTGAAGGGTCCAGCGGCACAGCGCCCGACTGCGCGACGAGAACGGGCGAGGTCTAGCAGGAAGGCGTAGTCTCAGGGGGCAGAGGTCTGCCCGCCATGGTGATCTTGTCCACACGATTATCCACAGCTACACGGTGGGCTAATCCACAAGTTTATCCACAGCCCCCAAGGTGGGAGGCGGGCCGCGCTGTATAGGCTATCTTGCTATGAAATTGAGGACGGTCCTGGGCAGGCCTTCCTGTTCCTATGGGCAACATGGGACCAGTGCCAGCACTTCCCAGCGAATCGCGATTTTCAAGCCCGATTATTACCCTCTTTGGTTGTAAACTCAGTCTAGCTTCCACTACGAGTGCATGCGGCGCCAGCTGTTTCACGTGAAACAATGCTAGCGCCTCACGTCATCCGTCTCGGGTATCGGGACATATCCGGACGGTCGGCCGCTGGGTGGCCGGAGGAACCGGTAGGGGACTGCAGATGTGTCCCATTTATCCCCATGGTTATCCACAGGGATATCCACGGCCGGTCTCTCTGTTGATACCCCGCCACAGTGGCAGCGGGGCAGTACTGCGAAGCCGTAACTCGAAGGACGGTGACCGCAGCTCCGCCGCAACACTGGTAGGTCGCCAGAGGCCAGCCTCAGGACCAGGAGCGGACCCACCCCAACAACGGCATTCACGGTCCGCGCGGGCATGCGGAACAAAGAGATGCGGATTTTTCCCGGGGGGCGGATTTTTCCCGGGGGGCGGATTTTTCCCGGGGGACGGGCGCTTCAAATGGACTTCCTCAAGTCGTCATTCGGCTGCCGGGTACTTAGCTCCATGATGCTGGTAGCGACTGCCCCTGGACTTGGTCAAGCCAGAGGGGCACTGCGGGAACGCGTCGAACTCACTGTAGCGCAAAGGCCCATCCGTGACCGATGGGTAGCGGCGGACGTGGGGCCGCCATCTACATGCGGTTAATGAGAGGTAAACGAAATTGCACAGTTAACTATGTTCCGCCACGGTCGGCCCCATCGTCAGCTCGAGTACGTCGAAGGCGGTGGCTGGTGAGCCCACCTCACATGACCCTGCGGGCGCAGTCACAGCTCTGCCCAGCACTTTTTTCTGAACAGATCCTCGCACCGTCCTCCATGTGCGTAGCAGCGTTGGTCCGCCTACGTGGGGTCCAGGGACAATGCGGGCACCGCACGTGCAACTGAGTCGTCTTCCGCCAACCAAGGTCTGCTTAGGAAGATACGGACGGGTCAGGCGCCGGCACCGGTAGCCCTGGTCGACGCCGTGGGCGTACACGTTGTTTCACGTGAAACGCCGCGTCGATGGACGGTCTGGGATGAACGCAATTGCCCCATTCCCTCGCCACCCCCGGCTTCCCTTGCTCACCGGCTTTGTCTCATAGGATGAGTACCCGCTGCACGTCAGGACTTAGCTTTCCCGCACGATGAATTTGAACGCGTCTTGCTGGATGCCGCCCAACTCGTTAGCTGGATGAAGACGGCGGCCTTGCGTCCAGGTAGCCCGCAAAGCAGGTGAGGGGACCTTCGCGGTGGCGCCAACCTTGTTTCACGTGAAACACGGCAGCGCGTTTTCGCTGTCAATTCCGTCGGCACGTGCTGCAATCCGTGACCGACTATATTCACATAGAGGTACCCGGTCCTCCGTTGAGTCCCGACAGTCTCCTCTTCTAAACCTCCGTATACACAATGTTCGTCAGCAGACGATGAGTCACCCTAGTGGAAAGGCAGGGCGCAAGGGGTAGCGAAGCTAGTATCGCCGTGGTCTATGCTGCATCAGGGCTGGGGAGGCCGCGAACAGCTCATAGGATGCGAGTCCTGATCCGAGCCCCACCTGGGCGAGCACCACGGGGGCCAGCCGAAAAGCCCTTCAACGGATCCTTGGCAACCTTACCGTCAAAGCTGAAAGAGACGGCTAGGTTGGAATACTGGTCTTGTTCGCGCGTTTCTGGATGAAGCACATTTTGGGCGGCAGCCTAAGGCGTCAATGGCACGGGTTTCCGACCAACCACATGTAGAGCAGCGGCCACGGGCAGCTGTCACGCCCATTCACGGCCCCCAAGTAGGCGGCACATGCGCCGCGGTGGTGGCGTGCGCGTGGAGCTTCAAGAACGCGTGGAGTAACCTCTTCCTCGGGCCAAGAGGTGCTGCGATTCTGACGCGGAGACCATTAAAACGGCCACCACGTTGATTCACTGGCGGCTCATTCAGTGCAATGACGGATGTCGCCAGTAATCCAAGCACGGAATGCAAGACGTGTTTCACGTGAAACGTCGCAGCCGGGTAAGGGATCGAAAGGAGTTACCCTGTTCACTGGGCCAGCGTCACACCGCGGATCAGCAATCACCACGTAGGTTTAGCCAAGTCCTATCCTCGTTGAGCTGAAGCTCGGCTGTACTGCGGGAGCGGAGGCGCCAGTAGGCTAGTCACAAAAAGATCGAGGTATCCCGTTCAGGCAGACATCGAGGTATCCCGTTCAGGCAGACTGGGCAGCAATCGCCCTAGTACGTTGCAGCAAGCGTCGGCGCCGTCCAGATCGGGTTATGAAAGCAGTGCTACAAGGGAGGCACGGAAGCACCATCACGTGCGGGACATAAAGGGAAAGTGCAGGCGAGGCGCCAATCGAGCCAGTCTCGCGGTCGCTTATATTCATTGATCTGAGGTCCGCGAGGCACTACGCAAAACAGAAACAAAAAAGGCCCGGTCCACAACGGACCGGGCCTCTTCTGGACTCAATTATTGGAACCGGGAGCCAAAACGTCCATAATCCGGTTCAGGTCCTCAACGCTGGCAAATTCGATGCTGACTTTGCCTTTCCTGACACCCAGGGAGATCTTGACGTTGGTGTCCAAGCGATCTGAGAGCGAAGAGGCAAGGTAATCCAGTCGTTCATGCCTGGCCCCAGGACGCGGAATGTTGTTCTTGACCGGCTTGGCAGGATCCTGGTACAGGGTCACTGCTTCCTCTGTTGCCCGAACAGACATCCCTTCGGCAACGATTTTCTGGGCGAGGCGCTCCATGGCGGCCGCGTCAGGCAGCGAGAGAAGGGCCCTGGCGTGGCCAGCGGACAGCACACCGGCGGCTACGCGGCGCTGAACCAGCGGTGGCAGCTTCAGGAGACGCAGGGTGTTGGAGACTTGGGGCCGGGAGCGACCGATACGGTCCGCCAGCTGCTCGTGGGTGGTACCGAAGTCCTCCAGGAGTTGCTGGTAAGCCGCAGCCTCTTCCAGGGGGTTCAGCTGGCTGCGATGGAGGTTCTCGAGCAGGGCGTCCCGCAGAAGGTCGTCATCGGTGGTGTCCCGGATGATCGCGGGGATGGTTTCCAGCCCTGCTGCCTGCACTGCGCGCCAGCGGCGTTCACCCATGACAAGTTCGTAGGGTTCACTACCGTCTTCGGTTGAAGTACGAACCACGACTGGCTGCAGGACGCCGATTTCACGGACTGAGTGAACCAGCTCAGCCATGTCGTCTTCATCGAAGACACTTCTAGGTTGCTTCCGGTTGGGATGGATATCGGCGACGGGGATCTCCGCGAAGCGGGCACCCGGAACCTCTACGAGCTCAACACCGGAGTCCCCAGGACTACTTACGTCGGCGCTGGCGGCAGGAGCGTTGCTCTCTGGCCTCTCGGCACCAGCAGGCGCCTCCATTGGAGGAGCGGGCTCAGCTGCTGCCTTAGCCTCCGCAGCGGACGCCTTTTTGGCAGGAGCCTTTTTCGCCGAAGCCGCAGCTGCAGAAGGAGCGGGCTTCTCTCCGTCCCCACTGCCGTTGTCCACGGTGGACTTTGCAGCTCCCGACCTGGCTGGGGAACGGCGTGATGCCGCCGATTCCGCCGAGTCATTGTCCTGCGACCTGGCAGCGGCAGGCGCTGCAGGCTGCTCCAAGGGTTCGGTCTTCTTCCGGCCCTCGGGGAAAAACAAGTCCACAGGTCGGGATACCGCCCCGCCGTTACCGGAAGACCCATTGGCTGCGGCGGAACTAGGAATCAGCGCGCCAAGACCGCGGCCTAGGCCCCGTCGCTTCTCGCTCATGGGTAAATCCCTCCAGTGGTGGAGGCAGGACCAGCCTGGCTCCGTGCGTTGCGGTATTGAAGATTCTAGCGTTCGGCTATTTCAGCAGCGGCTTCCAAGTATGAAAGAGCACCACTCGAGGAAGGGTCGTATGTCATAACCGTCTGCTGGTAGCTCGGGGCCTCCGAGATGCGCACCGAGCGCGGAACGACGGCCGAGAGCACCTGGTCGGGGAAGTGCTGGCGCACCTCAGCGGCTACCTGTGCAGCAAGGTTGGTGCGGCCGTCATACATAGTAAGCAGGATGGTGGATACAACAAGATCGGCGTTGAGGTGCTTTTGGATCATCTCAATGTTCTTGAGCAGCTGGCTAAGGCCTTCCAGGGCGTAGTACTCGCACTGGATGGGAATCAGTACCTCGTTGGCCGCACAGAAAGCATTGACTGTCAGCAGGCCCAGGCTGGGCGGGCAGTCGATGAAGACGTAGTCCAGGCGCTCTTCGCCGTTCTTCTCGCGCGTCTTCGCGTAGACATCGATGGCCCGGCGCAAACGCTGTTCACGGGCCACGAGCGATACCAGTTCAATTTCGGCGCCGGCGAGGTGGATCGTGGCCGGCGCGCAGATCAGTTTTCCTATGTCCGGGCACGGGGCGACTACGTCAGCCAGCGGGACGTCGTTGATCAAGACGTCGTAGATGCTGTCGACGTCTGCATGGTGTTCAATGCCCAGTGCAGTGGAAGCATTGCCCTGCGGGTCGATATCGATAACAAGGACATTCAGCCCGGCGGCCGCCAGGGCCGCGGCGATGTTGACGGTCGTGGTGGTTTTGCCCACCCCGCCCTTTTGGTTGGAAACGGTAAAGACCCGAGTCTTTTCGGGCCGCGGCAGGTTCCTCCCCATCAGACGCTCACGGCGTTTGGTTTCGTGGGCGAGCTCACGGGCGATGGGACTCGAGTCGTCGATGGCGTCCATGACGTTGGAACGACCGGCAGAGGTTGTTTCACGTGAAACGGCGTTTCCCAGAGATGGCGAGGCAACCGCCTTAGGATGATTACCGCCGCGACCAGGAGCCATGGCGGTACCCGCCAGTCCTGACCCAGCGACAGAACGTGCCGACCCCAAGGACACAAACGGCGGGATCCGTTGTGCGGAGGCTTCACTACTGGTCACTGGGGCACACTCACTCTCGTTCAGCCAATTTTGCTGCCGTTGTCTAGCCTAGCTGCTCCGGCCTGCTGACAGCCGTCAGCGGGCCCGCGTTAGGACTTCTTTTGGGACTTGTTCACCACGATGCGGACCACCGTGGTGGGCTCCTCCAGGAGGTTGTCGCCCACTGTCAGCACCGACGTCTCCACGCCACCCAGCTTGCGGATGGTCTTGGCAGCCTTCTCGATCTCTTCAGCCGCGCTGCGGCCCTTGATCGCCACCACTTCGCCGTGCCCACCCAGCAGCGGGATGGTGAGGCCGGCAAGGTTGGACAGCGCGGATACGGCGCGGGCCGTCACAACGTCCGCATGCACGTGGCCCACGGCCAGCTCGGCCCGGGTGCGCATCACCGTGACGTTGTCCAGGCCGAGGTCATCAACCACTTCCTGGAGCCAGATCACCCTTCGTTCCAGCGGTTCGATGAGGGTCAGTTCCAGGTCCGGACGTGCGATGGCAAGGCAAAGGCCCGGCAGTCCGGCGCCGCTTCCGACGTCGGCCACGTGGCTCCCGTGGGCGATCTCGCTTTCGATGACGGCACAATTGAGCACATGGCGGCTCCACAGCCTGGGAACCTCACGCGGGCCAATCAGGCCCCGTTCGGTCCCGGACGTGGCGAGGTGCTCCACATAGCGTTTGGCCAGCTCGAGGCGGTCGCCGAAGATCTTCTCAGCAGCGCGAAGCTCTGCTGCCGTGATGTCAACCATAACTATTGGGTCAGCATTCTCTAGTCTGCGGAAACAACAATGTGGCGGCCGGCGCCTTCGCCCTCGGACTCGCTGACCAGGCCGAGGTCGGCCACAGCGTCGTGCACGATCTTGCGTTCGTAGGCGCTCATCGGTTCAAGGGCGACCGACTTGCCGGTTTCCTTCACGGAAGCCGCGGCGTCCTCGGCGATTTTCTGCAGATGTCCGGTGCGTTCCTGCCGGTAACCATTGATGTCCAGGACAAGCCGGGAACGGTTCTCTGTTGCGGACAGGACGGCGAGGCGGGTGAGCTCCTGCAGGGCTTCGAGGACTTCGCCGTCCTCACCAACCAGGCCCTCCAGCCCTTCGGTCTCCTCCTCGGCGACGATGGAGATGTAAGTCCGTCCGTTGCGGACCTCGATGTCGATGTCACCGTCGATGTCGGCGATGTCCAGCAGTTCCTCCAGGTAGTCGGCAGCGACATCCCCCTCTTCCTCGAGGCGGCTGGCGGCGGAACCCTTGGCAGCGGAATCATCCTGGCTCACGGACTCGTCCTGATCTTCGATCGCTTCAGAAAAGGCGTGTTCGGTGCTCTCAGCTGACATTACTTCTTCTTCCTGTTCTTGCGCTGGGGCTGGACGCGCTGTCCCTTGGTCTCAAGTGCGGCAGCCTCGGCGGCGTCGGCTGCTTCGTCCCGCTTCCCGCTCAGGACGGAAAGGGCCGGCAGGCCCTTGGCGGCACGGCGCTCGGCGAGGGCCTTGGCTGCGGGCGATCCCGGCGTCGGCATGCGTCGGATGACGAAGAACTGCTGGCCCATGGTCCAAAGGTTGGTGGTGGTCCAGTAGATCAGGACGCCGATGGGGAAGTTGATGCCACCCACGCCGAAGACGAGGGGCAGGATGTAGAGCATCATCTTCTGCTGCCGCATGAACGGGCTGGCCATGGCTTCTTCGGACATGTTCTTGGCCATGATCTGCTTCTGGGTGATGAACTGCGAGGCCGTCATGGCGAGGATCATCACGATGGAAAGGATCCACACAGCAGCCTGGTTGCCGGTACCCCCGCCATGCAGCAGGGAGGCGGACAGCGGAGCCCCGAAGATGCTCGAGGCGTCGAACTCGACAACCTGCTCGTGGCTCATCGCACCGATGCCGGCGCCCTGGTCCTTGGCCTGCGAGATGCCGGAGAGCACCTGGAACAGGGCAAAGAAGAACGGCATCTGGATCAGCATGGGCAGGCATGCGGAGAACGGGTTGGTCCCGTGCTTCTTGTACATGGCCATCTGTTCCTGGGCCATGGCCTGGCGGGACAGCTGGTCAGTCTTGCCCTTGTACTTGTCCTGGAGCTTCTTCAGGTCAGGCTGCAGCAACTGCATGCCGCGCTGGGCCTTGATCTGCTTGACGAATACCGGGATCAGGGCGGCACGGATCACCAGCACCAGTCCGATGATGGACAGAGTCCAGGTCCAGCCGTTCGCGGCGGGCATCCCGATGGCGCTCAGGCCATCGTGGAATCCAATCATGATGATGGAAACCAGCCACTTGAACGGGGCCATGATTGTTCCAAAGAAGTCCATACTTATCCCTATTCGTCAGGCCGCACTGCGGCCTTCTTCATCAGTCCGAGCAACCAGGTACCGGTCCGGATTGTTCAGCACAACAATTGTGGGGGTCTGGCCCGCTGGCCATTCCCGGCCGCCGGCGGGGACGTGGTCCACTCCGCCGGCGTTCCATGGGTGGCAGTGGCCAAGGCGGCGCGCCGCAAGCCAGCTTCCTTTGACCGCGCCGTGGACGGTGACCGCTTCAAGGGCATAGGCCGAACATGAAGGGAAGAACCGGCAGACCGGACCGTACAAGGGAGAAACCACCTTGCGGTAGCCCATCAGCAGAAGAATGAGGATGTTCCGGGGCAGGTTCCAGAGGAACTTCCCGACGGCGGCAATCACGTTGCGGAGACGGGCGACGACGGCGCTGGCGTTAGGCACGCGGTGTCCCCTCCTGTGTTGTACCGGCTGAACCCTTGGCGGCAGCCCGTGGAGGGCGGCCGGCCAGCCGGTTCAGCGTAGATTCCAGTGCAGCGTTGTAGTCCGACAGCAGCTGGTCCCAGCTGGCAGAGGCGGACGCCGGAAGCGCCCGCACTACGATAGCGAGTCCCGTACCGTGCTCACGCAACGAGGCAGCACCTGCTTCTCTCAGTCTCCTCTTAACGAGGTTCCTGACCACAGCGTTCCCTACACTCTTGGAAACAATGAACCCGATCCGGCTGGGTTCGTCGGCAGCAATGGCTGCCGCATATAACACTACGTTCCGGCGTCCATTGCGGACACCGGAACGTACAGTTGTTGAAAAATCGGTTGGGGTCCTCAAGCGGTTGCGGGCGGCCAGCACCTTAAACTCGCAAGGGAATGTCTACCGACAAGCCAGTTATTTAGGCCGACAGTTCGGTGCGGCCCTTGCCACGACGGGCTGCCAGGATGGCACGGCCGGCACGGGTACGCATACGAAGGCGGAAGCCGTGCTTCTTGGCTCGACGGCGGTTATTCGGCTGAAAAGTCCGCTTGCTCACGTTAGTTACTCCAGTGGATCAAAGGTGCGCCCACCCGATCAGTAAAGGGGAAGAACTGGCCGACGCTAAGTTTTGTATATGCACGCTTCCCCCGACTGCCCAGGCGCACTGCGCCAGGATGTTCAGATGGGGCCCAAAAAGCGGACACAAAGGACTTCACAACGTTAGGGCAATCTGCAGGCCTTAGTCAAACCGGAGGGGCCCTTCGAGGCTGTCCCCAACTGTTCCTAACTATCCCCAACAGCCTGTGGATGAAGTGGCTCACAGAGGCCCTTCCGAAACCACACCGATGTAATTATCCACAGCCGGATAGCCAGCTATCTTCTAGGCTTTTCATCCCCTAGAGTGTCCCAGTAGCCGATTATCCACGGACTGTGCATAACCCTGTGGATGAAGCTGGGCCAGGACCTGGTTCCGGACTTGGGGCTGCAGGCAATGCAGGCATAGCAAGTTTTGAGGGAACCGATTGATGACAGTAGACGAAGCCAACCACGCCAATACTGTCGGAAGTTCCTGGCGTCGGGTTGTCAGCCTGCTGGAACAGGACCACCGCGTATCACCCCGCCAGCGCGGTTTTGTCATCCTTGCCCAGGCGCAGGGCCTCATCGGTTCCACCCTCCTGGTTGCCGTTCCCAACGAACTCACCCGCGAGGTGCTCCAGACCCAGGTCAAGGAAGCCCTTGACGATGCACTGCACAACGTCTTTTCTGACGACATCCGCTGCGCCATCGACGTGGACACTGACCTGGTCCCCATCCATGTGGAGCCCGAACCCGTCGTCGAACCTGCTTTCGCGCCGGACCAGGTCATCGAGCAGAAGCCGCAGCCAATGCTGCCCAGCACGTCGCACGAATTCGGCCGGCTGAACCCCAAGTACGTCTTTGACACCTTCGTGATTGGTTCCTCCAACCGGTTCGCCCATGCGGCTGCCGTTGCTGTTGCCGAGGCGCCCGCCAAGGCGTACAACCCGCTCTTCATCTATGGTGACTCCGGCCTGGGCAAGACCCATCTCCTGCATGCCATCGGCCACTACGCCAGGCGGCTGTACAGCGGGATCCGGGTCCGATACGTGAATTCGGAAGAATTCACCAACGACTTCATCAACTCGATCCGCGATGACGAGGGCACCAGCTTCAAGACGACCTACCGCAACGTGGACGTCCTGCTGATCGATGACATCCAGTTCCTGGCCGGCAAGGACCGGACGCTGGAGGAGTTCTTCCACACCTTCAATGCCCTGCACAACAACAACAAGCAGGTGGTCATCACCTCGGACCAGCCGCCCAAGCTGCTGGCCGGGTTCGAAGACCGCATGAAGTCCCGCTTCGAGTGGGGCCTGCTGACCGACATCCAGCCGCCGGAACTTGAAACCCGGATCGCCATCCTCCGCAAGAAGGCGCTGAGTGAGGGCCTGTCGGCGCCGGACGATGCGCTGGAGTACATCGCATCCAAGATCTCCAGCAACATCCGCGAGCTGGAGGGCGCTTTGATCAGGGTGACAGCCTTTGCCAGCCTGAACCGCCAGCCGGTGGACGTGGCCCTTGCAGAGATGGTCCTGAAGGACCTGATTACCGACGACGGCGCCCAGGAGATCACATCCGCCCAGATCCTTCAGCAGACGGCTGACTACTTCAAGCTCAGCATGGAAGAACTGTGCAGCAAATCCCGGACCCGGACGCTGGTGACTGCGCGGCAGATCGCCATGTACCTCTGCCGGGAGCTCACGGACATGTCGCTTCCCAAGATCGGCCAGGAACTTGGCGGCCGCGACCACACCACCGTCATCCACGCCGACCGGAAGATCCGCGAACTGATGGCGGAGCGTCGTGTGATCTACAACCAGGTCACAGAGCTGACCAACCGGATCAAGCAGCAGCAGCGCGACTCCTGAATCCACACCGCGCCCCGCACTCTATACCTTATTAACAGGGGCGTGTGGATAAGCCTGTGGATACTTAAGGGGACAAGCGCGGTTAATGGGCTTAAAACCCTTAAGCCGTCTGTGGATCGTTAAAAGCGGTCTTTCGCCTTGTCCCCATCCACACCCTGTTTAAAACCCCTTAACACACACTCGGTGAACAGGGCTTAAGCGCGGAACTGCGCGGCAGGACCGGGTTATCCACAGTTTCCACAGCAGTTATTAACACTACTAATCCCAAAAAATTGAAATCCCTCAAACAACAAGAACGTTCCGCGCATCCGGCACACGGGGCCTGCCGGCCCCTGAGGGGGCTGGACCGAACTTTGGGGGATGGGTTAATCCCCGATCTTCCGGCTAAGCTGTCAGCAGCGCTCCCATCCCTGGGTTTTCGTGTGGTTTCCGTCTTCGCGGACCATGCACCAGCCGGGGTGCGCCCAACTTCTTCCGGAGTTTCCTGCGAAACTCCCGGGTTTTACATGGCAGCAGCAATGAAAGGCGGCACCCTTCCGTGAAGTTCAGAGTCGATCGGGACGTCCTGGCAGAAGCCGTCACCTGGACAGCCCGGTCGTTGTCTCCGCGGCCGCCCGTACCTGTCCTGTCAGGGCTGCTTTTGAAGGCTGAAGGCGGAACCGTCAGCCTTTCGAGCTTTGACTACGAGACCTCTGCACGGCTTGAAATCACCGCAGACATCAGGGACGAGGGCACCATTCTGGTATCCGGCCGGCTGCTCGCCGACATCTGTCGGAGCCTGCCTTCTGCTCCGGTGGATGTGGAAACAGACGGAAACAAGGTCACGCTCACCTGCCGTCGAAGCAGCTTCCACCTCGCCACCATGCCGGAAGCCGAATACCCGCCACTGCCTTCCCTGCCGGATATCAGCGGAACTGTCCCGGGCGATGCCTTCGCCCAGGCTGTTTCGCAGGTCATCATCGCGGCAAGCAAGGACGACACCCTCCCCATCCTCACCGGTGTGCGGATGGAGATCGAGGACGACCTGATCACGCTTCTGGCCACCGACCGCTACCGGCTGGCCATGCGCGAAGTCCCGTGGAAGCCGGTTACTCCAGGCATCTCCACCAGCGCCTTGGTCAAGGCCAAAACCCTCAACGAGGTAGCCAAAACGCTCGGTAACAGCGGCGACATCAACCTCGCCCTGGCCGACGATGACAGCCGGCTTATTGGCTTCGAAAGTGGCGGACGCACCACAACGTCGCTGCTGGTGGATGGGGACTACCCCAAGATCCGGTCGCTGTTCCCCGAGTCCACCCCCATCCACGCGACGGTCCAGACCCAGGAACTGGTTGAAGCTGTCCGCCGTGTGTCCCTCGTGGCAGAGCGCAACACTCCGGTCCGGCTTGCCTTCACTGCCGGTCTGCTGAACCTGGATGCCGGCACCGGAGAGGACGCCCAGGCATCGGAAGAACTGGAGGCCCAGCTGTCCGGTGATGACATCACGGTGGCCTTCAACCCGCATTACCTGATCGAGGGACTCAGCGTCATCGAGACCAAGTTCGTCCGGTTCTCATTCACCACAGCTCCCAAGCCCGCCATGATCACGGCGCAGGCGGACGCCGACGGCGAAGACCAGGATGACTACCGCTACCTGGTGATGCCGGTTCGACTCCCCAACTAGTCCCCCTCCACCGCCAACCCCGTTCCTCCCACTAGCGCAGAAAAGAGTTCCACATGCACATTGGACTGATCGGCCTCGGCAAAATGGGATTCAACATGCGTGAGCGCCTGCGCAAGGGAGGCCTGGAAGTCACTGGCTACGACCGGAACCCGGACGTCACTGATGCCGCCAGCGTCGATGACCTGATCGCTGCCGTTCCGGCACCAAGGATCATCTGGGTGATGGTGCCCTCGGGCCCCATCACGGACGCCGTCATCACTGAGCTGAGCGAAAAGCTGGAGTCAGGCGACCTGGTCATCGACGGTGGCAATTCCCGGTTCACCGAGGACCAGAAGCACGGCGAACTCCTTGCGTCCAAGGGGATCCGCTTCGCTGACTGCGGCGTGTCCGGCGGAGTCTGGGGGCTGCAGAACGGTTATGGACTCATGGCCGGTGGCGACGCAGCAGACATCGAACGCGCTTTGCCCGTTTTCGATGCGCTGCGTCCGGACGGTGAAAGGGCCGACAGCTTTGTCCACGTCGGCGGCGTCGGAGCCGGCCACTACGCCAAGATGGTGCACAACGGGATCGAGTACGGCCTGATGCAGGCCTACGCCGAAGGCTACGAACTGCTCGCGGCCAAGGACATTGTCACCGACCTCCCCGGCACGTTCAGGGCATGGCAAAAAGGAACGGTAGTCCGCTCGTGGCTCCTGGACCTCATGGTCAAGGCCCTTGACGAAGACCCGGGGCTGGCCTCGATTGACGACTACGTGGAGGATTCCGGTGAAGGCCGCTGGACCGTTGAGGAAGCCATCGCCAACGCAGTCCCCGCCCCGGCCATCACCGCCGCGCTGTTCGCCCGGTTCGCATCCCGGGAAGACACCTCGCCTGCCATGAAGATGGTTTCCGCGCTGCGCCACCAATTCGGCGGCCACGCAACCCGTCCCGCCAAGTAGTACCCATCGGGAACCAACAGAGTTCCCAGAATTGCCGATAACCGCGTGTATCTGGAACACCTTTCACTGACCGACTTCCGCAGTTACGCCCAGGTTGACCTCACCCTGGGACCCGGCGTCACCGTCCTGGTGGGATACAACGGCATCGGCAAGACCAACTTGATGGAGGCCATCGGTTACCTTGCCACGCTCAGCTCGCACCGGGTCAGCTCCGACGCCCCCCTGCTGAAGTTCGGCACGGAACGTGCCCTGGTGCGGGCGCGGCTGGTCCGCGGCAGCCAAACCACGGTCCTTGAACTGGAAATCAACGCCAGCCGCGCCAACCGGGGCCGCATCAACCGCAGCAACCCGGTCCGGGCCCGCGACATTCTCGGCATCTGCCAGACAGTCTTGTTTGCCCCGGAGGACCTGGCCCTGGTCAAGGGCGACCCCTCAAACCGCCGCCGCTTCCTGGACGAGCTGCTGGCAAGCCTCATCCCGCACCACGCCGCCACCCGCAGCGACTATGACCGGGTCCTGAAACAGCGCAACGCCCTGCTCAAATCGGCGCGGGCCGGAAAGTTCACGGCGGCACATGAGTCCACCCTGGATGTGTGGGACCAGCACATGGCCCGGGCCGGAGCCCAATTGCTGCATGCGCGGCTGGAGCTCGTGGAACGCCTCCGCCCGCACCTTGCCCGGGCCTATGCCCAACTCACGGACGCGTCCAAGCCGGCGGACGCCACCTACCGGTCAACCCTCCAGAACCAAATGGACGACGACGGCGTCCCGGCGGGAAACGCGCAGCGCACCGCACCGGGAGGTTCTTCAGGCGGCCAGGATGACCTCCGCCTTCTGTCCGTGGAGCAGCTCACGGAACGCTACGTCCAGGCATTCGCGGAATCCCGGAAGAAGGAACTCGAACGGGGTATATCCCTGGTTGGCCCGCACCGGGACGAACTGGATCTCATGCTCGGGCAAGCGCCTGCCAAGGGCTATGCGTCGCATGGGGAAACCTGGTCCATGTGCCTGTCCCTTCGCCTGGCCTCGTACTACGTGATGCTGGACGATGCCCGGACCGGAGGTTCTGCCCCGATCCTCATCCTCGACGACGTCTTTGCCGAACTCGACGTCCAGCGGCGGCGTAAACTGGCGGCAATAGTCTCCGGCGCGGAACAGGTCCTGGTGACCGCCGCCGTCGACGCCGATATTCCGGAAGAACTGTCCGGACGGCGGGTGAAGGTCATCCCGGGAGGTATCGATGAGCAGTGACCAGGGCGGCGGGCTCCAGCCCGGCCGCGAACCTGACGACATCGATGCCCCGCAGGCCGCCCTGAACCGGATGCGTGAAGCCGCCGCTGCCCGTGGCGAAGTCCGCCGGAAAGTGGCGCGGCCTGGTTCCCAAAAAGCTAAAGGCAGTATCCGGGACACCCGGGGCTTCAGCCAGTTCCACGCAACGGGCCGGGACCCCCTGGGATTGGGGAAGGTTGTGGGACGGCTGGTTGCGGAGCGTGGCTGGACATCACCCGTGGCGGTCGGCTCGGTCATGGCGGAATGGGCCACGCTCGTGGGGCCGGAAATCTCTGCCCACTGCACGCCGGAGAGCTTTACCGGCACCACCCTCCACGTGCGGTGCGATTCCACAGCCTGGGCCACCCAGCTTCGGCTTTTGAGCAGCAGCCTGCTCGATAAATTCCGCCGGGAACTGGGCGACGGCGTGGTCACCACCATCCAGGTCCTTGGCCCCTCTGCACCAAGCTGGCGCAAGGGCGGACGCAGCGTTAACGGCCGTGGGCCGCGGGACACGTACGGATAGCCGGAACCGCAGGTCTTGAAACTGCGCCCAAGGGCGTGTAGGGCCTTCTAAGGACTGCGGCGTGTATAGGCACCCGGGGGGCGTACCGCTGGGCCGCCCTAGGCAGGACCGAGAGCCTCGCATGGCGGTATTCGCTGCCGGCGAAGGCCCCGGAATGCAGGGATATGCGCTGGTTCGCGGTAGAATTGTCGCAGATAACTGGGCGCGGATGAAACGTTGACTTCAGTCCGTTCTCCGCGCACTTCCCGTGTGCGGAGACTGGATCACCAACCGTCAGCAGGTCACCGGCGCCATAAGTTTGTGCCTGTTGGCGGGTGGCTTTCCCCTTGGGAAGAGCAACCGGCCGGCCATCATCGAGAACAGAGGAGTCGCAGCGCCTGTGGCTAACGACAATACAGATATTCTGGCAGCAGATACAGCAGTCGAGGATGGCCGCACCCCTGATACTCCACCCGCGTCACCCACTCCAAGGGAATACGGCGCCAGTGACATCACTGTGCTCGAAGGCCTGGAGGCTGTCCGTAAGCGGCCAGGCATGTACATCGGCTCCACCGGTCCCCGCGGACTCCACCACCTTGTCTACGAAGTGGTGGACAACTCCGTTGATGAGGCGCTGGCAGGCTACTGCAGCCATATCGAGATAGTCCTGCAGGCCGACGGCGGCGTCAAGGTGGTTGACGACGGCCGTGGCATTCCCGTGGACATGCACCCGACCGAACACAAGCCCACCGTCGAGGTGGTCATGACCATCCTGCACGCCGGCGGCAAGTTCGGCGGCGGCGGATACGCAGTCTCCGGCGGCCTGCACGGTGTGGGCATCTCGGTGGTCAACGCCTTGTCCAGCCGCGTGGACACCGAAGTGAGGCGCCAAGGGCATGTATGGCGGATGTCCTTCGCTGACGGCGGCAAGCCGCAGGGCAGCCTGGTCAAGGGCGAAGAGACAGACACCACCGGCACCACCCAGACCTTCTACCCGGATCCGGCGATCTTCGAAACCACGGAATTCGATTTCGAAACGCTGCGCGCCCGCTTCCAGCAGATGGCGTTCCTGAACAAGGGCCTGCGGATTACCCTCACGGATGAGCGTGCTGCAGCCAGCGACGATGCCGACGGCGACCTGGACCTTGATGACCTCAGCACCGAGGGTGAGGTCAGCGCCGAACACCGCACCGTGGTGTACCAGTACAACGAAGGCCTGCTGGACTACGTCAGGCACCTGAACTCGGGCAAGAAGGTTGAGGTGGTCCACGAGGACGTCATCGCCTTCGAAACTGAGGACACGGAGCGCAAGATCGCCCTGGAAATGGCCATGCAGTGGACCAGCGCCTATTCCGAAAGCGTCCACACCTACGCCAACACCATCAACACCCATGAGGGCGGCACGCACGAAGAAGGCTTCCGCGCCGCTATGACCTCCCTTATCAACCGGTATGCCCGCGAAAAAGGCATTATCAAGGAGAAGGACGACAACCTCACGGGCGACGACATCCGCGAGGGCCTCACCGCCGTCATCTCGGTCAAGCTGGCCGAACCCCAGTTCGAGGGCCAGACCAAGACCAAGCTGGGCAACTCCGAGGTGAAGGGCTTCGTCCAGCGCGTGGTCACTGACGGCTTGGGCGATTGGCTGGAGCGCAATCCCGGTCCCGCCCGCGACGTGATCCGCAAGGCGATCTCTGCCGCGCAGGCCCGGATGGCGGCACGGAAGGCCCGCGACAACGCCCGGCGCAAGAGCCCGCTGGAATCCTTTGGCATGCCTGGCAAGCTTTCGGACTGCTCCTCCAAGGACCCGGAAAAGTGCGAGGTCTACATCGTGGAAGGTGACTCGGCCGGCGGCTCCGCCAAGCGTGGCCGCAACCCCGAGACCCAGGCCATCCTGCCCCTTCGCGGCAAGATCCTGAACGTGGAGCGCGCACGCCTGGACAAGGCCCTGGGCAACGCGGAAGTGCAGTCCATGATCACTGCCTTCGGTACCGGCATTGGCGAGGACTTCGACTTGGCCAAGCTGCGGTACCACAAAATCGTGCTCATGGCAGATGCCGACGTGGACGGCCAGCACATCACCACGCTGCTGATGACCCTGCTGTTCCGTTACATGCGGCCCCTGATCGAGAACGGCTACGTGTACCTGGCCCAGCCGCCGCTGTACCGGATCAAGTGGTCCAACGCCCCGCACGACTACGTATACAGCGACCGCGAACGCGACGCCAAGCTCGTGTCGGGCCAGGCCGCCGGCCGCCGTATCCCCAAGGACAACGGCATCCAGCGCTACAAGGGCCTTGGCGAGATGGACTACACCGAGTTGTGGGACACCACCATGGACCCCGACCACCGCACCCTGCTGCAGGTGACCATGGACGACGCCCTGGCCGCCGACCAGATCTTCTCCGTCCTCATGGGCGAAGACGTCGAATCCCGCCGCAACTTCATCCAGCAGAACGCCAAGGACGTCCGGTTCCTGGACATCTAAGGACCCGCTCCAAAGTATTCGGAACCAGACATATACCTGAAACGGAAAATAACCAATGAGCGACGAAACCCCCGAGAACTCCGCGCCTGAGGCCGGATCTCCGGACACCGTTCTTGAAGGCGACGTGCTGATCGACCGGGTGGAACAGGTGGACCTGCAGACGGAAATGCAGCGTTCCTACCTGGACTACGCGATGGCCGTCATCGTAGGCCGTGCCCTGCCGGACGTCCGCGACGGCCTCAAGCCCGTGCACCGCCGCGTGCTCTACGCGATGTTCGACGGCGGCTACCGCCCCGACCGGTCTTTCAACAAGTGCGCCCGCGTGGTGGGCGAGGTCATGGGCCAGTACCACCCCCACGGCGACACCGCGATCTATGACGCCCTGGTGCGCCTCATCCAGGACTGGACCATGCGCTACCCGCTGGCACTGGGGCAGGGCAACTTCGGTTCGCCGGGCAACGACGGCGCCGCCGCCCCGCGGTACACCGAAACCAAGATGGCCCCCCTGGCCATGGAAATGGTCCGGGACATCGACGAGGAAACCGTCGATTTCCAGGACAACTACGACGGTAAGAACCAGGAACCCACCATCCTGCCGGCCAGGTTCCCCAACCTGCTGGTGAACGGTTCCTCCGGCATCGCCGTGGGCATGGCCACCAACATCCCGCCGCACAACCTCCGGGAAGTGGCCGACGGTGTGCAGTGGTACCTCTCCAACCCCGGCGCCACGCGTGAGGAACTCCTCGAGGAACTGCTGGTGCGGGTCAAAGGACCGGATTTCCCAACAGGCGCCACCATCCTTGGCCACAAGGGCATCGAAGACGCGTACCGCACTGGCCGCGGATCCGTCACCATGCGCGCCGTGGTTGCCGTGGAGGAACTGCAGGGCCGCACCTGCCTGGTGGTCACCGAACTTCCGTACCAGGCCAACCCTGACAACCTGGCCATCAAGATCGCCGAACTGGTCAAGGACGGCAAGATCCAGGGCATTGCCGACCTCCGCGATGAAACCTCAGGACGCACCGGCCAGCGCCTGGTGATCGTGCTGAAGCGCGACGCCGTGCCCAAGGTGGTGCTGAACAACCTGTACAAGCACACCGAGCTGCAGAGCAACTTCTCCGCCAACATGCTGGCCATCGTTGACGGCGTCCCGCGGACCCTGAGCCTCGATGCGTTCATCCGGCACTGGGTGACGCACCAGATGGACGTCATCGCCCGGCGCACCCGGTACCGCCTGCGCAAGGCCGAAGAAGAGGCCCACATCCTGCGGGCCCTTTTGAAGGCACTGGACATGCTGGACGAGGTCATCGCCCTCATCCGCGCCTCCAGCACCACCGAGGCCGCACGGGACGGGCTGATGGAGCTGCTGGACATTGATGAGCTGCAGGCCCGGGCCATCCTTGATATGCAGCTGCGCCGCCTGGCTGCCCTGGAACGCCAGCGGATCCAGGAAAAGCACGAAGAACTCGAAGCGATGATCACCGAATACAAGGAAATCCTGGCTTCGGAGCAGCGTCAGCGCGAGATCATCAGCACCGAGCTGGGCGAAATCGTGGACAAGCACGGCGATGACCGTCGCACCAGGATCCTCATGGGTTACGACGGCGACATGTCCATGGAGGACCTGATCCCCGAAGAGGAGATGGTCGTCACCATTACCCGCGGCGGCTACGTCAAGCGCACCCGTAGCGACAACTACCGGTCGCAGCAGCGCGGCGGCAAGGGCATCAAGGGTGCCCAGCTGCGTGGTGACGACGTGGTGGAGCACTTCTTCGTCACCACAACCCACCACTGGCTGCTGTTCTTCACCAACCTGGGACGGGTCTACCGAGCCAAGGCCTACGAGTTGATGGAAGCGGGCAGGGACGCCAAGGGCCAGCACGTGGCCAACCTGATGGCCTTTCAGCCCGACGAACACATCGCCCAGGTCCTGGATCTCAAGGACTACCAGCAGGCGCCCTACCTGGTGCTTGCCACGAAGAGGGGCCTGGTGAAGAAGACCAGGCTGGAGGACTACGATACGAACCGCTCGGCAGGCGTGATCGCCATCAACCTGCGCGACGGCGACGAATTGGTCTCCGCCCAGCTTGTCTCGGAAACCGACGACCTCTTCCTGGTCTCCCGCAAGGGCCAGTCGATCCGCTTCACCGCAACCGACGACGCATTGCGCCCCATGGGACGTGCCACGTCCGGCGTTACCGGCATGAAGTTCCGGGAGGACGATGAACTGCTGGCGGCAGACGTAGTCACCGACGGCTCCTTCGTGTTCATCGTGACCGAAGGCGGCTATGCCAAGCGGACGGCCGTGGAGGAATACCGGCTGCAGGGCCGGGGCGGACTGGGCATCAAGGTAGGCAAATACCAGGAAGAACGCGGCCACCTGGTGGGTGCCCTGATCGTCCATGAAGAAGATGAAGTCCTGGTGGTCATGGAAGGCGGCAAGGTTGTCCGCTCCTCCGTCGCCGGTGTGCCTGCCAAGGGCCGCGACACCATGGGGGTCATCTTCGCCAAGCCGGACAAGAATGACCGGATTATCGAGGTGGCGCGCAACAGCGAACGCGGTCTTGAGGACGAAGAATCCGCCGCCGATGACGTAACGTTGGCTGAAGATGGCGGGACCGCTGGGGAATCCGCCGCGCCAGCAATGGCAGAAGAATCACCGGCCGTTGAGTCAGAGGACGCCTCGGGCGACGCTGAGCCGAACGAAGACAACACGGAGGTAACGAGTGAGTAATTCCGACTCATTTCCCAAGCCGAACAGCACTGTTCCCGACGGGAACCGGCCTTCAGCGGCGCCCCGCGTGAACGCCCCCGTTCGTCCGCAGCAGCGCCCCTCGGCGCCTGCCGGCGCGCCAGGCCAGCGGCCTGCCGTCCCGGGACAGCGCCCCCAGCAGGGCGACCGCCCCGTGCAGCCCGGCCAGCGCCCCTTCCAGGGCCAGCCCGGGCAGCGTTCCGCACAGGGTTCCAGCCAGGGAACACCTGGCCTGGTGAAGCCGGCGCCGAAGGCAAAAGTCCGCCGGGCGCGGCTGCTGATCAGCAAGGTGGACCCCTGGTCAGTCCTGAAGATGGCATTCCTGCTGTCTGTGGCACTGGGAATCGTCACCGTCGTGGCCGCCATCGTCCTGTGGACGGTCCTGGACCTCACCGGGATCTTCGACCAGGTGGACAGCCTGCTCGGGACGCTTGCAGGCTCCGAAGGCGGCGGCTTCGAACTGAAGAAGGTGGCCTCGCTGGGCCAGGTGGCATCATTCGCTACCATCATTGCCGTGGTCAACGTCGTCCTGCTGACGGCGCTGTCCATGCTTTCCGCTGTGCTGTACAACATCTCCGCCACCCTGGTGGGCGGCGTTGGCGTGACCCTCACCGACGATTAGGAAGCCATTTCCACCGGCTCCGCACCGGTGGAAAGGCCCGATTTGAGATCGGGCCGGGGTGTGCTGTAAAGTCATGTCTCGGCCCGATGAGGGATCGGGGCGTATAGCTCAGGCGGTTAGAGCGCTTCGCTGATAACGAAGAGGTCCCAGGTTCAAGTCCTGGTACGCCCACGGAACCTGTGCAGGTTTCAAACGGAGGTTTGGTCCGGATCATTCGGTACCGGACCGGAACGGGGAGCATGTGAAGAAGTTGCTGGTACTGGCAGCCGCAATCGCAGGCTTCCTGGTCTACCGAAAGGCACAGGAATCCGAAGCCCGGAAGACAGTCTGGAGCAAGTCAACCGATACGGTCGACTAGCCCGGACACCCGCTCCGGGAGCCTGTCAGGGGCTCCGCGGTTCTAGGGTATGATGGACGGGTTGCTTCTTATGGGGGCATGGCGCAATTGGTAGCGCACCTGCTTTGCAAGCAGGGGGTTCGGGGTTCGAGTCCCCGTGCCTCCACCATAGGAAAGTCCCGGTCAGCGGAAACGCCGGCCGGGACTTTTTGCTTTCCATCTGAGTAAGGAACCAGCACCAGGGGGCTGCAATGAACTTCTTCTTCGCGGCCCTGGGAGTCCTGGGCGTTGCATCGTCGGGACCCCTGATCGCGGCGACGCTTGGCGCCACCGGCGTCAGCGCCCTTGCCATTGCCTTCTGGCGCAATGCCATCGGGGCCGCGGTCATGGCGACCCCTACCCTGGTCCGGGAGCCCGGCCAGTTCCGCAGGATCAGCGGCCGCGAGTTCCGCTGGTCCATGCTGGCCGCCATTGCGCTTGCCTTCCACTTCGCCTGCTTCATCACGTCCCTTCAGCTGACGTCCGTTGCAGCTGCCACCGCCCTCGTGTGCCTGCAGTCCGCCTGGATTGCCGTCTTCCAGCTGTTCCGCGGCATCCGCCACCGTTGGCAGGTCCTGGCCGGGCTGGGGATCGCCTTCGGCGGTGTCGTGGCGATCACCGGCTTCGATATGGGATCTTCCCCGCAGGCACTCACGGGCGACCTGCTGGCGATGGCCGGCGGCGCCCTTGCCGGCCTCTATACGCTCGCCGGCGGCAAGGCACGGCAGAGTATGACCACCGGAACGTACACCACGCTGTGCTACGGCATGTGCGCGGCCCTCGTGGCCGTGCTGGCCGTGTTCGCTGGGCAGCCCCTGGCGGGTTTCGAACCCGCGGGATGGCTGGGCATCGCAGCCATCACCGTTTGTGCGCAGCTGGTGGGCCACACCGCCTTCAACCACCTGTTGGCCACCATGAGCCCCCTGATCGTCTCCATGATCATCCTCCTGGAAATCCCGGGGGCAGCGCTGTTGGCGGCCCTGTTCCTGCACGAGACCCTGCCCGCGGGCACCTATGCGGGGCTCGGGCTGATCCTGGCGGGACTCGCCGTCGTGGTCCTCGGCCAGAGAAACAGCAGGGGCCAAAGGAACGGCAGACGCGGCAGCGGTGGCACGGCGCCGCAGGAGGAACCGCCGTCGGAACGCCTCGCCGGGCTGGGAACTGACTGAGCGCTATTGTCCGCCGCGGCGGACTGGCTGGGCCGTATTAACGGTGTGGATTGCCCTGAGGAGCTTGGCCGGGAAGTACACCGAGAAGAAGACCACCATGGGGGCCTTGAGCGCCATTTTTTTGACGTTGTGGGCCTTGTAGGTGCGGTCGAACCGGGTGACGTAGTAGCGGTAGTCCCGCGGTGAATCTTCAAGCCGCCGCGCGGACATTCCGGACACCATCTGCGGCCAGTAGCGAACCGGCAGCTCATGGTCAGCCAGGTGCAGGGACAAATCGATGTCCTCGTGCATCTCGTCCTTCTCGTCCCGGCAGGTCTCGGAACGGATGGTCTCCCAGGCGCTGGCCCGCAGTGCCATGTTGGAGCCGAACAGGAAATGGTACTGGTGCTTGGCCAGCTTCAGCATGAGCTGGCGCATTTTGTCGTCCGCCTTGAGTCCAAAACGGCGCATCGGCATGTCGTAGTAGACCACAGGGCCGGTTGCAGCCTGGACCGACTGGTCAGCGAAGGCCTTCTGCACCTGCTCAACCCAGTCGGGTTCCACGATCGAGTCGGCGTCAATCCGGCCCAGGATATCCCCTGTGGCACTGTCCAGCCCGAAGTTCCGGGTGGGGATGAGCCCCTGCTCCCGGTCCTGGCTCAGGAGGATGATGGGGCTTTCCGGATACTCAAGCTGCATCTGGCGAACAATGTCAGCCGTCCGGTCCTTTGACAGGTTGTCCACCACGATGATCTCGTGGGCAGGAACGGACTGGTAGATGGCGGCTATCAGGCACTGCCTGATCACGCTCTCCTCGTTGTACGCCGGGATGACGATTGACACACGGAGCTGTACGGCTGCGTCGTTCACGGCATCCCCAGAGGATCGATTGGCTGACATCACTTCAAATCTAGCATCCGGGAACGATGCCCCCGCGGACGGGAAGAGACACAAAAGGGGGCCCCGCCGTCAAACGGAGCCCCCTGTGTGAACGGCGAAAATCAGGCCTGGCTGCTGCCCTTGTCTTCATCGGCAACCGTCTTGGCGCCGCCTTCGGTGTCGTCGGCAACGTGCTTGGCCTTATCGGCGGCGTCCGCTGACTTATCAGCGGCAGTCTCAGTTGCGTCACCGGCCTTGTCTGCGGCAGCATCGGCTATGGACGTGCCCTTGCCGGCGGCGTCGGCAGTTGTTGCGTTGACATCGCTGACCGTCGTGGCCGGAACGGGCGCAGGAGTCGGAGTGACGGGCGAGGGGGTCTTCCAGGGGTCTTCCACCGGCTTGGATGCCTTCCATGCCGCAACACCCGCAGCAACCGCGGCGGCCACCACGCCGAAGACCAGCCAGCCGCGCTTCTTGGGCTTCTCCGGCTGGGCCAGCTGGACGTCCACTGCGCGGCTGGCTCCTGCTGCGGCTGCCTTCAGCTGCGTGCCGGTGGCCTGGGCCTGCTCCTGGAGGGCGTGGATAATGCCCACGTCTCCCAGTTTCTGCGCAACAGCGTCAACCCGTGCGGGGGTGTTTTCCAGGGTGCGGTGAACGACGCCGGACGCCACGCCAATCTGGTCGGAGAGCTTGGGCAGGTACTCCACCACTACCCGGTCACGGGCATTGAGGACGACGGGAGTGGCCTTGTCCAGGGCTTCGTGCAGCCTGGGCGATGCGCCGTCAACCACGTCATTGATCTTCGGGGCTAGGTGGGCCAGGCCGTCCTGGATCCGGGGAGTCACGGTGGCAACACCGTCAGCCAGGCTGTGGGCCGCGGTCTTCAGGCCTTCCTGGATCTTGGGAGACGCGGTGTCCAGGCTCTGCTGCAGCCGCGGAACAGCCCAGTCCACGGCAGCTTCCACCCGGGGGGCCGCCCAATCCTTGGCGTTTTCCACCGCACTGGTGACCGACTGCTCAAGGTCACGGGCAATACGATCCGATTTCTTCACAACTACCTCCCGATTAATGTGACGGTTCTGTCGCTAGCCTACGTGCCCAGATCACCACGGGCTATTCACTCTGCGGATTTTAGGGGGATTTCACCCAGCGCGGAACTGCCCGCGGAGCCGTGGCTGCCCAGAACCGGCATGGGAGAATCAACCTATGACTGCCATCGCAACTGCAAAAGCAACCATCCACACCAGCCTCGGCGACATCGTGGTTAACCTCTTCGGCAACCACGCGCCCAAGACGGTCAAGAACTTCGTCGGCCTTGCCACCGGCGAGCAGGCGTGGACCCACCCGGAAACCGGCGAGGACAAGGCCGGCACGCCGCTCTACAACGGAACCATCTTCCACCGCATCATCAAGGACTTCATGATCCAGGCGGGCGATCCCCTGGGCCGTGGAACCGGTGGCCCCGGCTACCGCTTTGACGACGAGATCCACCCGGAACTGAGCTTCAACCAGCCCTACAAGCTGGCCATGGCCAACGCCGGCATCCAGATGGGCAAGGGAACCAACGGTTCACAGTTCTTCATCACCACCATTCCCACCGACTGGCTCCAGGGCAAGCACACCATCTTCGGTGAAGTGGCTGACGAGGAATCCAAGAAGGTCGTGGACGCCATCGAGGGTGTCCGCACCGGCATGGGCGACCGCCCGGTTGAGGACGTCACCATCAACAGCATCGACATCGAACAGCTGTAACGTCCCACCATGAGTTACGGAATTCCGTCGGCTGAGCCGTCCGCGCAGGTCCCGGTGTGCCCCCGGCACCCGGACCGGCCGTCCTACGTGCGCTGCCAGCGCTGTGGGCGCCCGGCCTGCCCGGACTGCCAGCGGGCGGCCGCCGTCGGATTCCAATGCGTTGACTGCGTCAACGAAACAAAACGTACGACGCCGGAAGTACGGACCGTCTACGGCGGTGCCGTTGCCACTGGCAAGCCTTTGGTGACGTTCGGCATCATCGCAGCCTGCGTTGTGGTCTACGCACTGCAAATGCTCATCCCCGGCGATTGGGTTTACAAACAGTTCGCCTACAACAACATCTTTGCCGCCCCGCAGTACGGCGCGTTCGAGCCGTGGCGGATGGTGACCTCAGCTTTCCTCCATTCCCCGGACTCGCTGCTGCACATCCTCCTGAACATGTACACGCTGTGGATCTTCGGCCAGGCCCTGGAACCCATCCTCGGCCGGGTCCGCTTCCTGGCGCTGTACCTTATCTCTGCTCTTGGCGGTTCAGTGGGTTACCTGCTGATGAACCCCGTGCTGGTGCCAGGGCAGGGCCTGGTTGGGCTGGTGGGCGCCTCCGGAGCCATCTTCGGCCTCTTCGGCGCCATGCTGCTGGTCCAACGGCAGCGCGGCGGTGATACCCGGCAGCTGTGGGTCCTGATCGCCATCAACGGCGTCATTGGTTTCCTGATCCCCCACATCGCCTGGCAGGCCCACCTTGGCGGCCTCATCACCGGCGGCCTCTGTGCCGCGGTCCTTGCCTACACACCCCGGGGACGCCGCCAGGGCCTTCTCCAGGCGCTGGGACTCGCCGCCGTTTTTGCGCTGCTTGTCGCTGCGAGCTGGATACGGGTGACACTCTAGCCGCCGCTTTTCCAACACCCGCATGCCCCCGACACCGTTGGTGCCGGGGGCATTCGTGTTTTCCACAGCCTTTGTCCACAGTGTTGGTAACTTACATTGCTGTAGTTCAATAGCGTCTTCGCCGCGTTCCGGGCCTTGGCCCCTGATAAGCGGGGAGCTGGGCCGCTGTTCTCCACATCTGTGGATAACCTGTGGGGATAGTGCTGTGCGTAAGTGGATAAGCGGCCCTCTGAGTGCCGTTCTGTGGAAAAGTCATCGCCCGGCAGAGGCGCAGGCCCCCTCTGCCCTCCTTCACAGGAGGTTATCGACACCGCTATCCACACTGTTAATAAGTGACAGGAGTGTTGTTTTCGTGCCGTCCCCGACCGCAGGAGTAGGGCAAGGGGGCCTCGAGTGGCAGAATTTCCACGCCGTTTCCCACAGCTGTGGATAACTTGTGGGTATCGCGATGTTGGTAAGTGGATAATGCCGGCAGCTGCGGCCCGCTGCCTGCCTATGATGGTTGCCTGCCAGCCGTTCAACCTGACAAGGACACCCGTGAGCGCCACCGAGCACTTGTACCTGGATAAACAACACCCTGCCCTCTGGAGGGCGATCAGCGGGCTTGGCCTGAAAGTGCAGGAAGCGGCCGAAGAAGCTGGAATCGGGCGGGGCCTGCTGGAACTGCTCAACGTACGGATTTCCCAGATCAACGGCTGCGCCTACTGCCTGGACCTCCACGTGCGGAAGGCCGGCGAGGCGGGGGAAAGCCCCCAACGGCTGGCGGTACTGCCTGCGTGGCGCGAAACGGCTCTGTTCACGGACAAAGAGCGGGCCGCGCTGGCCCTGGTGGAGAGCATCACCGAACTCCGGAACGAGGAGTCAAGGGAGCACGCGGAGGCGTACGCGCGGGAGCGTCTCACAGCTGACGAGTTTTCGGCTGTGAGCTGGGTTGCCGTGACCATGAATGCGTTTAACAGGGTGTCCATCACCAGCCACCATCCGGTCCGGCGGAACCGTCCCTAGGCTCAATGGGCCGCCGGGCGGGATGTGTCCCCCGAGGGTCCTTGGATTTATCCACAGGTATTCCACACTGTTAATAACCACATCTTCCCGGCAGCTTTGGGCGGAAAGGCGCTGCACGGGGCTGCTGTCGCTGTCTACAGAGCTCGAAAGGAAGGTTGTCCACACTGTGGATAACCTTCCCAACAGCTGGGGATAACGGGTAGCGGTAGGGTCTTTAGGCCTGCATGGACCAGATGCCGGAGGAACCGCGGCGGTGGCTGTCCAGGAGATGGGTGTCCACTATTCCCACGGCCTCCATCAGCGCAAACATGGTGGTGGGACCAACAAAGGAGAAGCCGCGCTTGCGGAGCGCCTTGGACAGGGCCACCGACTCCGCTGACTGCGTGGGGATATCGGCAGCCACGGCCGGCTCCGGGGTGCTGGCCGGGCGGAAGCTCCAAACAAAGTCCACCAGTCCGCCGTCGTTGCGAAGTTCCAGGGTGGCCTGTGCATTCTTGACCGCGGCAAGGATTTTGAGCCGGTTCCTGATGATTCCCGGATCCTGCATGAGCCGCTCCACGTCGGACCCGCTGAACGTGGCAACCTGTTCCGGATCGAAGCCGGCAAAGGCGGCACGGAAGGCCGGACGCTTACGCAGTATGGTGGCCCAGGACAGACCGGCCTGGAAACCCTCCAAGCAGATCCGCTCGTAGAGGCCCTGCTCGTCAGTGACGGGCAGTCCCCATTCCTGGTCGTAATAGTCGCGCATGAGCGGATCTGTGGCAGCCCAGGCAGGACGGGCCAGTCCATCCTCGCCAACGATCACTCCGCTGGAATCGGGAGCCAGTGGGGTCCCCCTTGGAACAGTTCCCTCGGCAAGCGCTAGGAGCGCCAGCGGGTGGTCATCAGGAACCCGACGATGGCGATGCCGAAGCCCGCCACGATGTTCCAGGACTGCCAGGCCTGGACCGGGAAGCGTCCCTCGCTGATGTAGAAGGTGATGATCCAGAAGAGACCGATGATCATAAGGCCAAACATGACCGGCTTGAACCACACGGGGTTGGGCTTGTAGGCCTGCGGGGACGCCGGTTGGGCGGTGCTGGCGGTCTTTCGGCGGGGCTTTGACTCGGGCACTGGCTCTCCTTGGCGGGCTGGGCAAGCTCGGCGGTCCGGGCTTGGTATCCTGCAAGAAGGAAATTGCCAGCGGCCTGCGCGATCTTGGTCAAATCTGGATTCTTACTAGCAGCCAATTCTAGCCGCAGTTGACGGGCACCCCGGTGCCCAGGGCAAAAGCCCGGAGGGGAACGCGTGGTATTGCAGGAGAAGGCGGAGCCCGCCACTGCGCCCGCATCCCGTCGCGCCCTCCTGCACGGCACCATCTCGGTACTAGGCGAGCTGCTGATTACTGCCGGCGTGATCCTCCTGCTCTTCGTGGCGTGGCAGCTGTGGTGGACCAACGTGGAATCCGATGCCAAGCAGAGCCAGGTCATCAAGGAATTTGCCGAGGACCTGGGCAGTGCTGTTCCGGACCCCGCCGCCTCAGCTCCCGCGGCGCCACCTGCCGCCGGCGAGGATTTCGGTGTGCCCGTGGTGGGGACTGCTCCCGGGCATGCGGGCACCATCGGCATCATGTACATCCCCCGGTTCGGCCCCACCTACACCCGCCCGATCGTCCAGGGGACCAGCCAGGACGTCCTGGACACCCTGGGCCTTGGGCACTACAGCAATACGGCGATGCCGGGCGCAGTAGGCAACTTTGCGGTGGCCGGGCACCGGCAGACGCACGGCGCGGTGCTGGACAACATCCACACGCTGGTGCCCGGCGACAAGATCTACGTCCAAACCAAGGACGGCTATTACGTCTATGTCTTCCGGAACAACCAGATCGTGATGCCTTCCCGCACCGACGTCCTGGAACCGGTCCCCACCCAGCCGGGCGTCGCGCCCACCGAAAGCTACCTCACCATGACCAGCTGCAACCCCCGCTTTGGCGCAGAAGAACGCATCATTGCCTACGCCCTGCTGGACAGCTGGCGCCCGGCAGCGGCAGGGCCGCCGGCCGAAATCGCGGCGCAGGTCGCAGCAGCCACCGGACGGAGCTGACCGTGTACGCCTGGATTTTCCGCCACCTACCCGGGCCGCTCTGGCTCAGGATCATCATTTCGCTGGCACTGATCTTTGTTGCCCTGATCCTGATGGTCCAGTTCCTTTTCCCGTGGATGTCCCATTTCACCCAATTCACCGACTCAACGATTGGTTCCGCAGACCAGCCATGACCACAACCAAGATCCTTGTAGTGGATAACTACGACAGCTTCGTCTACACCCTGGTGGGCTACCTCCAGGAACTCGGTGCCGAGACCACGGTGGTCCGCAACGATGACGTCACCCTGGCCGAGGCCATCGAACTCGCCAGCACCCGGGACGGTGTCCTCATTTCTCCGGGTCCCGGAAATCCTGCCGAGGCAGGGGTCTGCATCGAGCTGATCAAGTGGTGCGGCGAACACAGCGTCCCCATGTTCGGGGTCTGCCTGGGCCACCAGGCGCTGGCAGAGGCTTTCGGAGGCAAAGTGACCCACGCCCCGGAGCTCATGCACGGCAAGACGTCCCAGGTGGAGCACATTGGCACCAGCGTGTTCGCCGGGCTCCCCTCCCCCGTCACGGCAACCCGCTACCACTCGCTGGCCGCGGTACGGGAATCCATTCCCGACGTCCTGGAAGTGACGGCACAGACCGCGTCCGGCGTAGTCATGGGACTGCAGCACCGTACAGCCCCGCTCTGCGGTGTACAGTTCCACCCCGAATCGGTACTCACCGAGGGCGGATACCAGATGCTGGGCAACTGGCTGGAGTCTCTGGGCATGAAGGGAGCGGCCGCGAGGGCCGCGAAGCTGAGCCCGTTGATCCAGCACTAGCCAGCAGACGGCCAGCCAGGACGCGTCAGCCCTTCCTGGTGGGCTTGGGCGTCGGTGTTGGCGTGGGCGTAGCCGTTTCCGTTGGCGCCGGCGGAGGCGGGGGCGGCGGCGCCTTGGCCACCACGACGGTGATGGTCTTTCCCTGCTCCACGGCGGCGTTGGCCGCGTCGCTTTGGTCCGTGACCTTGCCGGGCTCCACCTGGGAGTTTTCCACCTCGACCACCGAGGGCACCAGGCCGAGCTCCTTCAGTGCTGCCTCGGCTTCGTCACGCATCAGGCCCCGCAGTTCCGGGACCACCACCTTTCCGGTGGACACGATCAGCTCCACGCTGGTACCGACACCGACGCTTTGCCCGGGAGCCGGGTTGGAGGTGATGACGATTCCCGCAGGCACAGTGGCACTGTTGGCGGTGGTGGTCGACGGCGCGCCCACCAGGCCGACCTGGCGGAGGATGTCCCGCGCCGCTGCCTCGGTCTTGCCGGGAAGGCTGTCAGGGATCTTCACCGAGCTGGGGCCGTCGGAGACGTTAAGGATGACCTCGGCCCCCGGATCCAGCGAACCGCCCGCCGCGGGATCCGTCCCAATGGCGGTCCCCTTGGGCACCGTGTCGTTTGCTGACCTGGCGATCTTGGGGCGAAGGCCTGCGTTGTACAGTTCCTGGAGAGCGGCTGTTTCCGTCATGGACGCCACCGCCGGGATGGGAACCTTGGGCGGCGCCGGAGCGGGCCGGTTGACCGTTTGGTACAGCCACAATCCACCCCCGGCGAGGATCAGCAAGGTGAAGATCACCAGGGTGGCAATCCATGCACGACGGCGGGACTTCTGCCGGGTGGTCCGCTCGCGTTCGGGAGCGAGGCCCAGCGGGAGCGGGCCGTCCCCGTAGGAATCTGCACCGTACCTATTTGCACCGTGCTCATCCGCCCCGTGCGCATCTGCCAGTTCCAGCGGAACCGCGCCGCCCTCGTCATGGAAGAGGTTGGTGGCAGCCAGCCGCCCGGTGGGCGCGTCATCAAGGAAGTTTGCCCCCGTTGCAGCGAACGCCTCGGTGGGCGGCGCCGCCTGGGGTACGTGGTCATTTGGATCGGTGGGTGCCTCGGATGCCGGCAGGGCCGGGACGGGGACGCCGGCCTTTGCTGAGCGCAGGGCTCGCCGGAAGGCTGCCGCATCCTGGAACCGGTCCGCGCGGTTTTTTTGCAGGGCCTTGGCGAGGACGGTGTCCAGCGCCGGTGACACCTCGGAGTTGAGTTTGCTGGCCGGCTCGGGAATCTCCCGGACGTGCTGGTAGGCCACGGAAACAGGGCTGTCCCCGACGAACGGCGGCCGTGAGGTCAGCATTTCGTAGAGCAGGCATGCGGCCGAATAGAGGTCGCTGCGGGCGTCAACGGTCTCACCCCGGGCCTGTTCCGGCGAGAGGTACTGGGCCGTTCCCACCACTGCCTGGGTCTGGGTCATGGTGGCGGACGAATCGGCGATGGCGCGGGCAATGCCGAAGTCCATCACCTTCACCGAGTTGGTGCCCGGGCAGTACATCACATTCGCAGGCTTGATGTCCCGGTGCACAATGCCGGCCTTGTGGCTGTACTCGAGGGCTCCCAGCACGCCCAGGCAATAGTCGATCGCCTGGTTGATGGTGACCTCGTTGCCGCGGATCAATTCGCGAAGGGTCCTGCCCTCCACGTATTCCATGACGATGTACGGCACCCGCACGTCTTCGGCGGAGCCGTCATGGACCACGTGCTCACCGGTATCGAAGATGGCCACGATGGCGGGGTGGTTCAGCGCGGCCACCGCCTGGGCTTCACGTTTGAAGCGTGCCTGGAACTGTGGATCCCGGGCCATGTCAGGCCGGAGCAGCTTGATGGCAACAGTCCTGCCCAGGCGGGTATCGGTTCCCTTGTAGACGTCCGCCATACCGCCGCGGCCAATGAGGTTGCCCAGCTCGTAGCGCCCGCTCAGGACACGCCGGTTATCCACCGGCAGGCTGTCCTCCCGGTGCAACGGTGTGCGTGGTGACTCATTCACTGGTGGTCCAGGCCTTTACGGGGCGCAGGTCGGGGGTATTCCCGGCGTTTGGCCGGCCGCACATGTTGCCAAGGGCGAGATGGGCGTGGGCCCCGCCTGGGAGGACGTTGTGGGCGTAGGGGTAGGTGCCGCACTGGTGGGCGCGGGGCTGGGAGCAGGAGCTACGGCGTACGTAACCGTGATTGGCGACCCAACCTCGATACGACCGGAACGGGACAGCGCGATGACGGTGCCGGGCTTCGCCGTAGCGTCCACCTGCTGTTCCAATGTGACGTCCAGGTTCTTCGCGGATAGCTCGGATTGGACGGTCTGGTACGGCTTACCGAGGTATGCCTCGGGAATGATGTCAACGGTTTCCGGCGTTGGTGTGGGTGTGGGCGTTGGGGTGCTGCGTGTCTGCGTAGGCGTCGCCGACGGCGTGGTCCGCGTGGGTGTAGCGGACGACGGCGGTGCGCTGCTGGCCGACGCGCTGGAGGTAGGAGTGCCGGACGGCGAGAAAAGCCCCACCTGGTTCAGGAGGAAGCCCACCAGCGCGAAGAGGAGCAGCAGAATCAAGGCGACCAAAGGCCAGGTCCAGGGGCTGCGGCCCTTGCGCCGGGGCTCATCGGCGGGCTCGTCGTCGTACGTCTCCTCCTCCTGGTCCCAATTCCGCTCAGCAGCCAGCGCGTTGGCGCGGGCAAGGGGTCCCTGCGCCCGCTCCGCGTCGTCTCCGGAGGCGCCATGGGCGCCGGCAGCCATTGCGGCGGCAGCGCCGGCCGCAGCTGCCCCGATCACCGGCAGGGCGGATGTGGCAGTCGGGGAATCCCGCTGGCTGCCGATGATGCCGGTGGGGGCAGTGGCGGTCTCGACGGGGGCCGTGATGGGGCCGGTGTCGGCGTCGAAGAGAAGCATGCCGGGCACTGCTGCGCGCGCCGCGCTGATGTCACCGTTACGGATGGCCTCCGCCGCTTCGGCCAACTTGATGGCATTGGCGGGACGGTCCTTGGGATCCTTGGCCAGCATGGACATCAGGAGCGCCCGGACCGGAGAAGGCAGGCTGTCCGAAAGGGGTGGCGGAGCGTCGTTGACCTGAGCCAGCGCAATCGCGATCTGCGATTCGCCGGAGAAAGGGCGGTGGCCGCTGAGGCATTCGTACCCGATAACGCCGAGTGAGTAGATGTCAGAGGAACCGGTGGCGGTCTGGCCTGTGGCCTGCTCCGGTGCGAGGTACTGCGCCGTTCCCATGACCTGGCCGGTCTGGGTGAGCGGCACCTGGTCGGCGAGGCGGGCGATGCCGAAGTCGGTGACCTTGACCCGTCCGTCGGGGGTGATCAGGAGGTTGCCGGGCTTGACGTCGCGGTGGACCAGCCCCTGGGCGTGCGCAACGGCCAGGGCACGGGCGGTCTGCGCGATGATCGAAAGGGTACGGTCCGGCGACAGCACCTGTTCGTGCTCGATAATGCTGCTCAGCGGCTGGCCCGGGACCAGTTCCATGACCAGGTAGGCCGAGCCCTCTTCTTCGCCGTAGTCGAAGACGTTGGCGATCCCCACGTGGTTCAGCAGGGCGGTGTGGCGGGCCTCCGCACGGAAGCGCTGGAGGAAGCCCGGGTCACCGGTGTACTCCTCCTTCAGCACCTTGATGGCGACGATGCGGCCCAGGACGAGGTCTTTGGCCTTCCAGACTTCGCCCATGCCGCCGATCGCAATCCGCGTGGTCAGCTGGAATCTGCCGCCGAGGGTGATTCCCGTTGTAGGCCTCACTTATTCAACACCGCCTCAAAAATCTTCTTCGCGTTGGGACTGGTCAGCTTTGCTCCCGCGTAGATGTCTACGCCTTCCATGACGATCGTGACGCTGACCTTCGGGTTGTCAGCGGGGGCGAACCCGGTGAACCATGAATTGTTGGTTCCGTTCCCGAGTTCCGCGGTGCCGGTCTTGCCCGCTACCTGTACGCCGGGGACGGCAGCACCCTTGGCAATACCGTCCGTCACTACGCTGGTCATCCATTCGGTGATCTGCTTGGCGATCTCCGGGCTGGTGGACGTCCTGAGTTGGGATGGCTGCGGCTCATCAATGACCCGCAGGTCCGGGGAGCGCAGGGTCTTGACCAGGCTGGGCGCCATCTGCACGCCACCGTTTGCGATGGCGTTTGTCATCATATTCACCTGCAGCGGCGTGACCCTGACATCCTTCTGGCCAATGGCGGACTGGGCCAGTCCGGGCTTGTCCAGGTTGTCGGGGAACCCGTTCCCGGTTGCATGGCCAAGCTTCAGCTGGTCCCCGACGTCCTCGCCGAACCCAAACTTCTTGTACTGGGCGGCGATGGCGTCGCGGCCAAGGTCCAGGGCGATGCTGGCGAACGGGGTGTTGCAGGATTGCTGCAGGGCGAAGGCGAAG
Organism: Arthrobacter sp. SAFR-044; assembly: GCF_059414985.1. NCBI lineage: Bacteria > Bacillati > Actinomycetota > Actinomycetes > Micrococcales > Micrococcaceae > Arthrobacter > Arthrobacter sp. SAFR-044. The sequence continues at coordinate 13,821 of NZ_JBPFDN010000012.1, read as the reverse complement.
CTGGCGGTGTCCCTCGTGTAGCAGTTGCCCCCGGCGTAGTTGGGCAGCTTGTACTGGATGCCGTCGAAGGGCATTTCCGCGGGGTTGGGCAGGACGCTGTCCTTGTTGTACTTGCCCGAGGCGAGGGCGGCGGCCGTATCCACGAGCTTGAAGACCGAGCCCGGGGCGAGCAATTCGCCGGTGGGACCACTGACGTTCTGGTTCAGGTTGATGCCCGGCACCTTGACCAATTCGTTGATGTTGGCCCGTTCCGCGGCAGCGTCCTGGGTGGCCACCAGGTTCGGGTTATAGGACGGCTTGGACACCATGGCGAGGATGGCGCCGGTCTTGGGATTGCTGACCACAATCGAGCCGCGCTGGCCGTCCGGGATCAGGTCATACGCCAGCTTCTGGATCTGGGGGTCGATGGTCAGTTCCACTGATGCACCCTTGGGCTGGTTGCCCAGGAAGAGCTGGCCCACGCGGTCAAGGAACAGCTGGTCCGAGTTGCCTGCCAGTTCCGCGCCCATGGTTTGTTCCAGCCCAGTGGCTCCGTAGTTCTTCGAGAAGTAGCCGGTGAGGCCGGCGTAAAGTTCAGGCTGGGCGTAGGTGCGCTGGAACGTGCACGTCTCCGAACCGGTTTCCACCGACTCGGCCACGGGAGTGCCGCCAACGATGATGGCACCGCGGTCATTGCAGTAGTTCTGGAGAATGGCGCGCTGGTTGAGCGGGTTGGTCTTGAGGTCGTCCGCACCCACCACCTGCACAAAGCTGATGGCGCCGAAGAGCAGCGCAAACATGGCCACTGCTGCCACCCATGAATGTCGAATTGCCTGGTTCACGCCTGCTTCACCGCCTCGGTTGGAGTGTCAATGCCGGTTGCTGCCGCCGCATCGGCGGGCGGGAGCGGAGTGGTATCCACAGGGCCGCGGGCTGCGTGCGAAATCATCAGGAGCAGTCCCACAATGATCCAGTTGGCCAGGAGGGACGATCCGCCGGCCGCGAGGAACGGCGTGGTGAGCCCGGTCAGCGGAATGAGCCGCGTGACGCCGCCGATGACCACGAAGCACTGAAGGGCGACGGCAAAGGACAGGCCGCAGGCAAGGAGCTTGCCGAACGCGTCGCGGGTCCCCAGGGCGGCGCGGAAGCCGCGGGTAATGAACAGCAGGTACAGCAGGACGACGGCGAACAGGCCGATAAGCCCCAGCTCCTCGCCCAGGGATGCGATGATCATGTCGCTGTTGGCGAAAGGAACAAGATCGGGACGCCCCTGGCCGAGGCCGGTACCCACCAGGCCGCCGTTGGCCATGCCGAACAGGCCTTCGATGACCTGCCGGCTGCCGTTCTCATAGACGTCCGGGGAGAAAGCATTGAGCCAGCCGTAAACGCGCTGCTGGACGTGGGAGAACACCTGGGCCGCCACGAAGCCGCCGCCAATGATCAAGGCCAGCCCGATGACCACCCAGCTGATCCGGCTGGTGGCCACGTAGATCATGACAATAAACAGGCCGAAGAACAGCAGGGAGGAGCCCAGGTCGCGCTGGAAGATGAGCACGCCAATGCTGACCAGCCACGCCGTGATCATGGGGCCCATGTCCTTGAACCGGGGAAACTGCAGTGGGCCGATCTTCCGGCCGGCCAGCAGGATGAGGTCCCGGTTGGACGACAGATAACCTGCGAAGAATATGGCCAGCGTAATTTTGGCTACTTCGCCCGGCTGGAACGTCATGGGACCGAACCTGATCCATACCCGTGCGCCCAGGATTTCTCCCGCGCTGATCCCTGGAACAAGCGGAAGGATCAGCAACAAGGCGGACGCGGCCAGCGAAATAAAGGTAAACCGGCGCAGGACGCGGTGGTCCTTGAGGAAGAACACCACCGCAATGGCCACGGCCATGGCGATCAAGGTCCACCGAAGCTGGTTGTTTCCCGTGTCCTCGCCCGGAGCGTCTAGGCGGTGGATCATGGCGAGCCCCAGGCCGTTCAACGCAACAACGATTGGAAGTATAACGGGATCGGCATATTTGGCCCGGAAGCGCAGCACCCCGTGGAACACCAGGGCGGCGACCGCCAGCAGGCTGGACTGGAACCAGAAGTCGGAGTCGAAGGCCTTTTCCTGGTCCACGCCAACCAGCATGTTGGCACCGATGCCGACGGCGAGGGCCAGCAGCAACAAGACAAGTTCAACATTGCGGCGAGGCTTGGGCGTGGTGCTTACCTGGCTCATTTAGCCGCCTCGCAGGTGATGGTGGGACTGGGTGAGGGGGACGGTGCCGATGGCGCGGGGGCAGCAGCGGACGCATCCGGTGCCGGCGGCGGAGCTGCTGCGCTGGCCGGGGGTGCGCTGGCTGACGGCGCGGGGGCAGTGGCAGACGCGGAAGGCTTGGGGCACTCTTCCTCCGGGGAGGTGGTCCCGGTGAGCTCCAGGTTCTTGACGATCCGCTGGGCGTCGTAGAGGTCATTGGCGGGAACGGTCTGGCGGACCCGCTGCTGCGAGAACGGAGGAAGGGAATCCATCCGGATATCGGTCACCGCTTCCAGGGAGGACAGCTGGATGGGACCCAGCCTCTGGGACACTCCGTTGTAGATTGCCACGCGGGAATCGAACTCCCCCACGTAGTAGCGTGTCTGCGTCCAGGCGTACCCGAGCCAGAGGCCGACGGCCACCACCACCAGCACGGCTGCCGCAATGGACCAGGTCAGCCAGCGGCGTGGCCGCAGTGCCGGCAGGGTGTCTTCCCCGTCGGCTGGCTCCGCTTTGTGGGTGAGGAGAGTGGCGGCCCGACGGGCCACGGTGCGGCCCGCCACCGTGGGGATGGAACCGGACTCCGCGGCAGCAGCAGCGGCACCCACCAGCTCGTGCGGGCGGGAGGCAAGTTCTTCGCGCAGGACCTCAGCGGAGAGGTGTTCGCCCAAGTGGGGGTCCGTGCTTCCGGCTTCGGCGGGGGGTGTATCGCCGTCCTTCGCGTCGCCGTCCGCCGGTTCCTTGGCAGGCCGTGGGTCCTGCTCGGCAGATTCGGCGCCGGCGGGTTCCTTGCCGGCGGCCGGGGCAACGGCAGCAGCTCTGGCAACGGGGGGAACATCCGCCGCGGCAGCGGGCTTGCTGCCCTGCACCGGCGGGACGATCTCCACGGCGGCCGTGCTGACGTCGTCGGGCGTTTCCTCCACAATGTCCACCATGACCACGGTGACGTTGTCCGGGGAACCAGCCTCGAGGGTCAGCTCAACAAGCGTTTCGGCGCACTCATGCAGGTTGTGGGTTTCGCGGACCGTCCGTTCCACGGCATGGGCGGCAACATAGTTCAGTCCGTCGGAGCACAGCAGCCAACGGTCGCCGGGCCGGGCATCCAGGGTGTCCAGGTCCAGCTCAGGGCTTGCATCGACATCACCCAGGACGCGCATGAGGACGTTCTTGTGGGGATGGGTTTCCGCTTCTTCAGGGCGCAGCCGGCCTTCGTCGATGAGCCGCTGGACAAACGTGTGGTCCACGCTGATCTGCTTGAATTCGCCGTCGCGAAGCCGGTAGGCGCGTGAATCGCCAATGTGGGCGAAGTGGAGTTTTCCGTCGGCCAGCAGGAGGGCCGTGACGGTGGTGCCCATGCCCGCCAGCTTCGGGTTGATATGCACCAGCTCGGAGAGCAGGGAGTTGGCCGTCTGGATTTCGTCGGCCAGGACGGTTCCGGCGTCGTCACCGTGGTCCGGGCTGTCCAGGTGGATCATGTCCAGGACGGTTGCGGCTGAGGCCACGTCGCCGCCGGCATGCCCGCCCATGCCATCCGCGACCACTGCGAGGTGGCGGCCGGCGTAGGCTGAATCGTCATTCTTGGAGCGGATCCGGCCGACGTCGGACCGCGCGGCGAAGCGCATGATGAGGGGCCGCTGCGCCGGACTGGAGCCGGGTGCGGGGGTTTCAGCCACGGCCATGGTTACGGCCTCAATTCAATGACCGTCTTGCCGATTCTCACGGGTACCCCTGGCTCGACAGGCAGGGCACGGGTAAGTTGCTGGTCTCCCAAGTAGGTTCCGTTGGTGGAACCAAGATCTTCGATGAACCAGCGGCTGCCCTGCGGGAAGAGTCTCGCGTGGCGGCCGGAGGCGTAATCATCCTCAAGGACCAAGGTGGCTTCCTGGGCGCGTCCCAGCAGGATGGGGCTGGCTGCCAACGGCAGGGTCCGGCCTTTAAGCGGTCCTTCAAGCACCACCAGTTGCCGGGCCTGCTGCTTCGCGGGCTGCGGCGGCGCGTCGGCGAGTTCGGGGTTGCGCCGGACCTGGCGGGCCGTGGGGGCACCGGCTGCAGCTTTGCGGCCCACCATCAGGTCGCGGCGCATGGCGGAGACGATGCTGAAGATGAGTACCCAGAGCAGCAGCAGGAAGCCGAACCGCAGCGCGGTGATGGTGAGGTCGCTCATGCGTGGCCACCTTGGGTGGCAGGAAGCAGGCGGAAGATAATCTTTGTCCGTCCCATCGTGATGGTGGAGCCGTCCGTGAGTTCGGTGCTTCCGGAGACCTTCTGGCCGTTGACGTAGCTGCCGTTGGTGGAACCCAGGTCCACGGCGCTGGTGACACCGTTGTTGGTGCGGATCTCCAGGTGGCGCCGCGATACGCCCGTATCCTCGATGTGGATGTCCGCCTCGGAGGACCGGCCCAAGACGATGGACGGGGCGTTCAGCGAATAGCGCTGGCCGTCAATGTCCAGCACCGGCTGCAGCCTGACAGGCTGCCGGCTCGGGGCCGCCGGGACGTTCGGCCTGGGCTGGGCGGGCGCGGAACCCTGGGACGTCTCGGTTGCGGAAGCAATTTCGAAGTCGCCGGCGCGGAGCTCGGCGTCGCGCCGGAATGAAATCCGGACCGGGCCCTGGAGGGTGTAGCCCTGGCCGCGGACGTGGTTGATGACCACGTCGCACAGTTCTTCGGCCAGCGGGGTGCCCCATTCCTGTGCCCGGCTGAAGTCGTCGTCACTGAGCTGGACGTCAAAGACATTGGGCACCAAAGTGCGTCCGGCGGCCACGGTGAGGGCTTTGTGGTCCACCTCGCGGCGGAGCCGGCTGGCGATCTCAACGGGCTCAACCTGGGCCTTGGAACCGGTGGAGAAGACACCGCGGACGGCCTTTTCAATGCCACGTTCAACCTTGTCCAGCAGTCCCATGGTTCTTCTCCTTTCCCCCCGGCTCCGGGGCAGTAGTTGTTGTTGGCCAGTACCTGCAGGGCAGTCCACCGTTGTGCGGTGATGCCCTTCGGCAGTGGCCACTCCTACATCCGATACTAATGGCCAGCCCTGCGAATGACCTTAATCCACAACGGCCGGGCGCCGGCAAAAGTTCGGATGCGTAACTGTTCCGCACTGCTGTGACGCCGGTGGTGGAGTCTTCTTGCCGGGCCCGCGATCCCTGCTATTGCGCAGTTTCGATCCTGTTTCGACGGGCGTGCGGAAGGGTGGGCGGGGGCCAATTGGTAATTTGCGGCATCTGTCCGTTATGCTTGATCTCGCTGCTTTTACGAGGCGCGGAACGGGAAACCGGTCCGGCTCAGTGGAAGAAGTTGCGCGCGAGTGGCGGAACGGCAGACGCGCTGGCTTCAGGTGCCAGTGTCCGAAAGGGCGTGGGGGTTCAAATCCCCCCTCGCGCACGCAAATGGAAGAGCCCCGGTCTTGGACCGGGGTTCTTTTGCGTTTCCCGCCTGCAACAGCGGTTCTGCCGCCTAGCTGGACGGACGCGCCGAAGCCTTGAACCGGCGTCGTGAGTTGGCAAGATGGCTGCGCATCGCTGCCGCCGCGGCAGCCTCGTCGCCGTCGGCGATTGCCTCCAGGATGGAGCGGTGCTCCAGCACCACCTGGTCAAAATGGTCCCGCGCATAATGTTCGACGCCGGTCATCAGGCGGGTGCGCGGCATGGCAATCATGGTTTGGCCCAGGGCCGCCAGGCAATCGGAGTAATAGGGGTTGCCGGATGCTGCGGCAACGGCCCGGTGGAACTCGAAGTCCGATTTCATGGCATGGGCAGGGTGGCCGGCGCTTTCGGTGAAGGCGTCCAGCGCCGTACTGACGGCGCGCAGCTGCCGGTCCGTGCGGTTCCGTGCGGCCAGGGCAGCGGCTTCCGTCTCCACCCCCATGCGGAAGGCCAGCAGGTGCAGCCGGTCCTCCGTGGTGGCCACCGGCCGGACCCCGGGTGCTGCCTGGGGCCCGTCCGGTGGCGGCGTAAGGGCGAAGCTGCCGCGCCCGCGCTCGGTTTCGACGAGCCCCTCTGCCTGGAGCCGGGTGAGGGCGGCCCTGACCACGGTCCGGCTGACACCGAAGTCGCTGATGAGCGTGTTCTCGCTGGGGAGCTTCTCGCCGGGCTGGATCACGCCGTCGACGATGCGGTTGCGAAGGTCAGCGGCGAGGTCCGCGGTGAGGTTCCGGCTCATGGCTCAAGGTTACGGCTTCGGGGTTACGCGCCGAACTCCACGCTCTCGGTGGTCCAGGCGCGGGCCTGCTCGCTGAGGGTGACGCCCAGGCCGGGGCGGTCCGGGACGATCATCCGCCCGTCCTTGGTCTCCAGGCGTTCGTTGAACAGCGGGTCCAGCCAGTCGAAGTGCTCCACCCAGGGCTCGCGCGGATATGCAGCCGCGAGGTGGAGGTGGATCTCCATGGCAAAGTGCGGGGCCAGGCCCAGTCCCCGCTCGTCCGCCAAGGCGGCTAAGCGGAGGAACTGGGTGATGCCGCCCACGCGCGGGGCATCAGGCTGGATGATGTCGCAGCCGTTGGCGGCAATAAGCCCTTTGTGCTCGGCCACGGAGGCGAGCATCTCACCCGTGGCGATGGGGGTGTCCAGGACCTGTGCCAGGTGGGCGTGGCCTTCGAAGTCGTAGGCGTCCAGCGGCTCTTCGATCCAGACAAGGTCGAATTCCTCGAGGCGGCGGCCCATGCGCAGGGCGGTGGCACGGTCCCACTGCTGGTTGGCGTCCACCATGAGCGGAACGTCAGGGCCAATGTGCTCGCGGATGCCGGCAACGCGGCGCAGGTCCTCTTTGCTGTCCGGCAGGCCCACTTTGATCTTGATCCCGCCGATGCCTTCTTCAATGGACCGGGTGGCCCGTGCCTTAACTTCCTCCAGGCTGGCGTTCAGGAAGCCGCCCGAGGTGTTGTAGGTCTGGACGGAGTCGCGGTAGGAGCCGAGGAACTTTGCCAGCGGCAGCCCGGCGCGCTTGGCCTTGAGGTCGTACAAAGCGATGTCGACGGCGGCGAGGGCCTGGGTGGCGACCCCGGAGCGGCCCACGGAGGCCCCTGCCCACAGGAGTTTGGTGTAGATCCTTGCGATGTCGTTGGGGTCCTCGCCGATGAGGCCTTCGGCCACTTCCTTTGCGTGGGCATACTGCGCCGGGCCGCCGGCGCGTTTCGAGTAGCTGAAGCCGATGCCGGAGTGGCCGAGTTCAGTGGTGATCTCCGCGAACAGGAACACCACCTCGGTCATGGGCTTTTGCCGGCCGGTGAAGACCTTGGCGTCGCTGATGGGAACGGCGAGGGGAAGGCGGGCGGTGGACAGCCTGACGTGCCGGATGAGATCGACGGTGCTCATTAATTCTCCTAAGGGCGGGGCGGGGCTCCTTCGCCCACACACCTAGGATATAAGTGTTCAACTTGTATTACAAGTATCGTGAAGGGCCCTGCGGTATGCCACTCCCGCAATGTCCCCGGATGGCCGCTACTTCCTGATCCCCCCGAAACCGGCAATCAGTGCCTCGAGCCCAAGGTGGAAGGCGGTGTCGGCCGGGCGGCCGCGTTCCGGTCCGGCCGGCGCGTGTCCCTGGGTTGAACTCCTCACGGCCGCCGTGAAGTGCGGCGTGGAACCGGCCATCGACCCGGAATCGAAAATGTCTTCCGGTGCCGTGACGTCGTACGCAGAGCCGAAGATGAACGATTCCAGTGCCACGATGGCGGGGACGATGCGCTCCTGGGGAAACCCGGCGTCGGAAAATCCCTTGCTGACGGTTTCATACATAGCAAGGGTCTGGGGAGCGTCCGTCACTGGCAGGACTGCGATGACGGGAATGAGCGGGGTGTGTTCGGCGAAGACATCCCGGTAGCTCCACGCCCAGGTGCGGACGGCGTCTTCCCAGCTGCCGCCCCCGAAACCTGAGACGTCCACCAGTGACATCAGGTGGTCCTCGACCAGGAGCAGTACGTCCTGTTTTGATTTCACATGGTTGTAAAGGGCGGAAGGTGCCACGTCGAGCACCTTGGCCAGCGCCGCCATGGTCAGGCCGTCATAACCTTTCCGGCTCACCAGTTCCAGGGCCGCTGCCGTAATGCCCGCCTTGTCCAGCACTGCAGCCGACGGCCGGCCTGCCCGCCTCCTCTGTGCGCCGCCATTGCTGGCGGAGCGCCCCTGTGCGGCTGATACTGCCGGCATTGCTGCCCTTTCGTCGGTGTCCCAAGCATTATTCCATCCAGCACTTCCGCTCCCGGCAGGTACCGGCTATAGTTCTAGCTAAATGAATGGCATTCATTTAGTGGTCCCCGTCACCAAGGGCCGCAGAGAGGACATCATGCTTAACCTGAACCGCGACGTCGTGGTCGTTGGAGCCGGGCCGTCCGGACTCACCGCCGCCCGTGAACTGAAGAAGGCCGGCCTCACCGTCGCCGTGCTCGAGGCCCGCGACCGCGTGGGCGGCCGCACCTGGACCGACACCGTGGACGGTGCCATGCTCGAAATCGGCGGCCAGTGGGTCTCGCCGGACCAGACAGCCCTCCTGGAACTGCTCCAGGAACTGGACCTGGAAACCTACCCGCGCTACCGCGAAGGGGAGTCCATCTACATTGGAGCCGACGGTGCGCCCGTGCGGTACGCAGGCGACACCTTCCCGGTGGACCCGGACACCGCCGTCGAAATGGGCCGCCTGGTGGCCCTCCTGGACGGACTTGCCGCAGAGATTGGACCCACTGAACCCTGGGCCCACCCGAAAGCCCGTGAGCTGGACACCATCTCCTTCCACCACTGGCTGCGGCAGAATTCCGCCAACGAGGAGGCGTGCAGGAACATCGGCCTCTTCATCGCCGGCGGCATGCTCACCAAGCCCGCGCACTCCTTCTCCGCCCTGCAGGCCGTCCTGATGGCAGCTTCTGCCGGCTCCTTCACCCACCTGACGGACGAGGACTTCATCCTGGACCGCCGCGTGGTGGGTGGGATGCAGCAGGTATCACTGCTGCAGGCACAGGAGCTGGGTGACGACGTCGTCCTTAACACGCCGGTGCGCACCATCAACTGGGAGCCGGATGCGGACGGCGGCCATCGCGTGACCGTTGTTTCGGAGCGCGCCACAGTGAACGCCCGCTTTGTGGTCATGGCCGTGCCGCCCAACCTTTACTCCCGCGTCTCCTTCAACCCGCCGCTGCCGCGCCGGCAGCACCAGATGCACCAGCATCAATCCCTGGGCCTGGTCATCAAGGTGCATGCCGTCTACAGCACCCCGTTCTGGCGGGACAAGGGGCTCTCCGGCACCGGCTTTGGCGCGGATGCCCTGGTCCAGGAGGTGTACGACAATACGAACCACGGCGACCCGCGGGGCACCCTGGTGGGGTTCGTGTCCGATGAAAAGGCCGACGCCGTTTTCGAGTTGGGTGCGGAGGACCGCAGGAAGGCCATCCTGGAATCCATCGCGGGTTACCTCGGTGACGAGGCCCTCACCCCTGAGGTCTATTACGAGTCCGACTGGGGCTCCGAAGAATGGACCCGTGGCGCCTACGCCGCCAGCTATGACCTTGGGGGCCTGCACCGCTACGGCAAGGACCAGCACGCCCCCGTCGGCCCCATCTACTGGTCCTCGTCGGACCTCGCCGCGGAAGGCTACCAGCACGTGGACGGGGCCATCCGCATGGGCCGCATCACCGCGGCGCGCATCGCCGAAGTTGCCAAGGTCCCGGTGGCATCCGGCTGGTAAATAAGCATGCTTACTAATAGGCTGGCGGCGGGGAGCGTCCCCGGCTTTTCGACGAACGAGGTGAGGCATGACAGACGCCCAGAGCATCAGCAAGGTTACTGAGATCATCAACGATTCCAAGATCGGAATGGTCACCACCATCAACGAAGCAGGCGCCCTCGTCAGCCGGCCGCTGGCGGTCCAGGAGGTTAAGGACGACGGCGACATGTGGTTCTTCACGGGCCTTGGCACTTCGCAGGTTGCGCACGTCCGGGCCGATCCGCGCGTCAACGTCGCCTTTGGCAAGAACACCGAATGGGTTTCCGTGGCCGGAACTGCGGAAGTGGTCACGGACCGGGCCAAGATCCACGAACTTTGGAACCAGGTGGTCGAGGCGTGGTTCCCGGACGGCCCGGACACGCCTGAGGTGTGCCTGCTGCGCGTCGATTCAGATTCCGCGGAGTACTGGACCAGCCCGGGCGGCACCGCTGCCACGGTGCTTCAGTGGATCAAGTCGAAGGTCACCCACGACCGGATGAGTGTAGGCGAAAGCGGGACGGTGGAGCTGTAACCGGGGTTCTTGGGAAAGGGGAGGGGCGGCTACTGCTGCTCCGCCCCTTCCAATGTCTCCAGGACTGCCGGCAGCAGCATGTCATTGCGTCCCCATGCGGGATCCAGGATCTCCACGTACCAGGAATCTGCGAGCAGGAGGGCCAGCGCATCGTTGGTCTCGCCGGCCCAGTCCTGGATCTGGGCTTCCTCGACAGGGTTTTCGCTGGAGCCGAGCACCGTGGCGATCTCCGTTCCGGCGAGGGTCACGGGAATGGCGGCGCTGCTTGCCTCGCCGGGAGCATGGGCCACGGTCACCAGTTCGGTCCGGGTGGAAAGTGCCAGCAGTCCGCGCGCGGTTTCGGCACTGCAGAAGCCGGTGACGTACTGCCGCTGCGCGGCGCCATCGGCCAAAATGCCCGGCTGGGACTCCTTGGTGAACAGCCCGTGGCGGTTCAGCTCCGCCAGCGCCGCGGCAATTGGTCCGGTCTCGGCGTCGAACGCGGCAGCAAAATGTCCCGGCTGGTACGAGTTCCCGCCTTCCAGCCACCGGGCCGTCAACTCGCCGGCAGCCTCCAGCGTGGTGGCCTGGCGCCAGACTCCCCGGTCCTCCAGCAGCCGGCCGTACTCGTCATGGACAGGCAGTTCCTCAGGCTTCATCTTGGGATGCTATCGCCGGGCCTCGGGAGCGATCCAACCCCTGCGACACACCGGTTAACCTCAGCCGGCCTGCTTCGCCTGCAGGGCGCCCGGAATCCCCGCCGCCCGTTCCGCCGCTGCCAGCGATGCGGCGAGGCTTCCGACGGCGTCCGGGTACTCCTTGTGCGCTGCTGTCCGCAGCTGGTCCGCGGTCCGCATCGCCTTGATCAGCGCGGACGTTTCCGGCAGCCGCACGTCGGTCAGCGCCGGGTAGTCGATGCTGCAGCCTGGATCCAGCTCGTAGCGCCGCCAGCGCGCCATCAGCTCATCATGCTGTATCCGCGCGGCCTGGTGGGCGGAAAGCTGCTCCCGGTGTTCACGGCGGCCAGAGCGCCACGCCAGGAACTTCGGGCTTCCCCGGTAGGCCGCAAGGCCCGAAGCAACAGCTGCCCCAGCCAGCACCAGCCCCGCCCACGGTGAAACCAGGGCCGGAATCAGAAGGGCGGGAAGGGCCACGCAGGAACCAAGGAAGAGGTCCCAAAACAGCTGGTCCGTCCGCTCGGGTGAGGTTCCGCTGGGAGCGAGGGACCGTCGTCGGACGACAAAAACTGTGGCGGCTACGCTGGCAACCAGCACCGGACCGCATAACAGGACCGCACCCGCACCATGAAGCAGTCCCTGCACCAAGGATTCCATGACTGACATCTGCGCACCTCCGGCGCCCCGCATACCCATTCGCGACTGGCCCCGGCCGGAAAGCACCGGCTGGTCCTTCCATTGCACCGTTTTCCAGCAGGTGGGTCAATGCCAGGGACTGGATCCTTATGCTTCCGATACACCGGAACAAAAGCGGGGCCGCGACTTCGAGGCGTACACTGCGTTCACGCCTTCGGAAGGGGCCTGACGGGTACCGTGGGACCATGCGACTCAAAATGTGCAGCATCCACGTCCAGGACCCGGCGGCCGCCCACGCTTTCTACACCGGCACGCTCGGCTTTGACACGCTCATGGCCATGCCTGAATACAACCTGTACATCATCAAGGATCCGGGTGCGGACGACAGTTCGGTGGGGCTGCTCCTGGAACCCAGCGACAACCCGATCGGCGCCAACTACATGAACGCCGTGCGGGAGGCCGGGCTCCCGGCCATCGTCTTTGGGGTCCCCGATGTCCAGGCGGAGTACGACCGGCTGACGGCTGCCGGGGTCAGCTTCAAGACGCCGCCTACCACCGATCCGTTCGGGACCAGCGCCGTGTTCGACGACGGCTGCGGCAACTACGTCCAGATTCACCAGGACTGACTGCCCCGGATGCAACGGAAGCTTGTCCGCGCATCCGGGCCTTCACGGACCTGACGGGCGAACACGCTTCTGAAACAACTGGCCGCGCTACTTGGCCTGGGCGCGGTCCTTCTTGGCCTGCTTCTTTGCGGCCTCGTCCTTGACCCGCTGGGCTTCGGCGCGGACGGCGGCATGCGTGGCCCGCTCGGTGACCAGCCACTGCGGGGGAGCCTGCAGCAGCGCGGTGATCTCCGCCGTCGTGAGCGCTTCCTCCACGCCGGCCCGGGCCAGGCCGCTGATGGACACGTTCAGCTTCTGGGCCACCACGGGGCGCGGGTGCGGGCCGTTGCGGCGCAGTTCGGCCAGCCATTCCGGCGGGTTGGCCTGGAGTTCGGCGAACTCCTCGCGGGTGATGGTTGAATCCTGGAACTCCTGCGGCGTGGCCGGGAGGTAGATGCCAAGTTTCTTGGCAACAGTGGCCGGCTTCATGGACTGGGAGTTTGCAGAGGTCATGCTTCAAGGGTATCCGGGCGGCAGGTACTGTGAAGACGTGCCAGCCGACAATACCCCCACCCCCGACGCCCCCGCTGCCCCTGAGGAAGGGGCGCCGCGGGTGCTGCGGATCGCGTACGTGGCCGGGGTTACGCCCGGGAAGTGGATCCGCCGCTGGGAGGAGCGGATGCCGCATATACCCCTCCAGGCATTCATGGTCGACGACGGCCGCCAGCTGGGGAGCCTGCGGGATGCCAGCGCAGACATGGCCTTTGTCCGCCTGCCCATCGAGCGGGAGGGCCTCAGTGTTATCCCGTTGTACGAGGAACAGCCGGTGGTGGTGGCCCCGAAGGGTCATGAGATTTCGGTATTCGAGGAAGTGCCGCTTGCCGACCTCGCGGAGGAATCGTTCCTGGATGTTGCGGCGTTGGGCGGGCCGGAGGCTGCACTCCAGGTGGTTGCCGCAGGCGCCGGCCTGGTGATCCTCCCCATGGCGGTGGCGCGCCACTTCAACGTCAAGGACACTGTTGCACGCCGGCTTACGGGCGCGGAGGCGACCGAAGTTGCCCTGGCCTGGCCGACGGACGCCACGGACGACGTGCTGGAGGAATTCATTGGCGTAGTGCGCGGCCGTACCGCGCAGAGTTCACGGCAGCCCTCCGCCCAGCCGCAGAAGGTGAAGAAGGAACCCAAGCCGGACCGCCGCGGCACCGGCGCCAAGAAAGCACCCAAGGTGGCCCAGCGCTACGCCCCGAACCCGGACAAGGGCCGCGGCAAGGGGTCACGGAAGAAGGGCAAGCGCTAGCCGCACGCCCTGCCGACCGGGGAGGGTGCGGCCCGGGCAGCAGAAAAGCCGGCCCCAGATGATGCGGAGCCGGCTTTGCTGCAGTCCGTGGTTACCCACGCGGACTAGGTGTTTTGGATGTTGTCTTTGGCGTCTGTTGCGCGGTCTTTGACGTCGGTGGCTGCGTATTGGCCTTCGGTTTTG